>JAUIED010000090.1 GCA_030428905.1 Gammaproteobacteria bacterium
CAGCGTCGCTTCCGCTGGCTCGCTTGTGCGTTGTGCACGCCGATCACGGATTGCACCTGGACTCTGCCGATTGGTGCGCCGCGGTAGAGGGGCAGGCGTCAGCGCTTGGTGTGCGGTTTCTCGCCACGCGCCTGAATGTGCCCGCTTCGGGTAGCCTCGAAGCAGCTGCCCGTGCAGCCCGGTATGCGTGGTTTGCGAAGCTGTTGCGTGTTGATGATGTGCTTCTCACCGCGCACCACCAGCGTGATCAGGCGGAGACCGCGCTTCTGCGTCTGGTGCAGGGGCGTGGGGTGTACGGCATGCCGGAGTCGCGGCGCCTCGGCGCAGGCGTATTGCGCCGTCCCTGGCTGCAGATAACCCAGACCGACATTGCCGCATATGCACAGCAGCTGTGCCATGTGGAGGACCCAAGCAACGAAAGCCTCGGCATCGACCGCAACTACCTGAGGCACCGCCTGCTTCCGGCGCTGGTGGATCGCTGGCCGGATGCCGAGGTGCGTCTGGCCGATGTGGCGGCGCGCGCCCGGGTGCAGGATGCCGCGGCGCGTCGGCTGCTGGTTGATATGGATCCGTTACCCGCAACGTTGCTCGACGATGACGAAGCGGTGGCCGTGCAGGTGCTCGCCTGGTGGCTTGCGCGCTTCTCCCGGCGGGTACCGGTATCGACGCTGCGCGCGTTCCTCGCGCACAGGCCTGCGCCTGTGCAGGTTCAAGGCGGCACGCTTGTGGAGTGGGCGGGGCATATCTACTTCGCCGCCCACCTGGGAGATTCTTACCCGCTGACTTCAGAGGAAGACTGCAGTCTGCCGCACGGCGCGCTGCGGGTCACGGCGACCCATGCGCGCCGGCTCGAAGCACGTTTCGGTGCGGCAGGCAGGGTCTGGCCACACGGCGCGCGGCCGGAGCCGGTCGGCGAGGTGCTGCGGCGGTTGGGTGTGGCGGCCTGGATGCGCGATCGCGTGCCGCTGGTGTTCGCCGATGATGTGCTCGTGGCGATCGCAGATCTTCGCATTGCGCCGCCGGTGGACGTTTGCTGGCAACCGATGAATGCCAGCGGGAACTTTGTTCCGCCTCGCTGACATTACTCATCAAGTACACCAAAGAGCCGAGCGTGCCCAGCGACGCTGAACTCATTGCCCGACTCGCCGACGGATGCGAGGCGAGCTTCACCGCGTTTTACGAGCGTCACGCCGATGCGTTGTACCGCTTTGCGCTGGCAGTGTCTGCATCGCGCGCCGTGGCGGAAGAAGCGACTCAGGAGGTGATGCTGCACGTCATGCAGCGGCCGCAGCAGTTCGACGCGGGACGCTCGGCGAATGCCCGTAACTGGCTATACGGGATTCTCCGCAACCAGGTGCGCGTGCTGCTGCGCGGCACATCAGGCGATGCGCGGGCGGCCGACGGCGATCAACCATCGGTGCGCTCTGCGGAGTCCGAAGCGGCGTGGTTGCAGATGCAGCAGGGAATCGGCAAGGCGATTGCGGCCCTGCCGCTGGATCAGCGCGAAGCGCTGGTCATGTGCTGCCTGCAGGATGTCGACTACGCAGCGGCGGCACAGATCCTCGGTGTGCCTGTCGGCACGATCCGATCACGCATCAACCGGGCGCGCACCGCACTGAAAGGGAATTTCGAGGCGCAGCAGGGTGTTGCGCTCGAGGAGTTGAAATATGAGTGCTACTGACAAGGCGCTGGACGAGGCGCTGGAACAGCATCGACGCATGCTCGACGGTCAAACGGCGCCTCCAGGGCTGCACCGCGAATTGCTGCGGCAATTGCCCCGCAAACGGCGCCGATGGTACCTGCCGGTGGCTGCGGGCATCGGTGTGGCAGCGCTGGGTGCGCTGCTTTGGCAGGTGCCGGTGCGTGATGTCGCTCCCGTACCGATTCCCGAAAACAGCTACACCGTGGTGCGCCAGCAGGTTCCCGTGCGCACTTTTTCGGTGCGTGCCGGGCCGGCCACGCGCATGGTAGATGCCACCATCGTGCGCGACAGTCGTGGTCTTGCGCGTGCCGTGTACCTGCATCAGGCCCATCCATCACACTGAGAGGAGATCCTAATGAACAAACTGGTGATCGCAGCAGCCCTGTGCCTGATTGCGGCGCACGCACTCGCCGCCGAAGTAGTAGTGCGCAAAGCCGTTTCCGCACCGCTGGTGCCGGGGCACGGCCTGCCGAACGCCGAGGTGGTGAAGAACGCGCCGGTTCACGCGCGGCTCACTACCCGCTCCGAGCGCTCGCTGTGTGACGGCAACCGCATCGTCAACGAGCAGGTGGAAACCCTCTATCGCGACTCTGCCGGTCGTGAGCGCCGCGAAATCCAGGAGGGTGATGGGCAGGTGGTGTTCATTCAGGACGGTGGGCGAAACCTCATGCTCGATGCGGGGCACAACCTCGCGGTACCGCTGCCGCCGCTGCCGCCCATGGCGGTGCCCCACGGCGTGATGGCCGCACCGGTGGTGGAAATCGACGTGGACGTGGATGAGCCAAAGCCCCCCGCCGGCGAGGACGTGCGTGTGGTGCGCAAAATTGTCAATGTCACTTCCGTGGGTGATGCGCCCTCCGTGGCGGTACCAGCCGTGCCGATGCTCGACTTCGTCGAACTGTTCGACGGCTCGGAAGGTGTGGGGCAGAGCAGCGTCGAGCCGTTGGGTCAGAAAAAAATCGATGGTATTCGTGTGGAAGGCACGCGGCACACCACGGTGTTTGCCGCCGGCAGCCTCGGCAACGAGAAACCCATCGAGGTGGTGAAAACCACCTGGTACTCGCCTGAGCTGCGCATGATGGTCCGCTCGGAGGAGTACGATCCGCGCTCCGGAACGGTCACCTACACCGCGGAGATCCTCAGCCGCAAGGAGCCGGACGGGGCTTTGTTTGATGTGCCTGAGGGTTACCACGGGTCGGCTCGGGAGGAATTCTAGGGGAGGAGGTTCACGGGGGCGGCGAAAAGGCACAGGCACACGTCAATTCGGTTGAGCTTCCCCCGGCCATTTGCTAACTTGCGCTTCCATCTTGCGCCTGGCAAAGCGCCAGCCTCTCAACCTTCGTCCGAACCTCCTGAGTGCCCATTCCGGCCACCGGGACGTCGGCAAGATGGAACCGATGACCCGATATATATTCGTTACCGGTGGCGTCGTCTCTTCCCTGGGGAAGGGCATCGTCACCGCCTCACTTGCTGCCGTTCTCGAAGCACGCCACCTGAAGGTGAACGTGCTGAAGATGGACCCGTACATCAACGTCGATCCAGGCACCATGTCGCCTTTCCAGCACGGGGAAGTGTTCGTCACGGCCGACGGCGCCGAGACCGACCAGGATCTCGGCTACTACGAGCGCTTCAGCCGTGTGCAGATGACCCGGGGTAACAACTTCACCACCGGCAGTATCTATGCGGAAGTGATCCGCCGGGAGCGTCGCGGTGACTACCTCGGCGGCACGGTGCAGGTCATCCCGCACGTCACCGATGAGATCAAGCGGCGCATCCGGCTCTGCGGCGAGGGTTACGACGTGGTCATCGTCGAAACCGGCGGCACGGTGGGCGACATCGAATCGCAGCCGTTTCTCGAAGCCATTCGCCAGTTGCGTCTGGAGGCGGGTGCCGGCAATACGCTGCTGATCCACCTGACGCTCGTGCCGCACATCCGTTCGGCTGGCGAGATCAAAACCAAACCCACACAGCACTCCGTGAAAGAGCTGCGCAGCATTGGCCTGCAGCCGGATATTCTGGCCTGCCGATCCGAGGTTCCCCTGCCGCGGGATGCGCGCAGCAAGATTGGTCTGTTTACCAACGTTGAGGAACGGGCGGTCATCAGCGTCTACGACGTGCAGACCATCTACCAGGTGCCGGCGCTGCTGCACGAGCAGGGCATGGACGAGTACGTCGTGCAGAAGCTCGGCCTGGACTGCCCGGCCGCGGATCTGTCTGAGTGGGAGGCGGTGGTGCAGGCAGAGCTGCACCCGGCGCGCAGTGTGCGCATCGCCTTCGTCGGCAAGTACCTCGATCTGCAGGACGCTTACAAGTCGCTCACGGAAGCCATCAAACATGCCGGTATCAAGACCGGCACGCGCATCGACATCCGTTTTGTCGATGCTGAGGAGCTGGAGCGGCAGGGCACCGAATGCCTCGACGATGTGTCTGCCATCCTCGTGCCGGGCGGTTTCGGCCAGCGCGGCTTCGAAGGCAAGATCATGGCGGCGGGTTATGCGCGTGAGCACGGCCTGCCGTACCTTGGCATCTGCTACGGCCTGCATGCGGCGATCATCGACTTTGCCCGCAACGTGGCGGGTCTTGAAGGCGCCAATTCCACAGAGGTGGACGCCCACTGCGCCCATCCGGTGATTGCCCTCGTTACCGAGTGGACCAGTCAGGGCGGAGCGGTGGAGCAACGCGATCAGGGTGCGGATCTGGGTGGCACCATGCGCCTCGGCGAGCAACCGAGCTTCCTGGAGGAGGGCTCTCGCGCAGCGCAAATGTACGGTTCCACGCGTGTGTGTGAGCGCCATCGGCACCGCTTCGAGGTGAACGACAACTACCTGCAGCGGTTCAAAGATGCGGGCCTGGTGATCTCCGGCCTCAGCGAGGACGGGCTCGTGGAGATGATCGAGCTCAAGGACCACCCCTGGTTCATCGCCTGCCAGTTTCACCCGGAATTCACTTCCTCGCCCCGCGACGGGCATCCTCTGTTCAAGGGCTTCATCGAAGCCGCGCTCGAACACGCGCAGGATGGCCGTGCGTTCGCGAAGCAGTCGGCGTGAGTATGAAGCTCTGCGGACACGAGGTCGGCATCGACCAGCCTTTCTTCCTCATCGCCGGGCCCTGCGTGGTGGAAAGCGAGTCGCTGCAGCTGCATGCGGCTGAGCGGCTCAAGCGCATCACCGACGACCTCGGCATTCCGTTCATCTTCAAGAGCTCATTCGATAAGGCCAACCGCTCCTCCCTGGAAGGGTTTCGCGGGCTGGGTATCGGTGAAGGCCTGCGTATCCTCGCCAAGGTGCGCGAGACGCTGGACGTGCCGGTGCTCACCGACGTGCACGAAGACACGCCGCTGCACGAAGTGGCGGACGTCGTGGACGTGCTGCAGACACCGGCGTTGCTCTGCCGGCAGACCAACTTCATCGTCAACGTCTGCGCCCAGGGCAAGCCGGTCAACATCAAGAAGGGCCAGTTCCTCGCCCCTGGCGACATGGTCAACGTGGTAGAGAAAGCGCGGTCCACGAACAACCCCGGCATCATGGTGTGCGAGCGGGGCGTGAGCTTTGGCTACAACACGTTGGTGTCGGATATGCGCTCTCTGGCCATCATGCGTGCCACGAACGTACCGGTGGTGTTCGACGCCACCCACTCCGTGCAGCTTCCGGGCGGCCTCGGCCATGCATCCGGCGGCGATCGCAGCATGGTACCGGTACTGGCGCGTGCGGCGGTGGCCGCAGGGGTGTCCGGAGTGTTCATGGAGACGCACCCGAACCCGGCGGAAGCGTTGTGTGACGGGCCGAATTCATGGCCGCTGGATCACATGCAGGCGCTGCTCACCCAGCTCAAGGCGTTGGACGAGGTGGCAAAGGCCCAGCCTTTCCTTGAAAATTCGGTCTCCTGAGCAGACTCACGGTTTAAGGATTTCATAGTGTCGATCGTTAAAGTCATCGGTCGCGAGGTGCTTGATTCTCGCGGTAATCCCACCGTCGAAGCGGAGGTGCACACGGCCTCCGGCGCCATCGGCATGGCCTGCGCGCCATCCGGCGCCTCCACCGGCTCCCGAGAAGCACTGGAAAAGCGTGACGGGGACAAAGGCCGTTATCTGGGTAAGGGCGTGCTCGATGCGGTGGCCGCGGTCAACGGCGCCATAGCCTCTGGCGTTTCGGGCCTGGACGAAGGCGACCAGGAAGCGCTCGATGCTCGGCTGCTGGAGCTTGATGGCACGCAGAACAAATCCAATCTTGGCGCCAATGCCACCCTCGCCGTGTCGCTGGCGGCGGCAAAAGCCGCGGCAAACGCTGCTGGAATGCCGCTGTTCCGCCACGTCAACCAGCTCTTCGGCGCACCGCAGATGACCATGCCCGTGCCGATGATGAATATCCTCAACGGCGGCGAGCATGCCGACAACAACGTCGACATTCAGGAGTTCATGGTGCAGCCCGTGTCCATGACCAGCTTTCGCGAGGCGCTGCGCTGCGGAGCGGAGGTGTTCCATGCGCTGAAGGCCGTGCTCAGTGCGCGCGGGCTGACCACGGCGGTGGGCGATGAAGGCGGATTTGCGCCGAACCTCGCCTCCAATGCTGAGGCGCTGGAGGTCATCGCCGAAGCCGTCGCGAACGCCGGCTACAAGCTGGGTGAGGACGTGACTCTGGCGCTGGACTGTGCGGCATCGGAGTTCTACCAGGATGGCACCTACAATCTGAGCGGTGAGGGCCGACAGTTTGACAGCCAGGGCTTTGCCGATTATCTGCGCTCGCTCACCGAGGCGCATCCGATCGTGTCCATCGAGGACGGCATGGATGAAGACGACTGGGACGGTTGGAAGCGGCTCACCACCGCAGTGGGAGATCGTGTGCAGCTCGTCGGCGATGATCTGTTCGTAACCAACACGCAGATCCTCAAGCGCGGCATCGACGAAGGCGTGGGCAACTCCATCCTCATCAAGTTGAATCAGATCGGCACGCTCAGCGAGACGCTGGCGGCCATTCGCATGGCGCGCGACGCCGGCTACACGGCGGTGATTTCCCACCGCAGCGGCGAGACGGAGGATGTCACCATCGCCGATCTGGCGGTCGGTACCGGCGCCGGCCAGATCAAAACCGGTTCTCTGTGCCGCAGCGATCGGGTCGCCAAGTACAACCAGTTGCTGCGCATCGAGCAGGCGCTCGGTGATGCGGCAATTTACCGCGGGCGCGCGGAGTTCGCCCGCTCGTGATGCGCGCCGTGTGTGTGCTGCTGGTGGTTCTGATCCTCGGCCTGCAGTACAAGGCCTGGTTTTCCGACAGCGGCCACTTTGCCAACGAGGCGCTGCGCGTCGAGGTGGCTGAGCGCGCAGCACAGGCGCAGGCGCTGGAGCGCAGCAACCGCCTGCTCGAGCAGGAGGTGCTGGCGCTTAAAGACGGGCACACCGCCATTGAAGCGCGCGCCCGTCAGGATCTCGGCATGGTGCGGGAAGATGAAGTGTTCTTTCTGGTGCCCGAGCCGGCACGGTGAACCCCATGGCGCGACCAACGGCTCGCTTCAAATCTGCTCCTGAGCACTTTCGGGTCGATGAACAATTGGCGTTCGTGCCATGTGGAGAGGGTGCGCACCAATATCTGTACGTGGAAAAGGTGGGTATCAACACCACCGATGCGGCGGCGCGTATCGCCCGATGCGCTGGCGTACCGACCCGCGATGTGGGATACGCGGGGATGAAAGACAAACACGCGATCACCAGGCAGTGGTTCAGCGTTCCGGATGGCGAATTCGACACCGGCGCAATCGATGCCGAGGTGACGGTGTTGGAGATGAGCCGGCACACGAAGAAGCTGCGGCGGGGTGAAGTGGCTGCCAACGATTTCTGTGTGGTGCTCAGCGGCGTGCGCGATACGCCAACGCTGGACTGCCGTTTTCCCAACGCTTTCGGCCCTCAGCGCTTTGGCGGCGATAACCTGGCGCAGGCTACAGATTGGGTGCTGCATCGGCGCCGCCGCAAGATCTCCCGCTTCAAACAGGGTCTCTACCTCTCGGTGCTGCGCGGCACACTGTTCAACGCAGTGCTCGACGCACGCCGCGAGCAGGGTACCTGGGACAGTCTGCTGCCGGGAGATGTGGCCGATGCCGCGGGGCTGCCCACCGGCCCGTTATGGGGGCGTGGTCGCTCGGCCAGCGCCGATGCTGCAGCCGAGATCGAACGCGAGGCGTTGCAGCCTTTCGCGGATGTCATGGATGCGCTCGAACACGCAGGTGTGCAGCAGGATCGACGAGCGTTCGTGGCCGAGGCGCGTGATCTCACGGTGGAAGCCTGCGCGAGCGATGCGCTGGCGGTGCGCTTTACCTTGCCGGCAGGCGCCTACGCCACGGTATTTCTCGCACAGGGGTTCGATCTCACCGACGTGAGCCAGGCGGCATGAGCGCCATGGACGTTCGCGGCATCGGCATGACATCTCAACGCACGCGCGATCGGCTCGTGCGACGGCTTGCCGAGCGCGGCATTGATGATCCGCAGGTGCTCGACGTGATGGGGCGGGTACCGCGTCACATCTTCGTGGACGAAGCGCTGGCGCACCGCGCCTACGAAGATTCGGCGCTGCCGGTCGGGCATGGCCAGACCATCTCCCAGCCGTTCATCGTCGCGTTGATGACGCAGCTGCTCATGCAGAAGCATCCCCGCCGCGTGCTGGAGGTAGGCACCGGTACCGGCTATCAGACGGCGGTGCTGGCGGAGTTGGTGGATTCTGTGTTCTCGGTGGAGCGCATCGAGGCGCTGCTGGTGCGTGCGCGTGAGCGCTTGAGTGTTCTGGGTGCAACCAACGTGCGGCTGCGCCTTGGTGACGGCTATGCGGGTTGGCGTAACGAGGCGCCCTTTGACGGTATTCTCGTCACCGCCGCGCCCCGGGAGATTCCCACGGCGCTGACCGATCAACTCGCGGTGGGCGGGCGCATGGTGGTGCCGGTAGGCAGCAGCGGCACGCAGGAGTTGAAGATTATCGATCGCACGCCGGATGGGTTGGTGTCCGAGACCATCGAGTACGTGCGCTTCGTGCCATTGCTGAAGGGTGTGCAGCCCATGGAAGGCGGATGAGCCGATCGCTGTCGGCATGGGGTGGTGTGGCCGTGCGTGGCCTCGGCATGGGCATCGCCGAGGTGGTGCCCGGGGTGTCTGGCGGCACCATCGCTTTCGTGTCCGGCATCTACGATGAGCTGGTAGATACGCTGGCTGGTCTCAGCCGGCAGTCGCCGTTGGATTTCTTCAAAGCACCCGTGCAGTACTGGCAGGCGCGCAACCTGACGTTCCTGTTGGTGCTTGGTCTCGGCATGATGGTCGGCATCTTCACCTTCGCACGTGCGCTGACCTATCTGCTGGAAACCATGCCGCCGGTCGTGTGGGCGTTCTTTTTCGGCTTGATACTCGCTTCCGCGTGGCACATCGGCCGGGAACGGCCCTGGCCGAAACTACTGCTGTATGGTGTGCCCGGTATCGCCATTGGCTTTCTACTAACGCAGCTACCCACCGCTCAGGATCACGGTTCTTTGTGGCTGTTCTTCTTCGGCGGCGTTATCGCCGTGTGTGCCTGGTTGTTGCCGGCAGTATCCGGCAGCTTCATGTTGCTGGCCATGGGCCTGTACGCGCCGGTGCTCGCGGCAGTCGCCGAGCTTCGTCTGGACGTCATTGCCAGCGTTGCCTCGGGCTGTGTGGTGGGGCTGTTGCTGTTCTCCCGCTTTCTTTCGTGGCTCCTGGGACGCTATCGCGATGCCCTTCTGGCCCTGCTCACCGGGTTCATGATTGGCGCGCTGCCCAATCTCTGGCCGTGGCGTGGCGCCGAGGGGCTGTTGTCGCCTGACGCCTACGCGGCTGCTGGCCTCACGCCGTACGTACCGGGTGTGCTCGCTGCCGCGGTGGTTGGGGTGTTGGCGTTGTTTGCGCTGGTACGTATGGGGCGTTGACGATGCGCCGGATCGCGCTGTTGCTGGGGCTTGCACTGCTCACCGGGTGTGCCACTCAGGGGCGGCCGTTGATCACGGAACGGGCGCAGCCGCCCGATGCACGGGTGCAGAACTACGTGGTGCGCAAAGGAGACACCCTGTACTCCATCGCCTGGCGTTTCGGCCTTGATGTGAAACAGCTGGCGGCACGCAACGGTCTGCGCGCGCCTTACACCATCTACCCTGGGCAGCGCTTGCGTTTGCGCGGCGGCGCCGTCGCCGTCAAAAAACCGTCGGCCAAGCCGCCGCCCCGGCCGGCAAAACCGAGAGCGGCACCGCAGCGCGCTCCATCCTTCAGTTGGCCCGTTTCCGCGAAGCCTACGGGTGAGTTCGGCCGTGGCAACAAGGGATTGGACTTCTCTGTGCAGGCGGGCACGCGCGTAAAGGCCGCGGCCCCAGGTACGGTGGTGTACTCCGGCACGGGCCTTGGTGGATTCGAAACGTTCGTCATCATCCGCCATGCGGGTGGTTATCTGAGCGCCTATGGCTTCAATGCGGATGCGGCGGTGGCGGAGGGCAAAACCGTTAAAGTTGGCGAGCGTCTTGCCGACATAGGGGGTACAGGACGGGCGGCAAAGCTGCACTTCGAAATTCGCAAGGATGGCGAACCTATTAGTCCGAGGTCGGTTTTGCGTTAAGCGCCGCCCGTCCTGCTTTTCCAGACACGGTTTGCACACAAGCAAGGACGCTAGATGGCCCCGCAACCCGCCAGCTCGCTGAACGTTGACACCCGACGTGAGGCACCGGACGCGACGCAGCTCTATCTGAAAGAGATCGGGTTTTCGCCGCTTCTCAGCGCGGACGAAGAAAAACACTTCGCCCGGCTGGTACAAGCCGGGGACGAACGCGCGCGCAAGCGCATGATCGAGTCGAACCTGCGTCTGGTGGTGAAGATTGCGCGGCGATACCTGTCGCGCGGTCTTTCCCTTCTTGACCTCATCGAGGAGGGCAATCTCGGCCTCATGCACGCGGTGGAGAAGTTCGATCCGGAGCGCGGCTTCCGTTTCTCTACCTACGCCACCTGGTGGATCCGGCAAAGCATGGAACGGGCGCTGATGAATCAGACTCGCACCATCCGCCTGCCGGTGCATGTGGTAAAGGAGATGAATGTGTACCTGCGTGCAGCCCGGGAGCTGGCGCAGAAACTGGACCACGACCCCACGCCTGATGACATTGCCCGGTTGATCGATCGCCCGGTGGATGACGTCCGCCGCCTGCTCAAGCTCAACGAGCGCATCGACTCGCTGGACGATCTGCGTTCCGGCGATGATCGGCAGCTCCTTGAGATGATTCCTGATGAGAACAGTCCCGATCCCGCCGCGCAGGTGCAGCGCCAGGACCTGATAGTCAAGCTCGAGGCGCTTCTCACAGACTTATCCGACAAGCACCAGGAAGTGCTGGCCCGACGTTTCGGGCTGCGCGGTCACAAGACCTCGACGCTTGAGGAGGTGGGCACGGACATTGGCCTCACGCGGGAACGCGTGCGGCAGATTCAGATGGAGGCGTTGCGGCGTTTACGGCGCTCTATGGAGAGCCACGGGCTGTCGGTAGACCAGATATTCGGATAACAGATACTCCGGTGCCTTGAAGGCAAGTTGAGTCGTCCTCCCGTTGGCGTTAATGTTCACTGGCCATTTACCTGAGGGAGCAAACGTGGCCGGGAAATTCGAAATCTTCAAAGACAAGGGCGGCAAATTCCGTTTCCGCCTCAAAGCCAGCAATGGCGAGATCGTGCTGGCAAGCCAGGGCTATGCCTCGAAGTCCGGCTGCAAAAACGGTGTGGCGTCCGTGCAGAAGAACTGCGGCAACGCCAACTGCTTCGACAAGAAGGCGGCCAAGAACGGCTTTCGCTTCAATCTGAAGTCCACCAACGGGCAGGTGATCGGCACCAGCGAAACCTACAGCACGGAGAAAGCGTGCGACAACGGCATGGCGTCGATCAGCCGTGCCGCCAACGGTGCTACAGTCGTCGACCTCACTGTCGCCTGACGCCATCTTTCAAGCGCCGCCCTGGCGCGGCGCCGGCGGGCGGTATCGTCTGGGTTTGTCGCCCATGGATGCCGCCCAATGGTTTCCCCATCGCATCAGCGTGTCGGAGCGCGAACGCAAGGCCGCGCTGCTGCGCGATCAGCGTGAGCAGGTATTTGCCTGCCTCGAAAACGGCGCGGATGCTGCCGCGCTTTCTGCACGTTGTGTGGCAGAGCATCTTCAGCAGTCCTACGTAGATTCGCTTGAGCAGGCATCGCTTCTGGTGCCGGATGATCTGTGTGTCATGCAGCGCAACGGTGATGTGTACGAACTCGTTGCCGCGTCGTTGTGTTCGCCATCCTATTGGTCGTTGAAGGAGAAAATCGGCCAACCGCTCTGGGCCATTCATGCGACAGTGGATGGGCTCAACGAGGTGATTGGTGCGCACATGCAGCGCTTCTTTGAACGCCTGCCGCCGCAGCGGATCTTCGAGCGGCGCAACTGGTCCATGCACGCCGATGCAGATCGCTTTCATCCCCGCGTCGAGCCCGAACCGTCGCTGCCTGCAGAGGCACAGGTCCTGCGCAGCGAACGCCAGACCCTGCGCAAGCTGCGCGATGATGTGGTGCTGTTCACAATCGACGTGCGCTTCGCTGCGGTTGCCGATCTTGCAGATCATTTGGATGCCGCCGCCCAGATGCGCGAAAGCATGCGGGGCTGGAGCGCCGAGGAGCGCGAAGATTTTGGCGGTGCGCGGTACGATACCCTTCTTGAGTATCTTGCGACGTTGCTGGAGGCCTGATCGTGCGCATCGCCATTGGTGGCATCGAACACGAAACCAATACCTATGCCAGGGGGCTGACGCCGCTGGCCGATTTCGCTGTGCGCAGAGGAGAGCAACTGCTGCGAACCGCGGGGCAGGAGTCGGACCTCGGGGGCGCCGTGGATGCCTGCCTCGCGCTCGGCATCGAGGCGGTGCCGTTGCTGCACGCCTGGGCGCAGCCGTCCGGTACCGTCCAACGGGAAGCTTACGACGCGCTGGCAGATGAATTCATCGACCGGTTGTTGGATGCGGGCACAGTCGACGGCCTGGTGCTCCTGCTGCACGGCGCTGGTGTTGTAGATGGCATCCCTGATCTCGAGGCAGACTTCGTCGCCCGTATCCGGCGCGCCGTTGGTGACGACCTGCCGGTGGTTGCGACCTTCGATCTGCACGGCAATGTGACGCAGCGGTTGGCGGACATGCTGCAGGGCATGTTCGCCTGCCACCACTATCCGCATGTGGATATGCATGAGCGGTCCTGCGAGGCGGTGAACCTCATCGTCGACATGTGCGAGCGCAATCGGAAAAGCCGTTGCGACGTGGTCAACGTCCCCATGCTGATCCCCACCACAACGACGTTCGGTGGGCCTGGTGCCGAGATGTTGGAGAAGGTACTTGCGGCGGAATCCGACGCGGACGTGGTAGATGTGAGCTGGTTTCACGGCTTTCCCTATACGGATGTGCCACACGTGGGCAGCATGATTGCGGTTACCAGTTTCGACGATGGCGGCGCTCTGCTGGCGGCCCGGGTGGCGGATGAATTGTGGGCTTCTCGGGATAGCTTCCATCCGGAAAGCCTGTCGGCGGAGCAGGCGGTGCAACGTGCGCAGTCACTCAAGCGCGATGGCACCGATGGCCCCGTCGTTATCAACGAGACCTCTGACAACTGCGGCGGTGGCAGTCCCGGAGACGGCACACACCTACTGCGCGCCATGCTCGATGCCGATCTTGGGGAGCGTGCAGTGTTCGGCTTCATCGTTGATGCGGATACCGTCGCCCGGAGCATTGCGGCAGGCGTCGGTGCGAGCCTTGATGTCAGCCTGGGTGGCCGCACGGACGATCTGCACGGAGAACCGATTCACGCGCGCGCAGAGGTTCGCAGCATCTCCGACGGGAAGCTCGTGATGACCCACATGTTTCGCGGCACACCGCTCCATCTCGGGCCGATGGTGCGGCTGGACATCGGCGGCATGCAGGTGATTGTCGCCTCCCGTCGATCGCAGACCTTCGACGCGGAGCCGTTTCTGGCGGTAGGTGTGGACGTGCGGCGTTACGATTTCGTCGCGCTCAAATCCAGCAACCACTTCCGTGCCGGGTTTGCTGACATTGCCGGTGCGATCGTCACAGCGGACACGCCCGGTCTGTGCACCTTGCAGGTACGGGTGTTCGATCGTCAGAGCACAGCGCGGCGCTTGTGGCCTGCGCACGCTGACGCACGTTTCGGCTGACATGCGCCCCGACCAGCGGGGCGCATGTCCGGTTCGTCAAACGATGCCGTCGTACTTTCGCAGCTCCGCGCGGCCTACCACCATGTGGTGCACCTCGTCCGGGCCGTCGGCCAGGCGCAGCGTGCGCTGGCCGGTGTACATATCGGCCAGCGGCGTCCACTGCGACACACCGGTGGCGCCGTGGATCTGGATCGCCTGATCGATGATCTGACACACCCGCTCGGGCACCATGGCTTTGACCATGTGCACCCAGAGCCGTGCTTCCTTGTTGCCGAGCACGTCCATGGCCTTGGCGGCTTTGAGGACCATCAGTCGCATGGCCTCGATCTCGATGCGGGCGCGGGAGATCACTTCCATGTTCTTGCCGAGCTGGGCGATGGGCTTACCGAATGCCACGCGGGTAAGGCCGCGTCGAACCATCAGGTCCAGCGCGCGTTCGGCCTGGCCGATGGAGCGCATGCAGTGATGGATGCGGCCCGGGCCGAGGCGTACCTGAGAGATCTCGAAACCGCGGCCTTCGCCGAGCAGGATGTTCTCCTTCGGCACCCGGCAGTTGGTGAGCTTCAGGTGCATATGACCGTGCGGCGCGTCGTCGTGGCCGAACACGTGCATGGGCCCGAGTACTTCGAGGCCGGGGGTATCCATGGGCACGAGAATCTGCGACTGCTGCCGGTGCGATGGCGCATCCGGGCTGGTTTTAACCATAAGAATCATGATCTTACAGCGGGGATCTCCAGCGCCTGAGATGTAGTATTTCTCGCCGTTGATCACCCATTCATCGCCTTCCAGCACGGCGCGGCAGTCGATGTTCTTGGCGTCGGAGCTCGGCAGGCCGGGCTCTGTCATGCCGAAGCAGGAGCGGATCTCGCCGTTGAGCAGGGGCTTGAGCCACTGCTCTTTCTGCGCTTCGGTGCCCACGCGCTCGAGCACCTCCATGTTGCCGGTGTCCGGGGCGCTGCAGTTCAGCGTCTCGGAGGCCAGAGGATTCTTGCCGAGCTCGGCTGCCAGGTAGGCGTAGTCGAGGTTCTTCAGGCCTTCGCCGGTGTCTGCGTCCGGCAGAAAGAAGTTCCACAGTCCCGCCGCCTTGGCCTTGTCCTTGGCGGTTTGCAGGAGTTCGAGCTGACCCGGCGCCCAGCTCCAACGATCAGCACGCCCTTCGCCGAGACGGTAGAACTCCTCGGTGATCGGCGCCACGTTCTCCTTGATGTGTGCCACCACGGCGTCGAACAGCGGCTGCGCCTCCGCTGACATGGTGAGATTGTTCAGATCGGCTTCGAGATCGGCTTCCGCCATGGTGGACCCTCCTGGAGATCGTTCTTGCTATGAATTCTGCGATGCATTCTAGGGGGAAGTGCTGATCGAGGCTACGGCGCCTGGTGTAGCATCGCTGCATGGGAGGACTGGACGAACAATCGGTGGTCATTGCCGGCGGCGGCATCGGCGGCCTGGTTACCGCGCTGACGTTGCATCAGATCGGCGTACCCTGCGTGGTCTTCGAGGCGGTGGAGCACCTCAAGCCGCTGGGTGTGGGTATCAACCTGCAGCCAAATGCCGTGCGCGAGCTCTTTGCGCTCGGCGTCGACGAACGGCTGCTCGATGGTGTTGGCGTGCCGTGCCGCGAGTGGGCGCTGGTCGGGCGCAATGGCCACGATGTGTACGCGGAGCCCCGCGGCCTGCAGGCGGGGTACCGTTGGCCGCAATACTCCGTGCACCGTGGGGCGCTGCATATGCTTCTGGTCCGCATAGTGCGGGAAAGGCTCGGTGAGCAGCGGCTGCGCACGGGCCATCGCGTTACCGGTTATCGCAACAGTGATACGGGTGTGGTGGTGCAGGTGGATTGCGCCGCAGGCGCGTACGAGGTGACCGGTCGGCTTCTCGTCGGTGCGGACGGAATTCACTCTGCGGTACGGGCGCAGATGCATCCGGCGCAGCCGCCTATACATTGGGGTGGCGCGATCATGTGGCGGGGCACCAGCCGCGCGCGTCCGATCCGCGGCGGTGCTTCTTTCGTAGGGCTCGGTTCGCACCGGCAACGGGTGGTGTTCTACCCGATCTCTGAGCCGGACCAGCAAAGCGGTCTTGCAACGATCAACTGGATTGCTGAGCGCACGGTCCAGGACGGGTCTTTGCACGGCGATTGGAACCGCCAGGTTGATGCGGCAGAGGTGGCGGCGCAATTCGCGGACTGGAACTACGGCTGGCTCAGCGTGCCTGAGATGATCCTCGGCGCCGATGCGGTGTTGGAGTACCCGATGATCGATCGCGACCCGATCCCCACCTGGCAGGACGGTAACGTAGTGCTGCTGGGAGATGCGGCGCATCCGATGTTCCCCACAGGCTCCAACGGTGCCACGCAGGCCATTGTCGATGCGCGTGTCCTCGGGCGAGCGATGCTCGACCACGGGGTGACGGCGGCGGCGCTGGCGCAGTACGACACTCGGCTGTGCGCCGAGATATCCGACGTGGTGCTGCGCAACCGAAAGGCGGGGCCATTTGCCATACTCGAACTGCTCGACGCACGCTGCGGCGGTGTCTTTGATCGCATTGACGATGTGATCTCCGCCGATGAGATGAACGACTTTCTGCGAAGCTACAAACGGGCCGCCGGGTATGCAGTGGAAACGGTAAACGCGGCGGCCGAATGGATTCCGGCCGGTGCGCGTGTGGGTGCGCGCGCATGAGTGCGGGTCGTGTCGATGTGCATGTTCGGGGCGATGGCGCGATTCCGGTGCTTGTGGTGCACGGTGCCGGTTCCGCAGCCAAACCCATGCTGCGTCTGGCTGATGCACTGCTGCGTTGCGCTGGGGACGTTCGGGTAACCGCCGTTGGCCTGGCGGGCTACGGCAGCGATGCCCCCGATCAGACGAAACCCATACTGGAACAGCATCTCGATGTGCTGTTACAGGTGACGCAAGCGGAACCACACCATCTGATTGGCCACTCCATGGGCGGTTTTCTGGCGGCGCAGCTTGCGCGCCGCGCGCCGGAGCGGGTGTGCTCGCTGAGCCTCATCGAGCCCATGCTGTTCGGTGTTCTGGACCCCGTGCAGGATGCGGATGCGCTGGCGCTGGATCGGTCGATTATCCGCGCTTTCGAGGAAGGTCGCGTGCACGGCGGCGACGACGGCCTCGGCGCGTTTATTGCCGCCTGGTCGCAAACCGCATGGGCGGACCTCCCTGAAGCCACCCGTGCCGTGCTCGCTGCCCTGGAGCCGCAGATCTTCGAGGAAGCGGTGGGTGTTTCCTACGACGCGACGCCTCCCGCCACGTACGCGCAGTTGCCGCAGCCAAAGGTCGTGCTGTGCGGCACGCAGACCTTGCTGCCGGCACGGCGTATGGCTGAGCGTCTGACTGCGCTACCGGGCGGCGGCGTGCTGCGTTGGGTGGAAGGGGCAGGCCACATGGACGTGACGCGCGTGCCGGAACCGTTTGCTCAGGTGATAGCTGCGTTTCTGGGTGAGCGGTAGCATCCTCAGCGGATGCGGACTTCCTTACCACCGCGTTCCGCCGAGCTGTAGAGCGCGTTCAGCATCTGCTGCACCGCAAGTCCGTCCACTGCCGGGGCGATGTTTGGGCCCCCGTAGAGCACATGCTCCACAAAGTGATTCATCTTCGCCTCGAACATGTCCTCAAACGTGGTTTTCGGGGAGAGCCAGCCGGGCGTC
>JAUIED010000091.1 GCA_030428905.1 Gammaproteobacteria bacterium
CAAGAGCCGCAAGCACATCATTGCCATCGGCATCTTCCTGTGGTCGCTGCTCACAGTGGCCTGCGGCCTGGCCAAGAGCTATTGGCAGGTGTTCGCGGCACGCATCGGTGTGGCATCGGCGAAGCCACCTTGAGCCCTTCAACCACATCGCTCATCGGCGACTACTTTCCGAAAAAAGACATCCCCCTGGCGCTCAGCGTGTTCCAGATAGGCCCCATCGCCGGCTCCGGCATCGCCTTCATCATCGGCGGAGCAGTGCTCAGCATCGTCGAAAGCGCAGACCCCCTGGTGCTGCCCATCGTCGGTGCGCTGGCACCCTGGCAGCAGACGTTTGTGTACGTCGGCGCGCCCGGTGTGCTGCTTGCGGCGTTGTTTCTCATCATCCGCGAGCCCGTGCGCCGACCGTCGCCGCCGCCGGAACCGGGTGGTGGCAGCGAGCTGCTGGCGTTCTATCGGCGCCATACCCGCACCATCGTCCTGCATCACCTGGGCTTCGTCTCCCTGGTGCTCATGGGCTACGCCTTCGTATTCTGGAGCGTGACGTTCCTGGTGCGCATCCACGGCGTACCGGCGGCGGAAGCATCGCAAACCTTCGGCTGGATCTTTCTCATTTTCGGACCGCTCGGCCCCATCCTCGTGGCAGCCATCGCCCGCTATCTGACGGACCGCGGCCGGCTGGACGCCAACATCACGGCTGGCATGATCGGCGGCATCATGACGATACCGGCGGTGCTGGCGCTGCAGTTCGCGTCCGATGCCACCTGGGCATTCATTCTGTTCGCACCGGCCCTGCTCGCGGTGAACTCGCCTTTCGGCATCGCCTCCGGCGCGCTGCCCGTAATCACACCACCCAACCTGCGCGCCCGCGTGGCGGCGGTGTACATGCTCACCGGCGCTACCGGCATGATGTTCGGTCCGCCGCTGGCCGGCGCCTTCAACGAGTACCTGTTTACCGGCCCGGAAGGTGTGCGCTACTCGATGATCGTGATGACGTGCCTGTTCGGCGTGATCGGCGTGGCCTTCCTGTGGGCGGCGCGCAAGCCTTATGCAGAGAGCCTGGCAGCTCAGGACCCGTCATGACCGCTCAGGTTCCTTTCTGAGCCCGCTCAGGTTCCTTCCTGAGCCCGCTCAGGCTGTGTCCTGAGCCGCAAGAGAGGCACTTTTCACAAGCGCATACACCAGCTGACCCGGCTCAAGCGCCAGGTCCTCCACCGCAAGCGTCGTGATGCGTGCGCGCAGGTGCTGCCCTTCTACGTCGACCAACGCTTCCACGTAACCGCTGCCCACCATCGGGTCCAGCCGCAACAGGCGGCCCTGCAACTGGTTGCGAATGCTCAGGCCCTCCACCGGGCGAAGCGCCAGGGCCACATCGCGCGCACGCACATGCAGACGCAACACGTCTCCCACGGCGCCCCCACTGGCTTCCGGTACGGTGATGCGCTGCTCGCCGATGCGCACAATGCTGGCGAAGCGCTCCGGCAGTATGGTCTCCAGCGTCGACGTGAGCATCACTCCGGCCTCAAAGCCGCCGCTCAACGCCTGCACATCAAGGCGTTCGAGTAGTGCAGCGGGTTCGCCATGATGCAGGATACGGCCGTGCTCCATCACGACCATGTCTGCCGCCAGACGCACGACTTCCTCGACGCTGTGTGTGACCACAAGCATGCGAACGGAAAAGCGTTCCGGCAGCTCAGCAATGTAGTTCATCACTTCGTGCTTGCGCGCCGCATCCAACCCGGTGAGCGGCTCGTCGAGCAGCAGAAGCTCGGCACCTGTGAGCAGCGTGCGGGCCAGCGCCACACGCCGCGCCTCGCCACCGGAAAGATTGCGCACATCCCGCTTGAGCAGGGGCGCGATGTCCAACGCTGCCACCACCTCACGCATTGCCGGGGCGCCGGCGCGGCTGCGCCGCTCGGCGTAGGCGAGGTTGCCGGCGACGTTACGATGGGTAAACAGCCGAGCATCCTGAAAGACATAGCCCACCGGTCGCGCGTGCGGGGGTAGATCGATGTCGGGACTCAGCCAGCAGCTGTCCCCATAGGACAGATGTCCACTGGCCCTCTCCAGGCCGGCAATGGTACGCAGGAGCGACGACTTTCCCGCGCCGCTGGGGCCGAACAGGGCGGTGATACCGGGCATCGGCAGGTCGGCAGCCGCCTCAACGGTAAAACCATCAAGCGCCAGGCGCAGGTCGAAGCGCAGCATCAGGCCACCCGCACAGGAAAGCGCCGGTTGAGGCTGTACACCACCAGCAACACGACGAAGGAAAAGGCGACGAGGATTGCGGACAAAAGATGCGCCTCAGAGTAGCGCAGCATCTCCACGTGCTCGTAGATTGCAATGGAGACGACCTTTGTCTCGCCGGGAATGTTGCCGCCCACCATGAGCACCACACCGAACTCGCCCACGGTGTGCGCAAAGGTCAGCACACACGCAGTGAGAAAACCCCGCGCGGATAGGGGTACGACCACGCTGAAAAAAGCATCCAGCGGGGATGCCCGCAAGCTCGCTGCCGCCTCCAGCGGCGCCTGGCCCACCGCCTGAAAAGCGCTCTGCAGCGGCTGCACCATGAACGGCAACGAATAGGCAACGGAGGCAATGACCAGCCCGGCGAAGGAGAACGTCAAGGTCTCGCCGGTGACGGAGAGCCAGACGCTGCCCAGTGGGGCTGCGGGATTCATCACCAGCAACAGGTAGAAGCCGAGCACGGTGGGTGGCAACACCAGCGGCATGGCCGTGAGCGCTTCCACTGCCGGCCGGGCACGGCTGCTGGTGCGCGCCAGCCACCACGCCAGGGGCGTGCCGAGCAGCAACAGGCTCACGGTAGTCACCGTCGCCAGCTCGAAGGTCAGCGCGATCGCCTCCCACATGAATGTTCTCCGTGTACGCCAGGGCATCCGGAGTTTAACCGCTGCAGCAAATCCGCGAGAATGCGGCGATGTACGAAGCCATCAGCAATACGGCGGAGGTCGTCGCAGCGGTGCTCGGCATCGCCGTCACCGTGGTCGCCATCATCGTCGAGCTGGCGGCAACCCGATTCAACCACCGCATCACCAGCATGTTCGCCCGTGAGCCGGTCAACATCGGCGTGCTCAGTTTCTTCGTGGCCACCACCGTGCTGTGCGTGTGGGTATCCGCAACAACCAGCGAGGGCAACGCCACGCTGCTGCACGGGTTGACGCTCGGCATGGTGACCGTAGCGCTTCTGGCATTGCTGCCCTACTTCGCCTATGTGTTCTCCTTCATCTCACCGCTCAACATCATCGCCCGTATCCAGCGCCAGGCCGAACAGCAGCTCGACGCCTGCACAAAACAGCACGGTGGCGACCAGCAGTTGCAGGTTGCCCGCACGGTAGACGAGTTGCAGGACGTGCTGCGCAGCGCCATCGATGGCGGCGATCGCGACATCGCCATGCGCTGCATCGATGCCCTGACGGATCTGCTCACACACTACGAAGCGCTACGTAGCCGGTTGCCAGACAGCTGGCACACAGCAGGCGCACAGCTTCGCACCGATCCGGACTTCGTGTCTCTGGAGGATGCGGCCCTGGCGCGCATTGCACAAAACAGCAGCTGGTTCGAGTACAAGCTCGTCTCGCAGCTGCACGCCGCCATGGACCTCGTCATACCGCAGCTGCGCGATGTGGCCAATCTGATTGCCATCCGCACACGAGAAATTGCATTAGGTGCCGCGGCCAGCAATCCAGCACTGCTGTCGCTTTGCCTCACAGGTTTCAACAGCTATCTGCGCACCACGATACGCGCGCAGGACCCACGCACCGCCTACTACGTGCTCAGCCAGTACAGACAGACCGCGGAGGCGCTGCTGCAGCAGGGCGAAGATCGCTACGGCCTCGATATTGTACGGCGCCTGCAGTATTACGCCGGCATCAGCTTCGGCGCCGGCCAACCGTTCATTCTCGAAGTGTGCGCCTACGACATCGTGCAGCTTCTGCAGATCTGCATGCCGGCCAAGCCGCAGCATGCAGACCACCTGCTCGATGCGCTTCTGGATCTCGACCGGCCGTTTCGCACCGACGAACAGGCCGCCACCGCGGCTGGCGTGCGGCGGGCACAGATTCGCGCAGCGACCGTACTGCTGCACGCAGGTGATACGCAACGCGCAGATCGCGTCATCATTGACCTGGCCAACGAGACACAGCTCTCCATAGCCCACCTGATCGATGAGTTAGGTGCCGAAGAAGAAGCCGAGTACTGGGAGCTGACGCCACGCGGAGTGAACTTCGCCTACCTCGAACCGGAACTGCGCCAGCAGCTCGATCAGGTGCGCGCGCGTCTGGCCACAATCAGGTCGTCATCGGCGCGCTGACAAATCCACGAAAACGCGCACGCCGCGCCCGCACGGGCGCCTGAGCAGAAGCCAGGTTGGGAAATTTCTGAATCAGGCGACCGATGGCTATGCGCCCTTCGAGTCGGGCCACATTGAGCCCGGCGCAGGTGTGAATCCCCGCGCCGAATGCCAGGTGCGGATTGGGATGGCGGTCCAGGTGAAGGACATCCGGCGCAGAAAATACTTCCGGATCGCGGTTCGCAGCGCCTATTCCTAAGGTAATGACCGTCTGCGCCGGCAGGTGCACACCACCAATCTCCACCGCTTCGGTGGTCGTTCGGTTGCCGAGCTGATTGGGGCTGTCGAATCGCAGCAGCTCCTCCACAGCGGTGTCTATGAGCTCTGGTGCATCGCGTAGCCGCGCGAAAAGCGCCGGCCGTTCGACGAGGGCGAGCACACCGTTGGCAATGAGGTTGGTGGTGGTCTCGTGCCCGGCGTTGAGCAGGAAGATGCACTGGTGGTAGAGAACATCCCGCGCCAGCGCACCCTGGGCATCGTGCCAGCGCAGAAGGCGGGCGACGATGTCGTCATCCGCGTCGGCCAGAACTTTACGGCGACGGCCGATGAGATCGTCGAGATAATCTAGGAACTCGACCACGCTGGCGTTGCCCTCGGCGAGCGCTTCCTCGTTCAGTGCCACCTCCAGCGCGCCGAGGATATTGAGGGACCAGCGGCGCAGCGGCCCGCGCTCCTCCACCGGAACACGCAGCAGGTTGCCGATCACTTCAATAGGGATGGCTGCGGCGAAGTGCTCCACCAGATCGAACGCACCACGAGCCTCGATGTCATCGATCAGCCGATCCACCAGCGCTTCCAGGGCCGGGCTCATGGACAGCACCAGGCGATCCGACAACGCATTGCCGATGGCTTTGCGCACACGCGTGTGCAGGGGCGGATCGTTGAACACCAGGCTTGTGGTGTGGTGGGCGAACAGCGGCGAGTGCTCGCCGAACAGCGGCGCAAACTGCACGCGCTTGTCAGAGCTGAAACAACGCGGGTCACGGTATACGCGCCGCACGTCCTCGTACCGGGTGAGCAGGTAGGAACCGTCCGGACAGGCCAGCACCGGCGCTTCCGACCTCAGGCGGTCGTAGGTTGGATAGGGGTTTTCGTAAAAACTATCAGGCAGACGCCGCAGATCAAACGTATCCGCGCCCACAGCCATATGAGCTTCAGCGCTTACGATTGAGCCGCTCCACCCGGCGGCAGGCCGGCGCACCACAGTAGGCGCGAAATGTGGCCGTGCGGTAGAGCTCTCCGCAGGCCTTGCACTGACGCTCCGTGAGGCCGTCGAAGGCACTGTCCGCCTTGCGCTCCTGGAGCACACGCGCGAGCTTGCCATTCTGCTCCACCAGGCGACGGAACTCGGCATCGCCGATTTCGAGCAGTTCCATCACATCTGTGACAGACCAGCGAGGCGAGCGCAGGAGCAACGTCACAGCCTCGGCCGTAGTGTGACCGGGGCCGCCTGTGTTGCTGGCTGACAAGCCCGCTCCTGAAAAACTCTCTCCTGAACTACCTGCTTTGTCCTGCATGTCTGTTCTACCTGTCTGGCCTGCATGCAAATTCTACGCTGCGCAGAAAACGCTAAACCGCAGGACTCTAGCAAATTTTGCGCTCCCCCGCCGTAGGAATGGGCGCACATTTTTCATACACTCCGCGCAGCACAACAGCCGGGACAAACGACATGCTGGCAACGATCTTCAAGTGGATGGCCGCACTGTTGGTGGTGGTAGCCGCAGCCGTCGCCGTGCTGCTCATCGGCGCACGCTTCAGCGATGGGCCCATCGCCATCGTCGCCGGCGGGCCGTTCACCTCCGGCACGCCATATGTCGGTGACGAGCCGGACTGGTCATTCGTGAAAGACACCCAAGAAGTGGAGTTTCAGCTGCTCTCCCCGGAACGATCGCGCACCACCTGGATCGTGGAACATGACGGGCGCATCTACATTCCCTGCGGCTACATGAACACGACCTGGGGCAAGCTCTGGAAGCAGTGGCCCATCGAAGCGGAAAAAGACGGCCGCGCCATCCTCCGCGTAGACGGCAAGCTCTACGACCGGCAACTGGTGCGCATCACCGGAGGTGCGCAGCTACCCCACCTGGTGAGTGAGCTGGGCCGTAAGTATCTTTCGCAGATGGCCGTCGCACCCGAAGGCGCCGACGCAACGGAGATGATCCAGGCCGGCCTTGCGCAGATCGCCGAAGGCTCGCTGTGGATGTTCGAACTGGCGCCGCCCGAGTAGAACCTCAACCCGGTTCCCACTCGGCGCCGGGCTCTTTTCTGACGAGGCCGCGAAACGCCTGCCACGGCGTACCTTCCTCGTAGAGCACGCGATACACCTCGTAGGTGATGGGCATCTCCACCCCATGCTGCTCGCTGAGTTTCATGACGCTGGGCGTACTCTTCACACCTTCGGCAACCATGTGCATTTCAGCAATGATCTCGTTCAACTTGCGCCCTTTGCCGAGTTCCTCACCGACGTGTCGGTTACGGCTTTGCGGGCTGGTACATGTAGCGACCAGATCGCCGATGCCGGCGAGCCCGGCAAAGGTCTGCGCCTCGCCACCAAGGGCAATTCCAAACCGGGTGAGCTCCGCAAGCCCTCGGGTAATGACCCCGGCACGGGTGTTCTCACCGGCGCCCAGACCATCGCCCATACCCGTGGCGATAGCGACCACGTTCTTCAGCACGCCACCCAGCTCGCAACCGATGATGTCGGTGTTGGTGTACACACGAAACATACCCGAGCTGAACACGCTCTTGAGCGAACGCACGATGGTTTCATCTTCCATGGCCAGCACGCTCGCCGCCGCCTGCCCGTCGATGATCTCCTTGGCAAGGTTCGGGCCAGACAGAACCCCTGGCGGATGGCCAGGCAGCAATTCCCGGATGATCTCGCTCATACGCATGCGGGTATCGGCTTCGAGCCCTTTCGACAGGCTGATGATCGGCACCCACGGGCGGATGTATTTCGCCACCTCTTGCAGGGTTGCGCGAAACTGCTGAGAGGGAATACCCACCACCAGCAGATCGGCAGTGCTCACCGCTTCTTCGAAGTCGCTGGTGGCCGTGAGCTTTGGCGACAAACGCGCACCCGGCAGATAGCGGCTGTTGCTGTGCTGTTCGTTGATCTCGGCGACGGTGTCTTCACTGCGCGCCCAGAGCAGAGCCTGTGTGTTGCGCGCCACCAGCGATGCCACCGTAGTGCCCCACGAGCCGCCGCCCAGTATCGACACCCTCAGATCCATATCCGGCTCTCCTCCCGCCATCAGACATTCGACTATGCGCAAATGCAGAAAAGCTGGCAACACGGCGTCACAGCCGGGAAGAACGGGTGGGTGATCAATCAGAGAGAATCCGCCCGTCGGGCAGAGGCTCAGCGCACTTGCAGATCGTCCGGCGGATGCGCGCAGGCACCGGCATGGTGGGTGGCGAGGCGCACCCCGCCTTCTTCCACCACAAAGCCATTGGTCGCAACGCAAATCCCTCCTGGGAGCTGCTCATAGCAGGTGACCAGCGCAAACCCGGGGTAGACGTGCGCAACGGCATGATGGAAGTCCATACCCGGCTGGCGCGGGTTGCGCAGGATCTGTTGCCAGCTCGCCATGATTTCCTCGCGGTCGGTGAGCGCATCCCAACCAGGGTGCACGCACACCAGCGGTGAATGCCTGGCCCACAGTGCATCCATCGCCGCCACGTCTTTCTGCGTGAAGGCCAGATAGAAGGCTTCGTTGGCAAACAGAACATCTTGCTCGTCCATGGACCGCAGTGTGACACAGTTTGCAGCCCATGTTCGGCGCTGGTCAGCGCTCGTACACACCGATATCCGGGGCGTTTCCAGCAAAGGCATGGGCAACACCCTGCCCCGCCGACCAGTTCAGGTCCGCATCCACGGTGATCGTGTTCGCCGCGTAGTCCACCTCGACGATGCGCGCAGTGGCGGTATCTCCTTCAAGCTGCACGCGATCACCCATCTCGCCCGCGATGCCGAAACCGTCGTAGAAATACAACGCATCCGCCACCTCCAGCACCCTGCCGGATCCGGCACTGGCGGCTGTCGTCAGAAAGTCACCCCGGTCTATCAGCGGGCTGTCCGGACCAAGCGTGTAGTCGCCTGAGGCGGCGTTGGTAAACCGCGGATTGCCGACCACGGAACCGCTCAGATCATCCGCAAAATCTTCTACCGTGCCGGCGCCACCAAACTCCTCCCGCACCAGCGCGTTGCCGGCACTGCTGCCAATGCCGTTGGCAACAAAGCGGTGGCCATCAAACGATTGCCGATAGAGCAGCTGGCTGGCATCGGTGCCGTCGCACTGGTCATCCGGATTCCAACCGCGGTTGTCCCAAAGGGCGTTGTTCTTATAAACGTTGCCCTCCATCCGGCCTTCGCCGGTATTTCCGGAGGCATAGATGCCGGCGCAGTAGTTGTCGTGGAAGACATTGTGATACACGCGGTTGTCGTAGTTGTAGAGCGCCTCAGCACTGTACTGGGTCATGCCGAGGCCGATGTTGGTGCGCACAAACACGTTGCGTCGCACGATGCCTTCCTGACCGGCGTATTGGATTCCATTGCCGCCGGAGGAGCTGTACCAGGTGCCGCTGGTATCGAAGACGTTGCCTTCCACCAGGTTGTGTCGGGTCGCGTCCAGGATCGCGCGATCCTCCGCAAAGCGGCCGTTGCCATGCCAGTTGGTCGTCGCTTCCTCGCAGTCGAAGATCGAGCCGAGCTTCTGCTGCGGATTAGTGAAGCGGTTGCCGCGAATGACATTGTAGCTGCCGCACTTGATCACCCACACGTCGTGACCGGCGAGCTCGAATGTGTTGCCGCTGACGAGATTGCGGTCGGAGCGGATCAGCGCCAGGCTGTCCGTACCGCGCACGATCCGGCTGTTGAGCACCTTGTTGTTCGTGCTCCAGGCGAAGTACAGCCCACCGCGCTTGCTCTCGCTGGGATAGATCGCAGAGGTGTCAAAGTCACAATCGTCGATGACGTTGTAGTGTGCGTCCACGGCACGCAGGAAGCCCACACTGCCGCGCACGCTAAGCCCCTGCACGACGTTGTAGCTCACCCCATCGAGCCAGATCGGACCGTAGTCTTCGCCGTTGTCGATGGAGTTGATGTCCCGCAGCGTTACGGTTTCACCCTCATAAGCAAGAAAACCTATGTACGCATCCGCTCGGCCGGACGCTCTCAGGCGCAGCACTTCACCGTAGTCGCCCCCACGAATCTGATATGCAGTACCAGGCTGTGCGTCAGCCTGCGCCGCAGCGAAAGATGCGAATGCCGTTTCGCTGCCGCCACCGCAACGCCGCGCGCCTGCATCGTAGTCGCCGATGCAATCGCCACCGAGACTGTTGTCCACGAACACCTGGCGGGTAAACCCGTAGTCGCCCGTGGGCGGAGGCGAGCCGCCGCCGGTAGTACCACCTGTAGTAGTACCGCCTGTAGTACCACCACCAGTCGTGGCACCGCCGGTAGTACCACCACCAGTCGTGCCGCCGCCGGTGGTGCTGCCCACCGGTGGCGTATCACTGGCGGAACTGCCACCACCACCACCGCCGCACGCGCTGAGAGTGAAGACAAAGAGAACGCCTACCAACAATCTGGACCACATGGCAGAAAAGACCCCACTGGAATGCAAATCAGTCTATGCAACCCGCACGGCATACGCTGTGCGGGGAACGTTACGTGTGTATAGACATCGTATCTTACGTCTAGTTTATTTACGGAATAACCACTTTCAGTGGAATCCCGCGGTGCAGCCTTTTTTTATAACCCAACGTTTTTAGCAGATGTCTATTGATTCCTTCCCGACCTAATCTGGGGAAGAGAGAATCTACGTCGAACTCAGATCGGACGCAGGCGTTGAACCTCAACCGCCAAACAGCAGCATCGGACATCAGCATGGTCAACCGCGAGTTGGCGGCGCAGAGCGCCGCTGAGCGCGTGCAGTGGGCGCTGCAGAACCTTCCCGGGCGTCACGTCGTCAGTTCGTCTTTCGGTGCCCAGGCTGCGGTCATGCTGCACCTGGCAACGACAGCCGATGCCGAGATCGATGTAGTCTTCATCGACACCGGATACCTGTTCCCGGAAACCTATGCATTCGTCGAGAAGATCAAGCAGCGCCTGAACCTCAACCTGCACACCTACCTTCCAAAGCGAAGCGCCGCTCAGCAGGAGGCTTTGCACGGACAGCGCTGGCTGCAGGGGCGCAGCGGTCTGGAGCGATACAACCAGGAAAACAAGGTCGAACCCATGCAGCGGGCGCTCGGCGAGCTTGGCGCGCAAACCTGGATGACCGGCATCCGACGCAGCCAGGCAGACAGCCGTACCGCAACACCGTTTTTGGCCCACAACGGCAAGCGCTACAAGGTTGCCCCGATCGCCGACTGGAGCGACCGCGACGTGCACCGATACCTCACGGAGCACGACCTGCCATACCACCCGCTCTGGCATGACGGCTACATCTCCATCGGCGATGTGCACACGACCAAATCCGTGTTTGAAGTCGATGACGAGTCGCAGACCCGCTTTTTCGGCATGAAGCGCGAGTGCGGCCTGCACGAAACGGCCATCTGACCCCACGCCGCGGAAGGCGGCGCAAAATTTCCCTCAGCGCCTTGCGACCATTTCAGCGTCTGGCGCATCTATAGATTCAAAGCGCCCTATCAGACCGGGAATCAGACCCACAATCACGTCCGGCTGACTGGCCGGTGCTTTTCACCGCTGGCTGTGTCGACTTTCCGTCTGGGCCCGACTTTCCGTCTGTGCCCGATTTTCCGCCTGAACCCGCAATCCGATTCCGGGCCCACACGGGCGCCTTTAGACGTTTCAAACGTATTTTCCCTCAATCCTAATAATGGATATTTAATGGATAAATCTTGAAATTGATTCCCATTAGTTTCACTATCGCGTCCCCATGGCACCTCTCGTAACAATTTGTTACGAACCGTGTGCCTCAAACACAATAACCATGGGGAATCACAACGATGAAAATCTCTCCGAATAGCCGCCTGGGCCTTTGGGCCCTGTGCGCGCTGCTGGCCGCGCCGTTGGTGCCGTCGGTGGCCGTGGCGGCTGATACCGCAATGGAAGAGGTGGTCGTGACGGGTTCGAGGATCAAGCGTAGCGATCTTTCGAGCATCAGCCCGATCACCGTCCTCTCCGAAGAAGCGCTGGAAGCGTCGGGCAATCTGACGCTCGAAGACTTCCTGCAGGACCTGCCGGCGACCCTCGGCGGCGCCGACTTCGGCTCCACCGTAAACAACGGCAACCCGGGGCTTGCCACCGTGCAGCTGCGCGGTCTGGGCCCCAACCGCACCCTGGTGCTTCTGAACGGCCATCGGCCGGCGCAGGCATCCACCGACGGCATCGTCGACCTCAACATGATCCCGACGGCGATGATCGAACGGATCGAAGTTCTGCGGGACGGCGCCTCCACGGTGTATGGCTCCGACGCCATCGCTGGCGTGGTGAACATCATCACCAAGAAGGACTTCGAAGGTCTGGAACTGGATGTCGGCTACGACATCACCTCTGAGAACGACGGAGAACAGTACAACATCGCCATGACCTGGGGCTCCACGTTCGACCGTGGCAACTTCGTCATGAGTGCGCAGTACACGAAGCGCGACGATATCCAACAGCGCGATCGCGGCTTCTCTCTCTGCCCGCTGCAGGACGCGGCCGGTGGCGGCGTTGAGTGCGGCGGCTCCGGCACCACCACCCCTGCCCAGACGATCCCATCGATCGACGCCGGCAGCTTCGTGGTGGACCAGGTCACCGGCCAGGTACGCCCGTTCGACTCCGCAGCTGACGCGTTCAACTTCGCTGCCGCAAGCTACATGGTCACGCCGCAGGAGGTGTGGAGCCTGTACGCCACCACCGACTACATGGTCGTGGAATCCAGCGACTTCGGTACGGTCAACGCATTCCTGGAAGGCGGCTTCTCCAACCGCGAGTCGGAGCAGCTTCTGGCAGACGTCGGCACCTTCTGGGCACCCAGCGTGCCGCAGACCAACCCATTCAACCCGTTCGGCGACGCGCAGTGCGCTGGCAATCCGAACTGCTCCACGCCGCAGTCGGTGAACATTGCCCGCCGCCTGGAAGAAAGCGCAGGACGAGGCTTTCTGCAGGACGCACAGTCCTGGCGCGTGGTGTTCGGCCTCGAAGGCGAGCTGAATAACGGCTGGAACTGGGATGTGTCTTACAACTACGCCGACTGGACCGACGCTCAGCGTGATGGCGGCCGTGCCATCGAGCCGCGCATCAACGCCCTGCTCGACCCGACCTGCTCCACGCCTGGCCAGACCTGCACGCCTCTGCCTGCAGGCATCGCACCCTGGGACCCCTTCAACAGCGGCACGCTGACCGCAGCACAGCTGGCATACGCCACGGTCGCCGTGAACACGCTGGAGCGCTCGAAGATGCGCGTATTCCAGGCGAACCTGTCCGGCAACATGATGGGCGCATTCGAGCTGCCCGGCGGCGAACCGTCCTGGGCCATCGGCTACGAGCGGCGTCAGGAGTCCGCACAGTCGCTGCCCGACGGCGGCAGCGCCATTGGCGCGGTGTTCTCCACCCCCGGCAACCCCACTGAGGGCGCCTACTCGGTGAAGGAACTCTACGCTGAGCTGTCCCTGCCGATTCTGGCTGACGTACCGGGTGCCGAGCTTCTCACGCTGGAGGCTTCCGCCCGACGTTCCGACTATGACTTCGTCAGCGGTGCTGACACCAACTTCAAGGTGGCACTGGAGTGGGCACCGATTCAGGACATTCGTCTGCGCTACACCTTTGCAGAAGGCTTCCGCGCGCCGAACCTCTCTGAGCGGTTCCTCGGCATCCAGCGCACAGCCGCGTCGTACACCGATCCCTGCCAGAACTGGGACACCTCAGCCAGCGCCAACATCCAGGCCAACTGTGGTCCCGGTGGCGACAACCTGCCTGCAGGTTTCGTCGTAAACGCGCCGCAAGCCACCACGCTTGAAGGTGGCACGCCGAACCTCGAGCCGGAGACCTCCGAGTCGACGACGTTTGGCATTGTCTTCACGCCGCGCTTCCTGGAAGGCCTGACTGTGACCGTGGATTTCTACGACATCGAGATCGAAGACGCCATGGGCACCGCTGGTACCGGAAACGTCATCAGCCGCTGCTACAACAGCGCCAACTTCAGCGACCCGCTGTGTGCCCTCATCGCAGGCCCCACCGCGGTTGGCGAAGGCCCCAGCAACGTGGCACCACTGCGTCGTAACGCGCTGAACCAGGTGACCGGCGTCCTGCTCACCACGCAGAACCTGTCCAGCTTCGAAACGTCCGGTATCGATTTCGATATCCGCTACGCCTTCGATCTGGGTCCGGGCCGCATGGAGCTGAGCGCTACCGGCAGCTACGTCGACGAGTACAACTACCTGGCCGTCATTGGCGGCACGGAAGAGAAGCTCGCCGGCAGGTTCGGCATCGATCCGTACAACAAGAACGCCATCACCGCCTTCCCGGAGCTCGCCATCAACTACGGTGTGAGCTACACCACGGATCAATGGGGCGCTTCGGTGTTCGCCAAGTGGTTCGACGAAACGGAAGACGGCTTCGACGGCGCCGCTTGCGGCAATTCCTGTACCGCAGATGACATTCTGTACATCGACGTTCAGGGTTACTATGACATCAACGAGAACGTGACCGTGGTACTCGGCGCTCGGAACATCACCGACGAAGATCCGCCATACGTCACCAACTACGATGACATGAACACCCTGCACTACACCTACGAAACCGCCGGAGCATACTACTACTCCCGCGTGTCTCTGAGGTTCTAACAGGGAAACGCACCGGCCGCAGCAACCTGCTGCGGCCGGCTTTCCGCAGCCCAACCCGCGAGGTCCCGGCATGACCGTCATGCGCTCCGCAATGCTCATGAGCCTTCTCGTTCTGGCGATACATCCGGCGTCCGCAGCACAGCCCGAGCCACTGTCACCAGCGCTCATGGCCTGCAGCCTGATCACCGACGAAGCGCAGCGCCTGAAGTGCTACGACAAGCTGGCCTTCGCCCTGTTCCAACGCGAGGAAGCACCGGCGGAAAGTGCCGAAGCTACCGAGCCACAGATACCGGCAACGTTCGCCGCAGACGAACTGTTCGGCAAAGAGAAGAGCGCCGCCACCACCATGGTGGAAGAACTGTTTGGCGCAAAGATTCCTGACACACTGCGAGCCGACATCGCCGAAGCGCGGCAGAACGCCTACGGCAAATGGATCCTGCAGCTCGCCAATGGCCAGATCTGGATGCAGCTCGACTCGAAAACCCTGCGTTTGCGCGAGGGCGACACGGTGGAGATCAGTGCGGCAAGCTCAGGGTCTTTCCTGCTCGTGAAGGCAACCGGCGGCCGCGGCATCCGCGTGAAACGGCTCAACTGAAGACCCACTGAAAAGGCCCACTCCGCTCAACCTTCCGCAGCTGTCCTCAGCTGCTCCAGCTTTCCACGATAGCGCCGCTTCATGGGTCCGCTCTGGGCCAGCTCCAAAGCCGTGCGCAGGCTCTGACGTATCAGCTGTGCATCGCCTTCAGCAGCGGCAAGCCGCGCCTTGAGAAAGTGAAACTGGTGCTCTTCATCCTTGAGCCGCAATGCGCGGGCCAGGTGCACCTGCGCAGCGTCCAGCCGCCCCTGCTCGAATGCAACCAGGCTCTCGCTGTAGTGAAAATAGGGGTTTCGCTGCCGGTGCCAGGCGATACGGCTACGGAACCTTCCGGCCTGCTCGCTCTCACCCAGACGCTCCAGGAGTGCTGCAAGGTTACTCATCGCCGAGAGGTCTGTTGCGTCCGCCAGCAACGCCTGCTCGTAAGCGTAGCGTGCGATCTCATCGGCACCCTGCGAAGAATGCAGCACGCCGACGTTGACCCATGCCGTGGAGAGATTCGGGTCCTGCATCAGCGCCTCGCGCAGGTACGCGAGCGCCAGCCCATCATTGCCATCGATCATCGCCTCCACGCCGAGGTTGCTGAAGTAGCGGGCAAAGGCCTCCGCATCCGCTATCGTGCGACGTTCGAAGTTGCCCTGATAGTCGGCCAGGTTGAAATCCACCACCATGTCGCGGGTGTGCTTCGAATCGACCCGAACGTTCTCGACCACGGAATTCACGTGATGATCGAGCACTACCCAGTGGTCGCGCTGGTTCCACTGCGGCGGCACGTCCACGACCTGAAAGCGCGCATCAAGCCCGGCGCTTCGCGCCAGCGCCACAAACATCATGGTGTAGGAAAGACAGTTCCCACGCCGCTGCTCGAACACGTCACCAGGCCGCAGCGTGCGCTGCGCCTCGTACTCCGCCTGCAGGTACCCCGCCTCCGCCATACCCTGCAGAAGGCCGCGCAGGGTGAGCACGCGGCTTCGGCCTTCACCACCGTATCGCCGAGCAAATGCCTGCATGTCAGGGCTCGGCTCGAGGAGCTCAGAAGCCACCACCGCGAGGGTTGGCACGGATTGTTCGATGTAGCGCCCCGCAAGCACATCCGCCGATTGCACGTCTGCGCGTTTTGCCGTGGAAGGCTGCAGGGTGCAAGCAACGAGCGCGAAGCTCACGGCCACCAGTAAAGGCGATGCGCAGCGCATCAGAATCGCACCAGTTCCGGCGCCTCCCCCGTGGTGCCTTTGGTAATGCCGGCAACCCGAGCGTTGCGACCGGACGTACGGGGAAAGTTGCGTGACAGTTGCGGCCCGGCGGCCATGAGCCCGCCGTCCACAACCAGCGCTTCGCCGGTAACGAACTGTGCATCGTCACTGGCCAGAAACAGCGCCGCGCCGGCAATGTGCTCACCGCGTCCGTAGTCCGGCCAGGGCTGCGCCGTGCGAAAACGTTCGCGGGTTTCCTCCGCCCTGCCGCCCTCCGCGAGGGGCGTTGCGATGTAACCGGGACAGATCGCATTCACACGGATCCGGTCCGGTGCCAGCTCCACCGCCGCCGACTGCGTCAGGCTCACCACGGCTGACTTAGCGGCGGAGTAGATCATCGGCCCACCGTCACCCGACAGCGCCGCGATGGATGCAGTATTGATGATGGCACCACCACGCCCCTGCGCGCGCATGATGCGGGCTGCATGCTTCATACCCAGGAAGACGCCTTTGGCAAGCACGTCGAATGTGTAGTCCCAGGACTCGACCGTGGTTTCCGTCATGGGGCCCACCGCACCGCCGACGCCTGCGTTGTTGAAGACGATATCCAAACCGCCAAACCGCTCCACCGCGGTGCGCAGCATCGCTTCCACATTTTCCTCGCGCGCGACGTCGGTGCGCTGGAATGCCACTTTGTCGGCGTAGCCCAGAGACCCCGCCTCCGCCAACACCTCAGCACCCGTTTTGGCGTTGAAGTCGGCGACGACCACACGCGCCCCTTCCTGCAGGAAGCGCAACACCGTCGCCCGCCCCATACCGCTGGCACCGCCGGTGACAACCGCCACCCGTCCATCGAGGCGGGCCACGTTATTCGTACCGCTCGATGTCTTCCTGGTACTTCAGGAAGAGCTCGTAGTTGTGGCGCACAGCATCGTTGATGTCCTGCTGGATGCGCGCAGTTTCCAGCGCGGAGCGCACCCACTGGTGTTCCGCCCAGTTGCCGCCGGCGGTCTTAACAACCTCCATCTCGGCGGTACCCATGCGCATGGCGTCTCCCGCACCGCTGAAGATGTCGCCGAGCGACGGATTCTCTTCATCGATGCCGTCCCACTTTTTCGTCAACCGCTCACGCAGCGCCGTGGTCTTTTTCATCGCATCGACGAAACGCACCACCTGCGCTTCTTCCAGCTTGCCATCGGCGGGCGGCTCAAACCGGTCGTTCTGCGCCGCCTCCGCCAGCTTCGCCTGGCGCTCAACACCGCCGAACAAACCGCCTCCGCTTTCGGGCTGCACTGAGGTGACCCGCTCTTCATCATCATCCAGGGCATCCAACACCGCCGCTCCGCCGACGATTCCGCCGATGAAGCCGAAGACGATGAAGCCCAGCACGAGTGCCGCAAGGATCGATACGACGATATGTTTTACGCGGTTTTGTTCGGGCACACCGAGAAAGATGGGCACGAACTGGTAGGTAAGGTAAATCGCATAGACCGTTGCCGCGAGGCTGAGCAGGCTGCCA
>JAUIED010000092.1 GCA_030428905.1 Gammaproteobacteria bacterium
CTGGTAGGGCCGCAATATTTCTTTGCCTCACTTATGGGTGCAAAGGTGTACCTGGTCGCGAAAGACCCCGAACTTCGGCCCATCAAGGGTGATACTGGATTCGCCATTGTGCCGGACACCACATTCGAGTCATGCCCGGAAGACTTGGATGTCCTGTTCGTTGGTGGAGGAACCTCGGGTACCCTGGCGTTCATGGAGGACAGCGTTTCCATCGACTTTGTTGCTGATCGCGGAAGCCGGGCGAAGCATCTGACAAGTGTATGTACGGGATCTCTAATTCTAGGCCAGGCGGGACTGCTTGAGGGAAAGCGAGCTACAAGCCATTGGGCTACCCGTCATCTGCTCCCGTATTTCGGTGCGACGGAGGTCAATGCCCGCTGCGTTGCTGACGGTAACCTGCTCACGGCTGCTGGGGTGTCCGCTGGGCTCGATTTCGCTCTGACGCTTGTGGCGAAGCTTCGAGGTAAGGCCTACGCTCAGGCACTGCAGCTGCAAGCGGAGTACTCGCCGGAGCCGCCATTTCAAGGGGGCACGCTTGAAGAAGCTGAACCGGAACTAGGTACCACCGTCCACAACATGTTTGCGCCCACGTTGTTTGCCATGAAGCAGGCGGCTGAGCATCGGAGGCGATGACGCCTTGGCGATATGCACAGAATGATCTGCAAGCATTGGACTTGACCATTGATGCGTTGAAGGCGCGTGGTTGATTGCTGCGGGCCTGCTGGCTGGGTGTTTCTGATCGCTACCTGGCCGTGTCCAACGCCCTTTACTCGGACAGCGTGCGTCTGCTTCCGCTCAAGGCCATCCAGTCCTGCTCGACACGCTAGGTTGATTACCATTGCTAGTCGATTAACGCCTGATACACCATGGTCTGGAGCGTCTCTCGGAGCTGGTACGTCCCGGCCGGGTAGATCTGTGTCATGAGCACAGCGGTGAGCTGCTCTGAAGGATCGACGAAGAAGTACGTATCCGCCGCTCCTGCCCAGAAGTACTCGCCCAGCGAACCCGGTTTGCCAGCGGCCGCCAGGTCTTCCTGAATCGCAAAGCCGAGGCCAAAACCGTATCCGGCGGTTGCCATCTGCAGAAATGCCGATTCGTCGTGGTGCACTACTGGTGTGGTCATGAGTTCGATGGTTTTTGGCGAGAGTAGTCGCACGCCATCCAGCGTGCCGCCGTTGAGGAGCATCTGCGTGAATCGCAGGTAGTCGCCGATGGTGGACACCAGACCGCCGCCCCCGGAGCGGAATTGATAGCCTGGCTTCCAGCGGGCTTCGTGTTGCGGATTGTCGTAGGCGTGGATCCCGTTGTTCTTACGTTCGTAAGCCATAGCGAACCGGTCGCGTTTGGTCTGTGGCAATACGAAGTGCGTATCTACCATCCCCAGAGGCTCGAGGATTCGTTGCTTGAGAAAAACATCGAACGGCTGGCCGCTCACCACTTCGATGACACGGCCGAGCACGTCCGTAGACGGCCCGTAGATGAACTCTTCTCCCGGCTGGCGCGCCAGCGGCGCTTGCGCAAGGCGGGTGACGAAGGTTTCGAGTGTGGGATTGTTGGCGTAAGGTGCGACCGCCTCGAAGATCTGACCTGTGGGATGTGTTTCATAACCCATGCCGACCATGCCGGAGGTATGGCTCAGAAGATGACCCACCGTGATTGGTCGAGCGGGGTCTGAAAGTTCCGGGGCGTCTTGCGTGCCGCCAGTGAAAACTTTGATCTTCGATAGCTCGGGTAGGTAAGCGTCGACCCGGTCCGTAGTTTTCAGTGCCCCTTCTTCCAACAGCATCATAGCTGCGACCGATGCGATGGGTTTGGTCATGGAGTGGATTCGAAAGATCGTGTCCTTCGCCATCGGCGTATTGGCTTCGATGTTGGACCATCCCAGCGTGTCGACGTAGGCGAGCTTTCCGCGCCGTGCGACGGCGACTACCACGCCAGCCAGCTCCCCTGCTTCAACATGCTGGTTCAAGCGTGACGACAGGCGCTGCAGACGGGCCTCTGACAGTCCGACCTCTGCGGGTTGCGCGGATGGCAGCGGCCAGTCACTGGCGAAGGCCTGCTGAAAAAAGGTAATGCTCAAGAGCGTCAGGGCTAGTCGATGCGGTCTTTTCAACATTGGGCCCTCGTCTTCAGTGGTGAATGAGGTTTCTCATGATCCCTACGCCTACGTGCTGGCGCCTACTGATATGCGGCGGCTGTGATGAACTGGCCGAACGCTTCGCACCAGATGATCACTGCTTTGTAATCCGTTGGGTTGATACCTTCGGGTACCGCGACCATGAAGTTTTCGAACGTGTTCACGTGCCCTACCTGGGTCATGCTTGATTTCTTCGCGAGGAAATCCGCTTCGGTTTCGACAAACTCCGGGGACAGATAAAGACGGTAGTCGGGGCCAGGTGCAAGTGAACCCTGCAGGGCAATCACGTCGGGGCCGACGTACACCGTGCCCTCCCCCCAGTGCAGCGCATCGCTGTCGGCGAGGTCGCGGCGGAACACACCAGAATGCACGGCAGACTCCTCTGCGGAGCGCACTTCCCCCGCACTTGGCCCCTCGGGTGCGGTCAGTATCGGTAGCAGATAGATGCCGAGTGCGATGCCGGCGAGCAGCGCACCTGCGTGCGTGACGCCGAGCGCCAGCCAGGTCCAAATTTTCATCCCGGTAGTATTTTGCAAACGGGTGGAAGCTGCAAATGCGGGCCTGAAGTATTCAGTGGAGGTGGCGGCAATCACATCTGAGCACGAATCAATAGCTTGCGCTGCTAAACGCCTGAATTACCCCCGTTCAACGCCGTTAGTAGGGTGCTGAAAAGTACTTCCTGTACTTTTTCAGCGACCGCGGCGTCCGCGAGGTCGAGGCTGAGGGTGGAGAAGGATCTGAGTTCGTACGCTGGTCGGGGCGCTTGGCTTACGATTTACGTGGTGGAAGTGGAATTCCGGGAATGCCGTGCGCAGGCGGGTCCAGTTGCCGGGTGCTTGTCAGCGTTCAGCGAACAGATCGGGTAGTGTTTGAGATGTTCCTGATGACCCGCAGTTGCCAGCCGCAGCGGGCAGAGGGCGGTGCCGATTGCGAAAACACGCTTAAGTGGTCCATCACACGGCGCACGAAAGCCACGCCCTGCGCAAAGCACAGAGGGCGCATACGAATGGGAGATCCTCAACCCTCTGAATAAATTTAATCAAATCAATATCCTAGAGCATTTGTGCGTAGATTACGCCCGATATTCTACGCACACGTTGCGTAGAATATGCCTATGCTGCACCGCAATGCAGGTCTAATCTACGCACCAATTGCGTATTTTATTGACTCATTCGCCGAATCCGGCCCATAATCTACGCATAAGGTGCGTAGATTATGAAGTATATCTGGCAAAGCGATAAGTGGCCTGAACTCAGGTGGGATGCTGCAAAGCTGCTTCCGCTACTGACCCGCGTCTCCCGCGCGCAGGGGAGGCTGCTCGGCAAGATGGAGGGGCTCGGGTTCGAAGCGCTTAGGGACGAAGCCCATCTGAATGCGATGACCGACGATGTCGTTAAATCCAGCGAGATCGAGAGCGAGAAGCTGCCGCAGGACGAAGTCCGCTCCTCAATTGCCCGCCATCTTGAGATGAAGCACGTCAAGAACCTGGTGCCGTCTTCCCGCGATGTCGACGGCATCGTCGACCTGATGACCGACGCCACGACGAACTACGCCCTGCCGCTGACGCGAAGGCGGCTGTTCAAATGGCACGCGTCCTTATTCCCGACCGGCAAGAGCGGTCTTGCAAAGATCGCGACAGGGCAATTCCGGGACGGGCCGATGCAGGTTGTCTCCGGTGCCATCGGCCAGGAGCAGGTCCACTACGAGGCCCCGCCCGCAAACAGGCTAACGCAAGATATGGCGCAGTTCCTCGACTGGTTCGAAGAGCCGGACCCAGAAACTGATCCTCTACTGGTCGCCGGTCTGGCGCATTTCTGGTTCGTCACCATCCATCCCTTCGATGACGGCAACGGCAGGATCGCCCGCGCCATAGCCGATATGGCGCTTGCCCGGGCGGAAGCCAGTGCGCGGCGTTACTTCAGCATGTCCAAACAGATCTGCGCTGAGCGCAATGACTACTACAGGATGCTGGAGGCCAGCCAAAAGGGCAGCTGCGACATCACCGCATGGCAGGAGTGGTTCCTGTCATGCCTGCACCGCGCCATAGAAAGCGCCGATACTACCGTCGACACCGTGCTGCAGAAGGCCCGCTTCTGGCAGCGCTTTGCCGAAGCCCCGCTCAACGAGCGCCAGACCAGGATCCTGAACAGACTGCTCGACGGCTTCGAAGGCAAGCTCACCACCACCAAGTGGGCCAAGATGACCAAGAGCTCTCATGACACTGCGCTGCGCGACATCAAGGACTTGATCGAGCGCGGCGCATTGGTGCAGGAAAAGGGCGGCGGCAGAAGCACGAGCTACGCGTTGCTACTTGATGATTAGCCCGCTGCTGGCCGCCCCGCCTGCGCTCCTCAAACCCAACCAGCTCACTCGGGCTACTCTGCGGTGACAAGGAACTGGGGAAGGCAGAACAGGAATCTCCCTTCGGGAACCGCAGCGCGTGCTTCTTCCAGCATCTGTTCCGCAGTCGCGGCAGGCATCAAGCCGAATGTGCGGATGTACCCCACCATGTTGGTAAGTACGTTCAGGCCATTGCCGGCCTGATCCGCGAAGGCTCTGATCTTAACCCTGGCCGGTGCAAAGCCGGCACTGCGCAACTCACCGGCTGCTTTGCGGCCGATAAAACGCTCGTTGAACGCGGGCGCAGCTGCATTGAAAAACGCCTCTGTGCGTGGCTTGCCCCAGGGCTCAACCGGCAGGAAACCCCAGTCGCTGTCGATGATGTGGGCTTTGCCACCCGGCCTTTCCAACCACTACTCCAATTGAAAAAGGGGTCCCGTTAGGACCCATTTTCAATTGGTGGAGGCGGCGACAATCACATCGCCATGAAAATCGCTAGGTTGAAGTGCTAAACGTCCGAAATGCCCCCGTGAATACCCCCACGCTGATCTCTCATGGAACTTCAGTTCAATGCGCGACAGCGCTGGCAATCGCAACGTGGTCAGCTGTTGGGAAAGGAGAGGGTCTGGCGCTGGTATGCGTGAACCCGCCTTAGCCGGCTAAGCCCGGGGGTGCCCAAGACCGAGTGTGGTGTTCTGGTGTTCTGGTGTATTGGTGTCTATATGCTAGGCTATCCCCGATGAAATCGAACGAGGCTTGGTATGAGTCGTTTGACTGTTACTCTCGATGACGATTTGCACCGCGCCCTGAAAGAGACGGCGGCGCGGCAGGGTCGTTCCATCGCCTCAATCATCGAGGAAAGCCTGCGTCTACGGGGCATACAGGGCCAGGCAAGCGCTCGTGCGTTGGTCGCGCAGGCTCGCAAGCGAGCGCAGCTCGATCCAGATGCAGCGATGGAGTTGGCTGTCGAGGAGACACGAGCCGCACGTAAGCGATGAGTCCACCAGTCTTCGTCGTTGACACTAACGTGGTGGTCGCTGGCCTGGTAACGAGTTCGAGCCGTAGCCCGGTAGCGTTGGTTCTGGACTCGATGTTGTCAGGGACGCTGATCTTCCTGTTATCGCCAGCGCTTCTCGACGAGTATCGCTTGGTGCTGTTGAGGCCGAAGCTCGTGAAGCTACATGGTTTTACGGAAGCGGAGATTGATCACCTGCTTGTTGAACTGGCGGCTAACGCGATTTGGCGGGAACCGAAGCCCGGTTCTCCTGCGCCCGACCGGGGTGACGACCATCTTTGGGCCATGTTGAGCGCCTACTCGGGAAGCATTCTGGTCACTGGTGATCGCTTGCTGCTGAAAAACCCTCCGACACCAAGCTCAGTGATCTCGCCCAGCACATGGCTCAGCGATTTCAGCCAAGGAACCTGACGCAAGGTCACCGCTCGAGGACTCAGTGAAGCTACCCGCAACAAGTTCGTAGTTTGCTGGGTTTATGGAAGAAAAAGGCCGTGATATGTCACGGCCTATCTGGCATTAGCTGGGTAGAGCCCAAAAACACAAAAGGGCCGCAGGGCCCTTTGTGTTTTTGGTGGAGGTGGCGGGAATTGAACCCGCGTCCACTGGCGCTCGGAGATCGGCTCTACATGCTTAGATCGCGTCTTTTAATTTAGCCTTGAAAGCTCCGACGGTCAGGATCTTCCTCAGCGAGCCCGATTGGTTTTAGCGCTTCAGCCCCGGGCGAGACATCCACGCGATCTCGTGAACTAGCCACTGACTTCTCCGCACGAGAAACGAATCGTCAGTGTAAGCGGCGGTTTTAGGCCGCTAGTGCGTAGTTTTCGTCGTTGGCAACTATAAAAGTTGCTGCGATTGTTTAGCGAGAGTCACAACCCTCTCGGCATGCACCTCAAACTTTGCTACCCGTGTCGAAACCTGGTCACCCCCGTTGCTCGGATTGGTTTGCTCGAGTCGGCCGCAAGCTTAGCACACCCTGTGCCGGGCTCTGTGGGCCTGTTTCTCATACACTCTCAGACATGAAACGTAGCGTTTGGTTCCTGCTGTTTCTCTACGCAGTTCCCCTGAGCAGCGTAGCCGTTGGCGATCCGCGGCAGGCGCTGGCGCGGGCGACGAGCCTCATCGAGCAGGGGGAGGTGGTGTTTGCCCGCTCGCTGCTGGAACCGGCGCGTTTGCACCCTGCGCTCACTGCACCCGAGCGGGCGCGTGCGTACTACCTGCGCGGCTTCACCTTCCTGGAGCAGGGTATGTACGTGAGCGCGCGCAAGGACTTCAACCGGGCGCTGGAATTCGATGAGAACCACTCGGCTGTACTCGTTGCGTTGGGCGATCTGCATGCGCGGGGCCTCGGTACCGTGGTGAATCACGGGCTGGCGTTTCGGTTTTTTAATAAGGCGGCGACGCTCGGCTCGGCGCAGGGTGCGCTGTTTGCCGGGCGTGCGCGGCTGCTCGGGGAAGGCACGCTGTACGATGTGGCAGCCGCCAGGCAGCAGCTCGAACAGGCGGCAGAGGCGGATATCACCGAAGCCGCCCTGCTGTTGGGTGCGAGCTATCGTCGGCCGTATGCGGACCCGCCAGAGCCTGCCCTGGCGCTGTCGTGGTACGAGCGTGCAGAGCAGGCGGGGGATGCCCGTGCGGAGGTGGCCATCGGTTACATGCTGCAGAACGGTGAGCTTGGGGAGGTCGATGTCGATGCCGCATGTGGCCGATTCGCTGCGGCCGCTGAAGCCGATGATGCGGCCGGTCATGCCCGCTATGCGCACTGCCTGCTGGACCGCGATGCGGTTGAGGCACGGCACCATTTCCAGCGTGCCGCGGCGCAAGGGCATACGGCGGGATATCTGGGGCTTGGTTATCTGTACGCGCAGGGCATCGGCGTACCAGTGGCGCTCGACAGGGCGATGAGCTGGTATCAGCGGGCGGCGGACGTGGGCTCTGAGATGGGCCAGTTCGAGCTCGCACGGCTGCTGCTGGATCAACAGGACGAAGCGGCTGAGCGGCGTGCGCTGGAGCTGCTGGCCGATGCCACGCAGGCTGGCCACATACCGGCCGCTAATGCCTATGCCTGGCTGCTCGCCACGTCGTCGCATGCCGCCCATCGCAATGCCGAGCAGGCGGTACGTTTCGCCGAGTATGCGGTGGCGCAGCAGCGTTCGGTGTCGCACCTGGACACGCTGGCCGCGGCCTATGCGGAGGCCGGGCGCTGGGAGGAGGCCGTGGCCGTGCAGCAGGAGGCGGTGGCTGGGGATGCAGGCAGTGATCCCGGCGTGGCGCTGCGGCTTGCGCGCTACGAGGCGCGGCAGCCTTGGCGCGGCTAGCCCCTTCTGGTACAAAGGCGCGGCCTTGAGGTAGAGAAATACTGTGACGGTTGAACGCCGACGTACGGCCATCGTGCGAGACATCGTGGTCGAGCTTTTCGAGTCCGGGCGTGAGCGCATCCGCCCCGGTGATGTGAATGCCGTGCTGCGTGAGCGCAACGCGCCGCTGGGTACGTGGGAGGTGCGCGCCGAGTTCACCCACCTGGGTGAGATGGGTGTGCTCATCCTCGATGAGGACTCGGCAGACTGGTTGCCGGGCGACCTCGCTGGCGCCAAGGAACGCGCGGCGGGATGAAAACCCGCGTCGACACCTCCGCACTGCCGCCCATCAGCGCCCCGGGGCAGATTCATATCCTGTGTTCCAAGTGGTACCCGGAGCAGGTGCAGAGCCTGGCGGGGGCCTGCGAAACGGTGCTGCGTCAGCACGGTTACGAGCAGGTGCATACGCATACGTTGCCGGGCTCGCTGGAGCTGCCGCTGGCCGCACGTGACCTGCTGGCGGAGGATCGCACTGGCGCGATCGACGCGATCATCTGCTTCGGCATAATCGTCAAGGGCGACACCTACCACTTCGAGATGATCTCCGAGGAGTGCATGCGCGGCTTGGGTGATGTGATGCACGCCTTCCGGCGGCCGGTGATCGTCGAGGTCATTCCGGTCACCGACATGGCGCACGCGGTAGCACGCTCCTCGGACGATGAGTTCAACAAGGGCATCGAGGCGGCGGTGGCGGCCATAGAGATGGTGGCCTGGCGGCGTCAGGTAATCAGCGGAGCGCCCGCTGCGTAGCAAGGCGCTGACCGTCCTGTGGGCCGCGCTTGCGGTTATCACGCTCTTCTGTGTGTTTTCCCTGCTCTGGGATGAAGCGCCCACGCCCGAGGTTCAGGCCGTTCTGGCCGAGCCGTTTATCGGTGTGGACGACGCGCACCCGATGCACGTGTGGCTGCGCGATGCGGAAGAGTGGCCGCAGCCCTGTCATGAATACACTGACACCTGCATGGCGCAGTGGGCGGCGCAGCCTGCCATCGAGCCACAGCGCTACGAGCCGATGATCGCGGCGCTATTGCACCCGGAACCGTTCTCGACGGTGACCGGTCCGGACGAAAACGAAATGTTCGGCGGCCCGTTGTGGTACTTCAACCTGACGCTTGCCCGCCACCTGGCAGCGACTCCGGAACGCTACCCCGAGGATCTTCTGGCCCGCCTGCTGCATGCCAATCGGGTGTGGCTTGCCAGCGCATCGAGCATCATGGACAAGGTGCTGGCAACCGCCACAGTTGGCGCCCTTGTTACCGCTCATCGCTACCGCTACCGGCAGGCAGGTTCTGCGCCGCTCATCGCACCGCTGACGCTGGGTGAGGTTAGCTTGCGAGGCGCTTTCGAGGGCGAAGTGCGCTACGGCGCAGAGGTCGACGAGTCGGCGTTGGTGCTGGATGCTCCCTATCGATGGTTGGGCAACCTTGCATTCAAGCCGAATCACACAGTAAACCTCCGTGCCGCTAGTCTCTTTGCTGCTGCGCAATGGTCGGAAGATGGCCCTTGTGCGAGGCCGCTCGAGCGGCCCGCAGCGACCGCCCGGCTGCTCGACAAATTGGTGAACCCGGCTGGTGTTTGGCTGATGGAGAGTGGTGACCCTGCATATGCTGGATATGTGTCGAACATGCATCGCCTCGCCCTTCAGGTGCAGGTCGACAACGCCTGGTTGGATGCTGCCAACAGGGCCCGGTGGACGTCGCCTCTGCCATGCTTTGATGCCCGCTACCAGGCGGACGAAGAGCGTCTCTGCCTTGTGCGCAACATCGAAGCGAAAGACACTGTGCTTGAAGTGTGCGCGGAGCCGTTCGCATGACTGATGAAGCAGCCTACGACTGGTCGCAGTTTCATCTGCGCATGTATTACCTGGCGCCGTTGGCCGACGTGTTTCGTTGCTTCGCCACCGCTCGGGGGCTTGAGTCCTTTTTTATCTACGCAGCCGAACACACCTCGTCGGAGGGCGCGCAGCGAGCTCCAGACCAGGTGGTGCACGCCGGCGATCGCTACCACTGGCAGTACGTGCACGACTATGCCCACCCTGGCGAGTTTCTACGCGTGGAGAAAGACCGGCTGGTGGCGTTCACGTTCGGCAGCATGCAGGTGCAGATCGCATTCCAGCAGGTGGGCGAAGCCGTGGAGGTGCATCTGCATCAGACCGGTTGCGCGCTCGAAGATCCAGCGCGCGCCTGGCAGCACCTGAATTGCCGGAGCTGCTGGATCTACTTCCTCACCAATCTGCGCTCGGTGCTGGCGGGCGCTGGTGATGTGCGGGATTTCGAGCACCCGTTGTGGAATGACTCGGTCAGCATCGGCTTCGATGTGGCGGCGGGTCCGGGGGTACCCAGAACCCGCCGCTGAGCGCTGCTTACCAGCTCGAAAGCTTGGTCGGCTCCTGGGCCTGCGGATTGCCGGCCACCGCGGGGGTCTGGCCCGGTGTCGTCACATGCCGCAGCAGTGCCACGTAGTTGCGCGGAAACGGCACATCGTCGTAGAAGCCTTTCGCCTTGAGCAGGCGGTGCATGGTGCGCAGGTTGTAGGCCGGCACCGAAGCCATGGTGTGGTGCTCCAGGTGGTAGCACACCCACAGCGGGCAGAACACCAGTCGATCCAGCCAGTTGGCCGGCACCGTGCGAGTGTTCAGACGTGGATCATCGTCATACAGGTCCTGCACCGCACCGTGCTCCGCCACCTGGCGGATGCGCAGAATGAGCCGGTGCGTGGTCATGAACGCGAGCCACCACACGATGAACATCCACGGCGCCCCGGCCGCGGTGCACGCAGCAAGGATGAGGACCTGCGCCGCCAATCCTTTGAGCAGGGCTGCGCGGGCTTCCGGCTGCAGGGTGTTCACTTTCATCAGTGCCTTGTAGATGCCCCTGGTCTGCTTCCAGCCGGTGTTGCCTGACAGGTCTCTCCACGCTTTTCGGCGAAAGCGCGCCGGGTCGATGGGGTAGTCCTGGTAGTTCGGCAGGTCCGGGTCGTCGCGGGTGCCGGCCAGCCGATGGTGCGCCAGATGGCCGCGCGCGTAGGCGTGCATGTTATTGAAGGTGGGCGGCGCGGCGAACCAGGTGCCGAAGAAGTCGTTGAGCTTGCGGGTGGTGAACAGCGTCCCATGGCCGCACTCGTGCACCAGCACGCCGAAGCCGAGCTGTCGGCCAGCGAACAGGATCAGCGCCAGCAGGATTGTGATCGGGTTGGGCCAGATGGCCATCATGGCGAAGATGGCGATGGTCAGCGTGTAGTTCGCGATGAACAACCACGCGGCTTTCCAGTTGCTGCGTGTGCCGATGCGTTCGAGTTCCTCGGGGCTCAGTACGTCTTTCACGTTCATCAGGCGGTCTCCTGTAGCAGCTGCGGTCGTGGCATGTGGTTGAGGGCGTCGGCCTTGCCGGCGGCCCAGATGTCTTTGCCCTGCGCATCGTAGGCAAGCATGGCCTGCCACAACTGGCGTCGCGGCTCGGCGTTGAGCCAGGCGTTGGGCAGAAGTGGGTCTTTGGCGAGCAGATGGATCATCTCGCCGCCGAGGCGAAAGCACTCCAGCTTCGCCTCGTCGAGTGGCATCCGCGGTAACGCTGCGGCGCTGGCCTGCAGCCGCGCCAGGCTGTCACGGTAGGTGGCCTCCATCTCCTCGGGCTGCCAGAGCTGCCGCCATGGGTCCGTGGGGCCTTCCGGGGTGCCTTCCAGCAACAGCACATCGGCATCGAGGCCGATGCTTTGCGCCAGCGTGCGCAACGCCGCGGGCCTGAGCGAGAGGTTTGCCGGTCGTCCGAACAGCGTGGCGCGCAGCGGCCGGAAGCCCAGCGCGTCGAGCGCCCAGATGTTCTTGGCTGCTTCGCCCTGCAGGTGGGCAAATAGCCACGTGTCGCCGTTCCAGGCGCTCACCCGCGCTTCGCCTTCGCGCCAGCGCTCGACGAAATGATTCAGTGCATCTGTTTGCCGGGTGAGGCGATACAACCCCCGTTCTGGGCTCTCGAGGAGGCCGCGCGCCATGAGACGCGACAGGGTTACGCGCATGGTGTTGCCGGTGTAGCCGAAGAGTTCTCCTGCGGAGACCAGCGAGCGTGCTGTGCGCTGGCGGCTTCGGGCGCTGCGCAGCATGTCGAGCACGACGTCTGAGGGTCGGTTGCGTTCCGCGGACATTACGCTTGTCCGGTGATTGGTGGCCTGCCTGTAATATTACGCCCTGGCAGGAAAATCCTGCAAGTGGAGTAATATCAACGGTTGCCGGATTTGAGCAGCCGTTGCTTCTGCCGTGCCCAGTCGCGGTCGCGGGAGGTCTCGCGCTTATCGTGGCTCTTCTTGCCCTTGGCCAGCGCAATTTCGCATTTCACCATGCTGCCCTTCCAGTACAGCCGGGTTGCCACCACGGCGTAGCCCTTCTGCTGGGTGGCCTGGAAGATCTGCGCGATTTCCTTCGCGTGCAGCAGCAGCTTCCGAGTGCGTGTGGGATCGGCAATGACGTGGGTGGAGGCGCTGTCCAGCGGCGTGAAATGGGCGCCCAGGAGCCACGCCTCGCCGTTGCGTACGAGCACGTAGGCGTCCACGAGCTGGGCCTTGCCCGCCCGGATGGACTTAACCTCCCAACCCATGAGCGCGATGCCCGCTTCGAAGCGTTGCTCCAGATGGTAATCGTGCGCGGCGCGTTTGTTGCGCGCAATCGTGGGGTCGGGGGCTTTGCTTTTGCCGCCCTTCTTTGTCATGGCGGGCGATTATAGGCAGCTTTTATAATCCGCGCCTGATACGAAGCGGGAAGTGAGAGGGGAATACGCATGGCGCTTGGCAAAACCGAATCCCGGCACGGTATGTGGTCCAGCAGATGGCTGTTCGTGCTGGCCGCTGCGGGCTCCGCTGTCGGTCTCGGCAACATCTGGAAGTTCCCCTACATCGCCGGCGAAAACGGCGGCGGCGCCTTCGTCATCATCTACCTGGTGTGCGTCGCCATCGTCGGCATCCCGATCATGATGGCGGAGACCCTGCTCGGGCGCGAAGGGCGCAACAGCCCCATCAACACCATGCGCATGCTCACCCAGCAGTCGCGGTCGTCGGGCTTCTGGGTGGTGATTGGCTGGATGGGCGTGCTGGCGGGTTTTCTGATTCTCTCCTACTACGGGGTCATTGCCGGCTGGGCGTTGTTCTACATCTTCGAGATGGCTACCGGCACCTTCGATGCGGTCACACCGGATATCGCCAACCAGACTTTCAACAATTTTCTTGCCAATCCTTGGCTCATGCTGCTCTGCCAGACGCTGTTTATGGGGCTCACGGTCTATATCGTCGGTAAGGGCGTAATCAAGGGGCTGGAAACGGCGATCCGCTGGTTCATGCCGCTGTTGTTCGTGCTGCTCATCGTGCTGCTGGTGTACGGCATGAATTCCGGCGGCTTTCAGCAGGGGCTCGACTTCATGTTTCGCATGAACTGGGAATCCATCGACGCCGATGCCTGGCTCATCGCCATGGGGCAGGCGTTCTTCACACTCAGCCTCGGCATGGGCGCGATCATGGCCTACGGCGCCTATGTGCCGGGCGATACGTCCATTACGTCCACCATCGCCACCATCGCCATCCTCGACACGGTGGTAGCCGTCGCGTCGGGGCTTGCCATCTTTCCGGTGGTGTTCGCGAACGGTCTGGAACCGGGGCAGGGACCGGGCCTGATGTTCGTGACGGTGCCGCTGGCGTTCGGCCAACTGCCGCTGGGCGCGCTGTTCGGCACGGTGTTTTTTGTGCTCGTGAGCTTCGCTGCGATCACCTCGGCGATCTCTCTTACCGAACCTGCGCTCGCCTACCTCGTGGAAGAGTACAACGCCAAACGCGCCCGCGTGGCAAAGAGCCTTGGCGTGCTGTGCTGGCTGCTGGGTATCGGCACAGTGCTGTCGTTCAACGTGCTGGCCGATTTCAAGGTGTTCGACCGCACGATCTTCGAGTTCGTCGATCACATCTCGCAGAACATCATGCTGCCGCTGGGCGGCCTGCTCATCGCCGTATTCTGCGCGTACGTGCTGCCGAAAGCGGTGGTGAAGTCGCAGCTCGGCATCGAAAACAGTGCCCTGTGGTGGTTGTGGAAACTGCTGATCGCGGTGGTCGCACCATTGGGGGTGCTGGTGGTATTCATCGTCACGGTGTTCCCCTGCGCGCAGACGTTGTCCTGTTTCGGTGCCTGAGCTGGCGCGGCAGGCGCTGCTGCCTTTTTCGCAAGGTGCGGTGTACCACCTTGTCAACGACGTGGAGCGTTACCCGGAGTTCGTGCCGGGCTGCGCCGGCGTGGTGGTGCTGAGCCGCAGCGAGGCGGAGGTCGTGGCCACGGTGCAAGCCAGCGCTCGCGGTTTTTCAGAGGCATTTACCACGCGTAACCGCCTGTCACCTTCGCATCGCATCGATCTCGAGCTGGTGGAAGGGCCCTTTCGGTCGCTGCGCGGTGAGTGGCTGTTCGCGCCCCTCGGCGATGCGGGTTGCAAGGTGTCGTTGCGCATCGACTACGAATTTGGCGGCCTGCTCGGCCGCACGCTGAAACCGATGATGGGCAGAGCGGCGGATACGGTGCTCGATGCATTCGTAGCCCGGGCGAGAGCGGTGTTGTCCTGAACGTCGAGCTTGTCTACGCGCTTGCCGATGCGCAGTACAGCCTGCTTCTCAACCTGCCGGAGGGCGCCACGGTGCATGATGCGTTGAACGCTGCAGCACAGGATGTAGTGTTCGCGCGGTTTGATTTTTCGGGCGCGCCGGTGGGCGTTTGGGGTGCTGTAGTGCCCCGCTCGCATACGCTTGTACAGGGTGATCGACTGGAGGTGTACAGGCCCCTGCAGGCAGACCCCAAAGCTGCGCGCAGAGCGCGCGCTACTCGTCCGGCTCCGGCTCCCGGTCGGGAATAAGCCCTTCCTCCTCCACCGGTTGGCCGGTGGCGGCATCGCTCGGCAGGTAGTTGCCGCTGAAGGATGCCAACAGGTCGTTTTCGAAGAACAGCGACAGACGTTGGTTGCTCTGCACCACACCCGGTACGTCGATGGTGTAGAGATAATCCCAGCGGTCCTGGTTGAAGGGGTTGCGCACCACCGGCTCGCCCATCACGTACACCACCTGGCTGCGGGTCATGCCTGGCTCCAGGCGGTCCACCATCTGCTGGGTGATCACGTTGCCCTGCTGCACGGTGACCTTGTGCACACGCGGAATCTTGAACTTCGGCATGCTGAGCTTGGGCATGCTGCAGGCACCGAGTGCGAGTATGGCCATGCATGCGATGATTCTGGCGGTGATCGACATACGGTGTCGGCCCCGGTCTGCTTTCGAGAGCGGCATGTTACTGATCTGTCAGGCCTCCGCCAACAGGGCTGCTGCGTAGTCCCGAGTCTTGTCGGTGACATCCGCACCCGCCAGCATCCGTGCCACCTCAGCCAGCCGATCCTCGGAGTTGAGCGCGCGGATCTCGGTGTCCTGGTCTTCGGTCTTGCGCACCAGCAGGTGGTGATCACCCAAAGCCGCCACCTGCGGGGCGTGGGTGACGCACAAGACCTGAGTATGCGCGCCCAGGTCGCGCAGCATACGGCCCACGGTATCTGCGGTTGTGCCGCCAACGCCGACATCCGCTTCATCCAGAATCAGACAGGGCAGGTGGCTGGTGCGGGCGGCGGTGACCTGAATGGCGAGGCTGATACGCGCAAGCTCACCTCCCGAGGCGATTTTCTGCAGCGGCCCGGCGGGATACTTGGGGTTGGTGGTCACCCAGAATTCGAAGGCATCGATGCCTGTTTCGCCCCTTGCAGATTCGAAACGGCCTTCGAGGCTCGCCTTCGGCAGCGCCAGTTTGCGGATGGTTGCGGTGACCTCTTTGTCGAACTTACCGGCGGCGCGTTTGCGTTTGCTGCTGAGCTTCTTCGCCGCGTCGTCGTAGTCCGCCGTGAGCGTGTCGATTTCCTTCGTCAGCGCATCCAGAGCGCTGGAATCGGCCGCCATGCCGTCAAGCTCGCTGGCGAGCCGCTCGCCAAGGCCGGCAAGCTCCGCCGGTGGAATGTGGTGTTTGCGGGCCAGGGCGTGGATCTCGCCAAGCCGTTCGTCCACGGTCTGCAGACGCTCAGGATCGCTCTCGAGGGCCTCGGCATAGCGGCGCAGCTCCGCGTGTGCATCGTCCAGAAGCCCGAGTGCGTCGTGCAGCGTCTGCCGGGCGCTGGCGAGGCTCGTGTGTGAGTCATCGATGTCTTCGAGCTTGCGACCGACGCTTCGCAGAACATCCAGCTCGTCGATCCCGTCCATGCCTGCTTGAGTGATTGCCAGGTACGTGTCTACCCTCGACAGGCGCTTCTGCTCCGCCTCCAGGCGTTCGAACTCGCCTGGCGTGAGCCCGAGCGCATCCAATTCTTCGAGCTGGTATCGCAACAGCTCGGCGCGATCGGCATCGCGCTCCAGCAGAGTGCGCAACGCTTGCGCCTCCTGCTGTTTGGCTTTGATGCTGCGAAACAGCTTGCCCACCCGGGCCCGCTCGCCTTCCGTGCCGGCAAAGTCGTCCAGGAGCGTGAGCTGCACATTGCGGTCAGCCAGGCGCAGGTTGTCGTGCTGACCGTGCAGGTCCACCAGACCCTCGGTGATGTTGCGCAGCACCTGCAGCGTTACCGGTGCGCCGTTGACAAAGGCCCTGGAGCGGCCGTCTGCGCCGATAGTACGACGCACCAGGCAGAGTTCCGGCTGGTCCGGATCCTGTAGCTCCAGTGCTTCGAGCGTGGCGGCGATGTCGGCCTGGCCGCGCAGGTCGAACTCGGCATGCACGTCCGCTCGGCCGGTTCCTGGGCGCACCAGATCGGTGGATGCGCGCTCGCCCAGCACCAGAGACAGGGCGCTGAGCAGAATGGACTTGCCCGCCCCGGATTCGCCGGTAATGACGGTCAACCCCGCGGCCAGGTCCAGATCCAGGCGGGCTACGAGGGCGAAATCTTGCACTGTCAGGTGCTTCAGCATAGAAAGCATATTGACGCATCAAGAAGTCGTTGCATACGGTCATCTCCATGGCAAATCGTGAGTCCAACGTGCCGGACACCCTGCTCGATTCGCGAGCCCAGCAGCTTTTCAAACTGGTGGTAGAGCACTACATCGGCGAAGGGCGGCCGGTGCCGTCGAAGATGCTCGCGAGCCTGCCCGATGTGGCGGTCAGCTCGGCAACCGTCCGCAACATCATGGCCGATCTCGAGCACCTCGGGCTGGTGCGCTCGCCGCACACCTCGGCGGGCAAAATACCCACCGAGGAGGGGCTGCGTTTCTTCATCGAGTCGGTGATGGCCGTGGAGCCGCTGGACGAAAGACGCATGCAGGAGGTGGAGCGTCAGTTGGACCCGGATCTCTCGCCCAGGGAGCTGGTGCAGTCTGCCGGTGAGCTGCTCTCGCACCTCACCCATCTGACCTGTGTAGTGACCACGCCTCGACGGGACGGCGTGGCACTCAAGCATCTGGAGTTCGTCAAGCTGTCGGAGAAGCGGGTGCTGGTGGTGCTGGTGATGCGCGACCGTGAGGTGCAGAACCGCGTCATCCACACGGAACGGGAATACACGGAAACGGAGCTGGTGGTGGCCAGCAACTTCGTCAATCAGGAGTTTGCCGGCAAATCCCTACTGGCCATCCGGGAGTCTGTGCTGGAGTCGA
>JAUIED010000323.1 GCA_030428905.1 Gammaproteobacteria bacterium
GTCGGTCTCCAGAGCTGGCCGCATATCTGCAGGAGAGTCTGGATGAGTTGCGGCGAACGATGGACCAGCTGGATGACGATCGTGAGTTCAGCAGCCTGCTCGACCAGTTGCGCGCACGGTTGGACGGGTTGCTGGCCAGCCACGGGCTCGCGAGCCGCTGGGATGTGCACCTCACGTCTCTGCAGTCACCGGCTCCTGAGACGATCAGGGTGTTCTACTACGCGCTGCAGGAGCTCATCCACAACGCTATCCGACATTCCGGGGCGCAAACCGTGGAGTTTGCGATTACCCATCGCGACGGGTCTCTACTCGTACAGGTGCGGGACGACGGTAGAGGCATTGATTCCACAGCGCTGGGTGTCGCTGCGGGACGGGGGCTGCGGGGGCTGAGAGACCGGGTGGAGGCGCTTGGTGGTTGGCTGGACGTTCGCGCGGTGCCGGGTGCGCAAGTCAGTTTTGCTCTGCCCCTGGGAGCAGGTGGAGGTGCCAGGTGACTGCGGCCGCTGTGCGAACGCTGCTGGTTGAGGATCATGCCATGCTGCGGCGGGAGCTGCGGGAACTGGTGACACGCTCGCCGTACGTCGGGGAAGTGGTTGAAGCGGCCACGTTCAGGCAGGCCATGGAGACCAGGGCCAGCAGCTTCGGACTGCTGCTGCTCGACATCAGCCTGCCGGATGGCGACGGCCCCGATCTCATCCCGTACTTTCGCAGCCACAATCCTGAAGCCAAGGTGTTGGTCTTCACTGTGCATCAGTCCGAAGTGCATACGTTGCAGGCCATCGAAAGCGGTGCGGACGGCTACGTGATGAAGGACGATCCTGATCTTCTGGGTCGTATCGATCAGGTGATGAACGGCCGTAACCCCGTGGATAGCAGGGTGGCAGGCTACCTCCTTGAGCGATTCAGGAGCGCGCACAGCGGCCCTGTGGAGCTGACGCCTCGCGAGCAGCAGACGCTGTCAGGGTTGGCGAGAGGAATGCGCTACGATGAGTTGGCCGCACACATGCAGGTATCGGTGCACACGGTGCCTGGTTACATCAAATCGCTCTATCGCAAACTGGATGCACATTCGCGTGGCGAGGCTGTCTACAAGGCGAGTCAGATGGGCCTTTTGAGTCTGCCCTCAGCGATTTGACGGCGCGTCGCTCGCCGACCAGTGGGCCATTCCGGCGGCGATCTCCCGCACCCGTGCGCGCACGCCGGTTTTGTGGCCGAACCAGGATGCGTTGATGTGCGCGAACTCCCGTGACGCCCTGGGCAACGCGTCTTCCGGGTAGATGGCATTCACCACGCAGGCTTCCATGCAGGCACCGCAGTCCGTGCAGCGCGCAGGGTCGATAAACGACATATCGTCTGCTGGCTCTGAGAAGATGCAGAACTCCGGACACACCGCCATGCAGGCCTCGCCCTTAACGCCGATGCAGGCCTCGGTGACGACGTAGGTCACGCTCAGCCGTTTTCAAACAGGGTGTTCAGATCCTCATCGTCTGTGTCGATGATGCGGTCCACCCACTTGTGGAAGCGGTGGCCGCCGCCTTCGTTGCGGCCGAACAGCACGTCCGGCATGGCGCCGGTCATCAGTGCCTTCTGCTGGGCGATGCCGGTGGCGTAGTCCTCGTCGCGCACCACCACTTCCAGCATGGCGAACTGCGCCTCGGCCTCCGCCCGTTGCTCATCGTTCGGCGGCTTCTGCATAACGTAGTTCTGCACGGTGATGGATTCCTCCGGACGCTTGCCCGGAAAGAGCTGCGAGATCATGACGCTGCGGCCGCCGCCGCCGAACGAGGCGATGGACACATGTGGAAACACCGTCCAGACGCCGTCCAGTAGGTGTGTCGTGCTCCATTCGTCTTCCGATTGTTCGGCCAGCGAAGGGTCCGGAAAGGTCAACCGCTGGTGCGGTCCGAACGGGTAGTAGATCGCGCGGTTGGGCATGTCGGCACCGAACGTTTCCCGGTGCAGAATGGGAATATGGTAAAGGTCCATGTAGCCATCGTAGGCGATTTTCCAGTTCGGGCCTTCCAGCGTGCGCCGGTCGAATAGCGTCCAGTCGGCAAAACCGAACTGTTCGAGCAGTGCATCATAACCACTGAGGAAACGGTCGAAGTCCAGCGTCGAGTCGTGCTTGAGGATCACCCAGATGAGTCCCGCCCGTTCGCAGGTGGGCAGCTCCACCAGGCCGTTGCAGGACTTGTCGATGTCGCCGAAGTCCTCTGCCGCGTACACGCCCACCAGTGCGCCGGCCTGATCGTAAGTCCAGGCGTGGTAGGGGCACGAGAAGCGGTTGGCGTTGCCGCTGCCGTCGGGCATCAGCACCGCGCCGCGATGCCGGCACATATTGACGAAGGCGCGCACCTTGCCGTCCTTGCCGCGGCACATGAGCACCGGTACGTCCATGGCGGTCATCGCTTTGTAGTCGCCTGGTGCTTTCAGCTCGCAGCTGAGCGCAAGCAACAGCGGCATGCGCTTGAAGACCCGATCGATCTCCAGCCTCCAGCGGCCCTCGTCGTAGTAGTTGCTGGCGGGCACGCGGAAGATGTCGTCTTCCATGGGAATTTGCCCGGTCGCGGCATAGGAGAGGTTGTGGCGAGCCATCTCCACCAGTGTGGCGCGTGCATTCATGGGCTTGTCCCGGTACGGTTTCGGGGACAGTTGAACGGCAGGCTGCGGTCTGCGCCAATACGTAGTAACCGATAGAGCCAGACAAGCGGTCGAGGTGACGCCCTATGATTCCGAGACTTCCGGCTGACGCTTGCGCAGATGAGATGGCCGCAGCGCTGGGGGATGCGGGCGCGCTGGTGGTTACCGATGTTTGCACACCGCAGACTCGGGCTGAAATCCGCAGCGATCTGTCGCAG
>JAUIED010000324.1 GCA_030428905.1 Gammaproteobacteria bacterium
GGTAGAAACGACGGCATGAGCAGCGCCACCGTATAGACCGGCACGCTGAGCAGCACGGCAATACCCGGAATGCTCATGTACGCACCTGCGTCACGGCTGCCGAAGCGGTCGCCGATCCAGCCGCCGATGTATACTCCGAGCCCTGCCGCCACGCCGAGGATGAGCCCCAGCGAGACGCCGACGAAGCCGATCGGACCGAGCCCGAACTGTTCTGCCAGCACGGCGATCTCCTCACCGTGTACGCGAAGAAAAAACGATGCACCGAACGGGGCGTGGCCGTAGCCGATAAATGCGACGATCGACACTGCTGCAGCCATGAGCCAGAACGTGCGCTTGCCGCGCAGCACGCGAAGCACCTCTGAGAACGGCACCTGTGGCGTCTCGCTTGCCGCACGCTTCGCCGCGTCCACCGCCAGCTTTACGCGCGGCTCGACAAGCGTCCCCACAACGACGAATGCCAGCAGGATACCGGGCAGCCCGACGAACAGAAATGCGGTCCGCCAGCCGTAAGCATCCGCCACCAACCCACCGATCACCACGCCCAGCAGCGAACCCACGGGGTTACCGAGCAGGTAAACCGCAAGCGCCGATGCGCGTTCGTTTTTTGGCGTGTAGTCGGCAATCAGTGAGTGCGCCGGCGGCGAGCAGCCGGCCTCTCCAACACCTACGCCAACACGCGCAGCCACCAACTGCCAGAAATTCTGCGCCAGGCCGCACAGGGCTGTAAAACCGCTCCAGGCGGCGAGCGACAGACCAATGATCCACGGCCGGCTGCGACGCTCCGCCAGGCGTGCGATGGGGATGCCGAGGGTGCAGTAAAAGACCGCAAACGCGGTACCCGTCATCAGGCCGAGCTGCCAGTCGGCAATGCCCAGATCCTGTTTGATCGGCTCGGCGAGAATGGTGACGATCTGCCGGTCGAGAAAATTGAACACGTAAACGAGGAAAAGCACGCCGAGGGCGTAGCGCCTGTAGGGCGCGCTGACGCGCTGCACGTTTGCCGGGATACCGTCTTCGCTCAGCGGTGGCACGGTGCTCACCGTCTACTCCATCTGAAACAGATCGAGCGCCGTCTTACCGACAATTTTCTGAGCGTTCTCCACACTGGTGGCGTCGAACACCGCCTGAATGGAGCTGCGCGTGTAACCGAAGGTGCTCTCCTGGTGCGGATAATCCGACGACCACAGACAGGTCTCCGGGCCGATGCGGTCGAGCAGCGTCAGCCCCGCCGGATCGGTCATGAACGTGGCGTAGCAGTGGTTGCGCCAGTACCAGCTCGGCGCGTGCGCGAGCTTCGGGTTCATGCTGGTGCGAAAGTGCGTGGCAGCCATATCGGCGTCGTGCAGCATGCTCGCCACCCAGCTCAGGCCCCCTTCGACAAACACCGCTTTGAGCTTTGGAAACCGGTCAAACACGCCGCCGAACGTGAGCTGCGACCACTGCAGGCGAAAGCCCTGCATCTGCACGAGCAGCGAGATCCCGGCAGCTCCATGCACGGCGGTGCGCACCGCTTCGCCGATATGGAAGGTCAAAGGGATGCCGCTATCTGCCACCGCTTCGTAGAGCGGGTCCATGTTGGGATCGTTGTAGTTGATGTGCTCGCCGTCTTTGTCCTTGCCGGGCTTCAACGGCACCATCAACGCCCGCGCGCCCAGCGCCTGACAGGCGTGCACCGACGCGGCGGCCTCGGACATGTCCCAGTAGTTCGGCACCATCACGGGGTAGAGCCGATCCGGCGCTTCGGCGCAGCGCCGCGCAATAGCCTGGTTGTAGAGGCTGAAGACCTCCTCACGGTTCTGCATCTCTCCGAACATGAACAGGCCAAACAGCCGCTGGGGAAAAATCAGCTCCTTTTCCACACCTTCCACGTCCAGATCCTCAAGCCGTGCGGGTATGTCGCTCAGGCCCGGTGTACACTCCATGGACGTGCACAGGTGTTTGGCGAGCGACGGGGGCGTCATGTGGCGATCACCGATGGTGAGGTCGAAGTAACCGTCGTGAAACACCATGCGCGGCGCCTCGTCTTTCTTGGCTTCGGGAAAGCCTTCGACCCAGTAGTCACCTTCGATCAGGTGCGAGTCGGCGGAAACGATTCGCGTGCCGGCCGGCCATCCCTGCCGGGCTGCCTGCGGCTGCCGCTCTGGCGACACGTCGATCGTGCGTTGCTCGGGTATCTCCAGCACGTACTCGTCGTGCGCAGCATCGATGATCTCGCCCATCGCTATCCTCCCCTGTGCACCCTCAGTCTAAGCCAGTCGGCAGCGGACTCAAACCTCGCGCCACACGCCCTCTAACAGGGTGCTGAAAAAGTACTTCCTGTACTTTTTCAGCACCCTGCTAAGGGAAAGCCGCAGAGGACTGCACATACCCCGCATATCCTGGCCGGGCAGGGAACTGATAGCGTAAATACGCCATTCGACGTGCGGAGGGATCGTGGAGCTCACAGCCCAACAGCTGTATCGGCGGGCCGACACCGAGGCCCTGCGTTTTGCCACTACCGAGGAGGTCGCGCCTTCCGCCGACGCCATCGCCCAGCAACGCGCGAAGGACGCCATCGATTTCGCCGTGGGCATGCGCTTTCAGGGCTACAACCTGTTCGCGCTGGGTTCGCCCCTGACGGACAAACAGGCGACGGTGACGCGCCGCCTCGAAGATCTCGCAGCAGGCCAGCCGGACCCGGAAGACTGGTGCTACCTGCGCAATTTTCAGGAGCCGGAGCGGCCCACCTACGTGCCACTGCCCGCAGGTGAAGGCCGGCACCTGCGCCGCCAGATGCTCGATGCCATCGGGCATATTCGCGAAGCGCTACCAGCCACGTTCAATTCAGAAGAGTTCCGTAACGAGGCCCAGGCTCTG
>JAUIED010000093.1 GCA_030428905.1 Gammaproteobacteria bacterium
GTGCCGCATGCGACCGCCGCGGCGGCGCCGGACGCGCCGTGGTCAAGAGCGCCGGACGCGCCGTGGACAGGGGCGCGCGGGCATGGTCTAACGCGCCTCTGGCAGGCCAGCCGACCGGTAGGGAGTCGCCGATGCGTCTTCAGCTCATGACGTCCGACGAGGTGCGCCGCTACCTCGAGACCAGCCGCGGCGCCATCGTTCCGATCGGGGCCACGGAGCAGCACGGCCCGAACGGCCTGATCGGCACCGACGCCATCTGCCCGGAGATCATCGCCAATGGCGTGGCGGAGAAAGCGGGCGTCATGCGCCAGGGCCAACGCATCGTGCTGGGGGCGGACATGCCGCACAGTGTGCACGCTGCTGCCGCTGCGCTTGATGGCGTGGTCGGCCGTTACGGTGTCGAGTTCAGCGTTCGCGGCGGTGTCCTCAACCATGCCGGGTTGCCGTGGCCGCTGCCGGATGGCGTGCGCCTTGGTGACGGTCTCCCGCAACACAATCAGGCGCTGGCGGTGGTTGCTGCCGCGGCGCTCGCGCCCCTCGAACTGCACACTGTGGAAGATGCGCTCGCAGCGTTGCACATGGCCGGGCGTATGGAGCGATGCACTGTTGGCGATCGCTCGCTGGTGCTCGATGTCGCGCACAATCCGGCGGGTGCGGCGTTTCTACGCCAGGAGCTGGAGGCGCGGGGACTGCAACCGGTGGCAGCGATCTACGGCGCATACCAGGATAAGGATGTTCAAGGTGTGGTTGCCGCACTCGGCGGGGTGGTGGATACGTGGCTCCTGGTACCAACGTCCGGGCCGCGGGGGCAGACGGCCGAGGCGCTCGGCCAGCGGCTCGGCCTGGGCAAGGCGCATGCGGATTTTGCGTCTGCATTCGAGGCGGCACGCTCGGCCTCCGAGCCGGGGAGTGTTATCCTTGCGTTCGGTTCTTTTGCTGTGGTCGAGGCCGCCCATCAATGGATGAGCTCATGCGTTACCGGGTAACCGGAGCGCTTTTTCTGTTCGCCTTGGCCGTGATCGTTCTGCCCATGGTGTTTGACGGTGATGGCCTCGCGCCGGTCGTGGTCAGCCCGATCGACGAGCAGGTGGAAGTGGTGCCCGTGCCGACCATCGAAGCCATCGCTCCACCGTCCGACTATCTGCAAGATGCGCGCGCGCTGGCAGAGCAGGTAGACGAGGAGGGCTTCGACACCCGCCATGGCACGCGTTTCGGGGAGCCGGTGCTCACCCTGCCGGCGCCGGACACGGCGGTATGGGCAGTGCAGGCTGGAAGTTTCGCGGAGCGGGACAACGCCCTGCAATTTCGCGACCGTTTGCGTGGTGCAGGCTTCGAAGCATTTCTCTCCAGCGTGAAAACGGACGACGGCTTGCGGCATCGGGTCGCGGTAGGGCCGTACCTCGATGAGCGGGAGGCCGAAGTCCTGCGCGGCAATATTTCTGAACGCTTCGATACCGAAGCGCAGCTGATGGCGTTCGCTGACTGATGGCCACGCTCGATATCGTGCTGCTGGTGGTGATCCTGGTGTCGGCGCTGATGGGATTGTTCCGCGGGCTCTTTCGCGAAGTGGTATCCCTCGCCACGTGGATCGCGGCGTTCGTTGCCGGCATGTACTTTGCGCCGTCGTTGGCCGAACGGCTGGCAATCGCCAACAATCCGACGGTCGGACTTGCCATCGGTTTCGTGGTCGTCTTCATCGCCACTCTAATTCTGGGCGGCATCGTGCAGTGGGCGATCTCGCGGCTGGTAGAATCCACCGGCCTGAGCGGCACCGATCGGGTATTGGGGTTTGTGTTCGGCGGGTTGCGAGGTGCGGTGGTATGTATCGTTGCGCTGATTGCTTTGCGGCCCTTCGCCGGGGACGCGGATTGGTGGCAGACGTCGCGTCTGCAGGGCGAGTTGCTCGCGTTCGAAGAGGATGTGCTGGAGCTGATCGGCACAGCACGGGCAACAGTTTGGGAAATGGCCGGTCAAAGGTCGTGAGAGCGGTGTTCAGGTTTGGCTACGGAGAACGACTGACGTGTGTGGAATTGTTGGGATCGTGGGTGCCGGAAACGTCAATCAGGAGCTCTACGATGCGCTGACCGTGCTGCAGCATCGCGGCCAGGACGCTGCCGGGATGGTCACCATCGAGGGCGAGAAGATCGCACTGCGCAAGGCCAACGGCCTGGTGCGGGACGTGTTCCAGCAACGGCACATGCTGCGCCTGCAGGGCCACTACGGTATCGGCCACGTGCGCTACCCCACGGCGGGGTCTGCTTCCAGCGCCGAAGCGCAGCCCATGTACGTGAATTCTCCCTATGGTATTGCCTTGGCTCATAACGGCAATCTGACCAACGCCGAAACGCTGAAAATCGATTTGTTTCGCGAGGAACTCCGCCACATCAACACGGAAAGCGACTCGGAGGTGTTGCTCAACGTGTTCGCCCATGAGCTGCGTGCGCTTGGCAAGTACCAGCCCAGCCACGAGGACATCTTCCAGGCGGTGGTCGAGGTGCACAAGCGCTGCCGTGGGGCCTACGCCGCGGTGGCTCTCATACTGGGCAGCGGTCTGCTGGGCATCCGCGACCCGCTCGGCATTCGGCCTCTGGTGATCGGCCGTCGAAAAGGTGCAACGCAGGACGAGTACATTCTTGCCTCGGAGTCCGTAGCGCTGGACGTGCTCGGGTTCGAGATCGTTGGCGACGTGGCGCCGGGTGAAGCGGTGTTCATCACGCTGGATGGGCAGATTCACCGCAAGATATGCGCGCAGAATACGAAGCTCACGCCATGCATCTTCGAGCATGTCTACCTGGCGCGGCCGGATTCCATCATGGACGGCGTAAGCGTGTACAAAGCCCGATTGCGCATGGGGGAGTATCTCGCCGACCGCATTCTCGAGATGTACCCGAACGGAGAGCACGACATCGATGTGGTGATTCCCATTCCAGAAACGTCACGCACCTGTGCCATGCCCCTGGCGCACAAGCTGGACGTCAAGTTTCGCGAAGGCTTCGTCAAGAATCGGTACATTCCGCGCACCTTCATCATGCCGGGGCAGCAGGAACGCAGAAAGTCCGTGCGGCAGAAGTTCAACGCCATCCCGTTGGAGTTCAAGGACAAGAACGTGCTGCTGGTCGACGACTCCATCGTCCGCGGCACCACCATCAGCCGCATCGTGCAGATGGCCCGCGACGCCGGTGCCAAACGGGTCTATGTGGCCTCGGCAGCGCCGATTGTGCGCTACCCCAACGTCTACGGTATCGACCTGCCGGCAGAGGAAGAGTTCGTCGCCCAGGCCGGCGATCAGGAAGCCATCTGCCAGGCCATCGGCGCCGACTGGCTGCTCTACCAGCGCCTCGACGACCTGGTGCTGGCAGCACAGGAGGGCAATCCGGACATCGAGGCCTTCGAGTGCTCGGTTTTCGACGGGAATTACGTGACGGGCGACATAGACGCTGGTTATCTCGAACGTCTATCGTTGCACCGAAACGACGAGTCGAAGAAACGCCGTGCGGCTGAACAAAGCTGGGAGCCCAGCGTCCCCGAACTACACAATCACGCCTGAGGCGAGCAACAAGCGAGTGATGGACGCCATCGACCGCCTGCGCGCGTCGTTGGACGGCGTGCTGCTTGGTAAGTCGAGACAGGTTCAGCTTGCGCTGGCGTGCCTTTTTGCGCGCGGACATCTGCTCATCGAGGATCTGCCCGGTATGGGCAAGACCCTGCTCTCCCAGGCCCTGGCCCGGGTCCTCGGGCTCAGCTACAACCGGGTGCAGTTCACCTCTGATGTGCTGCCCGCCGATATCATCGGCACCTCGGTGTTCGACCGCGAAACCGGCACGCTCAAATTTCTCGAAGGGCCGCTGTTTGCTCAGGTGGTGCTGGCTGACGAGATCAATCGCGCCACCCCCAAAAGCCAGAGTGCGCTCCTGGAAGCGATGGAGGAGCGGCAAGTGACGGTGGAGGGGCAAGCGCGGCCACTGCCAGCACCGTTCTTCGTCATCGCCACGCAGAATCCGGTGACGCAGGCAGGGACTTTCCCGCTGCCCGAGTCGCAGCTCGACCGCTTCCTGATGCGCATTGAACTGGGCTATCCCGATCCCGATGCGGAGCGGGAACTGCTGCGCGGCGGCGACGGGCGGCGCAAGCTCGAGGGTCTCGCGGCCGAGATCGACCTGCCGATGCTGCAGCAGATACAGAGTGCGGTAGATGCGGTCAAGGTGGCCGACCCGCTCATCGACTACGTACAGCGACTGGTTGCCTACACCCGCACGCGGGGTGAGTTTGCCTATGGATTGTCGCCTCGCGGCACCCTGGCGCTGTTGCAGGCGGCCCGAGCGTGGGCCCTGCTGCAGGATCGCCGGCATGTGGTGCCTGAAGACGTGCAGGCCGTGCTCGGCGGTGTCATCGAACACCGCCTCCGGGAATCCGCCGACTTTGCCGGCCATGGTGGTGCTGCGCTCGCGCAAAAACTGCTGACCAGCGTCGACGTGGTCTAGCCGGGTACCGGTATGTCCGAGGGTGTGATCAGCGATCGCTTTGGGCAGTGGCTCGAGCGGCGCATCCCGCCCAGCTCCAGCATCACGCTCAACCAGGCCAACGTATTCATCTTTCCCACCAAGGTGGGGTTCGGTTTCGGCGCGTTCATTGGCCTGTTGATCATCGGCGCCATCAACTATCAGGCGAGCCTGGTGTTTGGCCTGGCGTTCCTGCTCGGCGCGATGTTTCTGGTGACCATTCTCTATACGTTCAGAAATCTGTCAGGGTTGCGGTTGGAGCTTGCTGGCGCGCGGCCCGGCTTTGTTGGCGAGGATATCGAGTTCAGCGTGCGCGTGGTGCGCCCCTCCGGCCGCGGCCGCGAAGGCGTGCAGCTCGGTTGGCCTGGCGGCATCCCGCAGTGGGCGGAGATTATCGACACTGAAGCGGATGTGGTGCGTTTGTTCGTGCGTGCCAGCCAGCGCGGCTGGCTGGAGCCGGGACGGCTGCTGGTGGAAACCTACTACCCGCTCGGCCTGTTGCGCGCGTGGACGTGGGTGGATCTGAACGCCCGGGCGCTGGTGTATCCGAAACCCATCTTCGAGGAGCTGCCGAAGTTCTCCACTGGCAAGCGCGATGAAGGGGTGCTGATCGACCCGCTCGGCAGCGAGGACTTCACGGATATCAAAGCCTACGCGCAGGGCGATCCGATCAAACACGTACTGTGGCGCTCCTACGCGCGATCGGATGGTCGCGACCTGCAGGTGAAGCGTTTTACCAGCTACCAGGAGCCGCGATTGTGGCTGCGCTTCGACGATGTTCCCGGCGGTACGGAGGAGCGTCTGCAGCGGCTGACGGGCTACGCCCTCACGGCGTGCCGGCAGGACCGCGAGTTCGGCCTGGACATGGGCATGAGCCGCGTGCGCATTGCGCCTGGCGTGGGTGAAGCGCACCTCGAGGACGTGCTGCGGGAGCTGGCGCTGTATGGCTACTAGCAGACCGTCCGGCATCGAGTCGCAGATTCCGCGCAATGCCCTGGCGCTGCTCATGGTGGCACAGGCAGCGGTGGTAGCTCCGCACGCTATGCAGCTTTCTCCATGGATCATCGTTGTGTGCTTCGTCTGCGGCTGCTGGCGCACGCTCGTGTATCAGGGCCGCTGGGCGTTTCCGTCGCGTGCGGTAAAAGCGGCGCTGGTGGTATGCGGCAGCGTCGGTGTCGTGCTGTCGAGTTCCGGCGGTTTCAGCCTCGAAGCCTTCGTATCGCTCCTGGTGCTGGCGTTCGGCTTCAAACTGGTGGAGATGAAGTCACGCCGCGACGCCTACGTGGTGATCTTCATGGCCTATTTCGTGGTCGCTGCCGAGTTTCTGTTCGATCAGAGCCTGTTCGTGGCGGTGTATGAGTTTGTTGCGGTGATCATCGTCACCGCTGCCATGGTAGGTCTGAACCAGATGCGCACACGGGTGCGCCCCATGGCATCGGCGCGGCTGGCGCTGTCGCTGATGATGCAGGCACTGCCGCTGACCGTGGTGCTTTTCCTGTTCTTCCCCCGGGTGATGCCGCTGTGGAGTGTGCCGGTGCCCGGTAACACACCCATCGGCCTGCAGGAGGAAATCGAGCCCGGCGACCTGACGGGGCTCACGCAGTCGGATGCGGTGGCGTTCCGAGTGGTGTTCGACGACGGGCCGCCGCCGTTCTACCGCGAGCTCTACTGGCGCGGTGTGGTCTACAACCAGTTCGAGAACGGCCGCTGGCGCATGGCGCCGCCGCAGTTCGGTGCAGATATCCATCTCGGTACCGCGGAGCAGGGGGCTTATGAGGTCATGCTCGAACCGACAGCGCAGAACTGGCTCTACGGCCTGGCCGTGCCCACGCAGTTCGACAACCGTGCTCGGCTCACACGGGACATGCGCCTGATCACTGAAGATCCGGTGCTGTCGGTAACGCGGTATCGCCTGAGCTCGGCACCCGGGGCGCGCTTCGGTTTGGCGCTCTCGGAAGCGGAACGCGCACTCGAAACGCATCTGCCGGATGTGGATGAGAATCCGCGCCTGGCGGCATTTGCTCGTGATCTCTACCGGCGCGAGGGCGACGAGCAACGTTTTGCGCAGGCCCTGCTCGAGCACATCCGTGCCGAACCGTATGCCTACACGCTCAAGCCTCCGGCGCTGGGGGAGGGTGCGCGGCTGGACGCATTCTGGTTCGATACCAGGAGCGGTTTTTGCGCGCACTATGCCAGTGCCTTTGTCTACGCCATGCGCAGCGTCGGCATCCCGGCGCGCATGGTGGGCGGCTACCTTGGCGGCGAGATCAATCCGCTCTCCGATCATATCGTCGTGCGTCAGTACGATGCGCATGCGTGGGCAGAGGTCTGGCTCGAAGGTCAGGGCTGGCAACGCTTCGATCCCACAGGCGCGGTGGCGCCTGAGCGTGTGGAGCAGGGCCTTGCTGCGGCGCTGTCTTCCCAGGACCGTCTGTCGCTGTCGGCGCTGACCAATGCCCGGTTCGGCGAGCAGGGTCTGGTGGGTCGGCTGCTCTACATGTTCGATTCCGTAGATCACAACTGGAACATGTTCGTTGTCGGCTTCGATGGCGGCGTGCAGGAGCAGTTTCTCAGCCGCTGGCTCGGCGATCTGACGCCCGCGCGTGTGGGTCTGACCATGCTCGTGCTCGGCGCGCTGTGCCTCGGTCTGACCGGTGGCATCCTCTTTCTGCGGCGCCGGCCGAAGAGCCGCCATCCGGCGGTGCGCCTGTATGAGCGATTCGTGGCGCGGGCGGCGCGTCTCGGCCTGCAGCGGCAGGCTGGTGAAACACCCGGGGCGTTCGTACGCCGCGCTGGTCTCAACGCCGGGGTGGAGTCGGCGCTCATCGAACAACTGGCGCAGCAGCTCGAAGCGGCGCTTTACGATCCCGATGCCGCCGATGATAGCGACGCAGTACGCGCCGGTCTCCGGCGTCTGGCACTACGGATGACCTTCGCGACCCGCTGACGTTACGATCAGGTGCGCCATCGCATTGATGCGCGATGGCTGACTTGATCTAATGGCAGCGTGAAAACCCTGCAACGCGCCACTCCCTGTGTGGGTATCTGTTCAACTACCTACGGCGACCTCGTCTGTCGCGGCTGCAAGCGTTACGCGCACGAAATCGTGCAGTGGAACGGTTATGACACAGATCAGCGAGATATGGTGTGGCAACGGTTGCTTGCGCTGCGTGCGGAAACCGTTCGATGCGCATTGGAGGTGGTCGATCAGGTGCGGTTCGCGGAGGTACTGATAGGGTTTGGCCTGCCCGTGGACGAGCCGTGGCCAGTGCTCGCCTACGAAGTGCTGCGCCGTATCGTGCGTCGCGAGCAGCCGATCGAGGCATTTGGTCTGTCGGCCCGAGGCGAGCAGGTGACTGCGTTGGCGCTGCTGCGGCAAATCGATGCAGATATCTATCAACGTGCGTTGGCCCATTACGAGCACAGCTACCGCGTGTCTGCCCAGTGACATGAAGCCGGTCGAGGAATTTCTCCGCTGCGAGACGCCGGATGCCTGGCTCGATGCGGTGGCCGATCATCTCGATGTGCTGCTCATCGACCACGCCAACTGCGAGAAGAAGGCAGCGGGCACCGCGCTCAGCCTTCTCTACCGCTACACCGACCATCCGGAGCTGTTGCTGCGCATGTCCAAGCTCGCCCGCGAAGAACTGCGCCACTTCGAACAGGTTCTCGGCATCATGCGCAAGCGCAGCATCGCTTATCGGCATGTGGACGCGGCCCGCTATGCCGGCGATCTGCGAAGCTGGGTGCGCAATCACGAACCTGCGCGGCTTGTCGATGTGCTGCTGGTGGGCGCGGTAGTCGAGGCGCGCTCCTGCGAGCGCTTCATGCGCCTGGCACCGGTGCTGGATGCGGAGCTTGCTGCCTTTTATCTTGGGTTATGCGAGTCGGAGGCGCGTCACTACGGCGTGTATCTGGGCCTGGCCGAGCGCTTCAGCGAAACGCCGATTCAGGAGCGCCTGGATTCGTTGCTGGATCTCGAAGCGTCGCTGGTTACGCGCCCGGATGCGGCGTTTCGCTTCCACAGTGGGGTGCCAGGCTGAAGCAGTGCAGGGCGAGCGTGTCGCCATCCTGCTCGATGTACCAGCCGCACCGCTCCCAGGCGCCGAGCACGTAGCGGCGCTCCTCCCAGTGCACTCCGGGCCGGTGCGTGTGCCCGTGCAGCAAGCGTTTGCCCTGATGCTGGCGCATGAGATCAGATACGGCGCCCGGGTTCACATCCATGATGTTGGCGGCCTTGTTGGCGTTGGTCTGCCGGCTCTGCTCGCGCAGCGCCTGACCAAAAGCGCGGCGTTCCTCGATGGTCCTGGCCAGTATGTCCGCTTGCCACGCCGGTGCGCGCACCATGGCGCGGAACTGCTGGTAGGCATCGTCGTCCGTGCACAGTGCGTCACCGTGTGAGAGCAGGGTGCCGTCGTTGAGACGGTGAGGATCTGCGAGCAGTGTGGCGCCGGTATCAGCGCAGAACTGGGCTCCGAATAGAAAATCGCGATTGCCGTGCATCAGGTAGACAGCCGCCTGCCGTGACCGCAGCAGATCCCGCAGCGCTGTCGCCAGCGGCGCGTCGTCATCGTCGCCGATCCACAGCTCGACGATGTCGCCGAGCAGATAGAGATCGTGCTCAGGGTGCTGGTCGAGCAGCCAGCACAGGCCGCGATACTGCGGTGAGTCCACGGTTTCCAGGTGCAGGTCCGATACGAAGAGGCGTTTGTTCATCCGGCTTCCGTCAGCCCGCCCTGGGCATCGGCCACACCGACGTGCAGCATGGGAGAGGCGTCGATGTTCTCCGCGTTCATGAGGCTTGCCACCCGCTGGAATGCGGCGACGATGAGGGATTTCTCCCAATCCTCGAGCGTTGCGAAGCGGCTGCTGAAGACGTCCTGCAGCAGCTTCGGCGCCTCGCGCACCTTCGTCTCGCCGGTGCTCGTAAGCGTTGCGTGCACCACGCGTTTGTCCTGCTCGCTGCGGTGACGGCTGACCAGCCCGCGTTGCTCCAGGCGGTCCATGATGCTGGTGACCGTCGCCTGGCTGAGGCTGACTTCGCTGGACAGGCGGGAAATGGACACCGCCCCCAGGTCTTTGATGGCCTGCAGGATCAACAACTGGGGCGCGGTGAGCCCCACATCCTTGCTCAGCTGCCGGGAGTGAAGATCCGTCGCGCGAATGATCTGCCTCAGGCTGGTGAGCACCTGTGCTTCCTGATCCATGGCCGCATTGCCCGTTGCTATCAATTGGGTTGCGTATGGTACGACGAGCACTGCATTCGGGCTATGCGGGTGGCGAGTGATCGCCGGTGCTTAGCCGGTTTCTATGCTCCCTAAAGATTGTTTCTCTGTCGTCTCGATCCAAAATCTATGCCATCTAAAGGATTTGGGGAGGAAAATATAATGTATACGATGCAAATTCACATGGGTTCAGATAGTATTCGCGCCGTTTTTCGCGTGGATACGTGAATATATCCAGTGTCTACGTTGAAATTCGTTGAATTTAAATGAATAGCAAACGAATGAATGTGGGGTGAGATAGTGGAGTTCAAAAGGACCAAACTCAACCAGGCTGTCGTCGCGGCGATCGCCGCAAGCACCGCCGCCCAGAGTGGTGCGCAGGATGCCAGGCCGATCGAGGAGGTCATCGTTACGGCAACCAAGCGCGCGGTTCCCCTGCAGGATGTGCCCGTCGCCGTACAGGCCCTCACCGAAGATGCCATGGATGATTTCGGCATCAGCAATTTCGAGGACTATCTGATCCAACTGCCGGGTGTGACCGCGGGCGGCGCCGGCCCCGGACAGAACACCATCTATATACGAGGTCTGGCATCCACCACGCCAAACCTGACGACCGCGGGCGTCGCCGGACTTGCACCGAACGTCGCCTTCTATCTCGATGAACAACCTCTGGCGCAGCCGGGACGCAACCTCGATGTCTACGCAGCCGACCTCAACCGAATCGAAGTGCTGTCCGGACCACAGGGCACCTTGTTCGGCGCCAGCTCACAGGCCGGCAACGTGCGGCTCATCACCAACCGTCCTGACCCCACGGGAACCTACGGTAGTGTTGACCTCGGCACCTCTTACACCAAAGACGGCGACCCCAGCGGTAAGCTCGAAGCGGTGCTGAATGTGGCATTCAGCGATCGCTTTGCCATTCGCGCGGTGGGTTACAAGGATCGCCAGGGCGGCTATATCGACCAGGTGGCAGGCACGCGCAACGCCTCCGAAAGCGCGCGCTTTCGTTCAGGCAGTGTCGTGCGTTCCAACGGCGAGGTGGTTGGCGCACGGGCCGGCTTCCAGGCCGGCGCAGATCTCAGCGGCGTGACCTTCCTCGACGCCAATGCCCGGGTGGAGGACGACGTCAACGAAACCGACTATCAGGGCGGACGGCTCAGCGCGTTGTTCGACATCAACGAAGACTGGAGCGTGCAGGCATCGGTGATGCAGCAGCAGCTCGATGCGGACGGTGTGTTTTATACCGACCCGAACCTCGGCGACATGGAGATCCAGCGTTACACGGACGATGAGATAGAGGACGAATTCACCAACACCAACTGGACCATCGAAGGTCGCATAGGTGCGCTCGGCGTGCTCTATACCGGTGCTTTCACCGACCGAGAAACCGACCAGATTGTCGACTACACCGACTATCTGTTCGTAGGTCAGTACCTGCCGTACTACATCTGCGACGGCTCAGTGACGTACCCGGGGGCGGCAGCGCCCAGCGGCGTGTGTCAGGCGCCGAATCTGTGGGTGGATTCCACCACGGAGACGGATGTCTGGTCGCACGAGTTCCGGGTGACCACGCCGGAGGAGCTGTCCGTGCGTTTCACGGGCGGTGTGTACTACAGCGACCTCGAGCTTCTCGAGCGCAACGACTTTACCTATCCCGGGTCCATCGCCGCGCAGCCATTTGGCCCATTCAAACCCAACTTCCCATTTCCCACGGGGTTCAGCTCAGACCCAGGACCGTTCCCGGCGGGTGTGATTTTCCGCAACGACGTGCGCCGCACCGATGAGCAGAAAGGTGTATTCGGCGAGGTCACATGGGACATCAACGAAGCCTGGTCGGTGACCGCCGGCGCGCGCTGGTACGACATTGAAGTCGACTTTGACGGAAGCGCCAACAGTTCCTTCTGTAACTCTTTCTCTGCCGCCGACGTCAATGCCTTTGGCACCGACATCAGTGACATCTACAACGGCGACGGTCAGGTGACCTTCAGGGGCAGCTGCGACCCGGCGGATCACATCACGTACACGGTTGCAGACATCAATGACCCCGCCACACCGGCAGCGGTACGCGGCGCTTTGCGGGCGCCGGATTCTGCCGAAACCGATGGCGTGATCGGCAAGTTCAGCGTGAGCTGGCGGCCAACCGACGACCTGATGTTCTACGGCACCTGGTCGGAAGGTTTCCGACCTGGTCTGTTGAACCGCCCCGGCGGCGCGCAGGGGCCGAACGGGTACACCGTGCCGTTTGCGCTCGATACCGATGACGTGGTGAACCTCGAAGCCGGCTGGAAGCTCGATCTGCTGGACCGCACGCTGCGGTTCAACGGCAGCGTGTTCTACGTCGAGGTGGAAAACCTGCAGACCACGATCTTCGATCCGAGCATCGTCAACCTGTTCTTCTCTGACAATGCGGCGGACGCTGAGATTCTAGGCATGGAAGGCGACTTCATCTGGAACGCCAGCGAGAATCTGACCATCAGTGGTGCCTTCTCGGTACTCGACACGGAGGTCACTCGCGTGCTCACACCGACCAACGACGTGCGTAAGGGTGACGAGCTGGCCTTTGCACCTACTTTTCAGGGCAACCTGCGGGCGCGCTACGAGTGGTACCTCGATTCCGGTATGACGATGCACGTCATGCCGCATGTGTCGTTCTCATCAGAGGCGCAGAGCGATGTCGTCGTCATCAACAACGACGAGATCGACGGCTGGTTTCTGGCGGGGATCACTTTTGGTCTGACCGCGGACACCTGGTCGGGTGAACTGTTTATCGACAACCTGTTCGATGAAGAGGCCGAGCTGTCCCGGAACTACGTCAACGATCGGCAGCGCATCGCTTATGCGCGGCCCCTCACTGTAGGGCTGCGCGTGTCGTTCGACTTCTGAACCGCGTTGGACGTTCAGGCGGCTGATGCCGCTGAGGTGGCCCTCGGGCGCGTGCGCGCGAACATTGCGGCGGGCGCGCTCGGCGTCGCCCTGCGGGAGCTGGCGGCATTTCTCGAATCGGCACCGGAGCATGTCGATGCGCTCTACCTGCAGGTCGTGGCGCTGCGTTACGGCGGCGCTCTGGAGGAAGCTGCGCACCGCGTAGATACGTTGATTTCATTGTCGCCGCTGGATGGGCGGGCGTTCCAGGAGCGGGGGCACTTGCTCAAGGCCCTTGGCAAGCCGGCGGCGGCGCTTGCCGCCTATCAGCGTGCTGGACAGCTGAATACTGCCCTGCGTGCAAGTTTCGAAGCACAGATTCAGTTGCTCGAGGGTAGCGGCCGGCAGCGGGAGCTGATCTATGCCGAGGCGCAACTGGATCGGTTGCGCTCGTTGCCGAAGGCGCTGGTCGCGGTGTTGGATCTTGCCGCGCAGAACAAGCTTGCGCGAGCAGAGGCGCTTTGTCGGCGCTTTTTGCAGGAACACCCGGATCATGTGGAAGGCATGCGCATCCTCGCAGATATCGGCGTTCGCCTCGGAGTGCTGGAGGACGCTGAGTTTCTGCTGGAGAGCGCGGTTGCTTTCGAGCCTGGACATGTGGAAGCGCGCATCGACTATGTCAACGTGCTGCGCAAACGGCAGAAGTTCGAGGCCGCCTTGAAGCAGGCGCGGGCGCTGTTGGCGAGTGCGCCGGACAACCCCCGGTTTCAATCTCTGTGCGCGGTGGAGCACATGCAGATGGGGGAATACGACGGCGCGCTGGAACTGCTGGAAGCAGTGCTTGAAAAGATGCCGGACGATGCGGTTACCCTCACGACTCGTGGGCATGCGCTAAAGACATGCGGGCGCACAAAGGAAGCCGTTGCCAGCTACCGCCGCGCGCTGATTGCGCAGCCTCGGCACGGTGAGGCGTACTACGCGCTCAGCAACCTGAAGACATACCGTTTCTCCGAGGATGAGCTGGCGGCTATGCGCGCATTGCATGCGCAGGCGGATCTTGCGCAGGCAGATCAGTCCTACCTCAGCTTCGCTCTTGGCAAAGCCCACGAAGATCGCCGTGACTACAGCCAGGCTTTCGAGTTCTACGAGCAGGGCAATCGCTTGAAGCGTGCGGCAAGCCGTTACGATGCGGCGAGTATGGCAGAGGAATTCGCGCACACCCGCGCAATCTGCGGGCAAGATTTTTTTGCGGCGCGGCGGCGGTGGGGCTGCGAAAGCAGTGATCCGATTTTTATCGTCGGATTGCCGCGTGCAGGGTCGACGCTGCTTGAGCAGATTCTCTCTTCGCACAGTCAGGTGGATGGAACGCTGGAGCTGCCGAATGTGCTTTCGCTGGCGCAGCGTCTGCGGCGGCGTAGGTTTGATGGCAAGCGACCTGGCTATCCACATGTGCTCGCGCATCTGAGCCAGGCGGACTGTCGTGCTTTTGGTGAGGCCTATATCGAAGACACGCGTATCCATCGGCGGGGTGCACCGCATTTCATCGACAAGATGCCCAACAACTTTCGCCACATCGGCCTGATTCGCCTGATGCTGCCGAACGCTCGAATCATTGATGCGCGCCGTGAGCCGATGGCCTGCTGTTTCAGCGGCTACAAGCAGTTGTTCGCAGAAGGGCAGGAGTTTTCTTATGACCTCCAGGATATCGGCCGCTACTACCGGGACTATGAGCGGCTCATGGCGCACTGGGACGAGGTGCTTCCGGGTTTCGTGTTGCGTGTGCGTCACGAAGATGTGGTGGCGAACCTGGAGGGGCAGGTTCGTCGCCTGCTCGACTTTTGCGGGTTGCCGTTCGAGGCTGGTTGCCTGCGCTATTACGAGACAGAGCGCAGCGTGCGCACCCCCAGTTCCGAACAGGTGCGCCAGCCTATATTTCGGGACAGCGTGGAGCAGTGGAAGCACTTCGAACCGTGGCTCGGTCCGTTGCAGGCTGCATTGGAGGGGCACGACACATGACACCTGATCCAAACTCCGCGCCGCTGGACAAACCGGTGTTCTACCTGGCGGCTGCTTTGCTGGTGATCACCGTTGGCACGGCAGCGTTGATGCCGGAGCAGGCGGACCGCGTGTTCAGTGGGCTCCAGTCCGGCATCATCGTCAACGGCAGTTGGTACTACGTTTTGGTTGTAGCCATCATTCTCGTCGTTACCATCGGCGTGGCGCTCACCCGTTACGGGGAGATCAAACTGGGGCTGGATCACGCCGAAGCGGAGTATTCGCTCATCTCCTGGTTCGCCATGCTGTTCGCTGCGGGTATGGGGATAGGCCTCATGTTCTTTGGTGTGGCGGAACCCGTGATGCACTTCCTGGTGCCACCACACGGCGACGGCGGCACCGTCGCTGCCGCTCGCGAAGCGATGAAGCTGACCTTCTTTCACTGGGGCTTTCACGCCTGGGCGACCTACGCCATCGTCGCTCTGATACTCGGTTATTTCGGCTATCGTCACGGGCTGCCATTGACCCTGAAGTCAGCGCTATACCCGCTGATCGGTGAGCGCGCGCACGGGCCTATCGGTACGGCGGTGGACGTCTTCGCCATCCTGAGCACCACGTTTGGTGTGGCAACCTCGCTTGGCTTCGGGGTAGAGCAGATCAATTCGGGGCTGAATTACCTTTTCGATGTGCCGCGTAGCAGCACCGTGCAGGTTGTGCTCATTCTGGTGACAACGTTGCTGGCCACGGTGTCGGTGGTGATGGGGTTGGATGCCGGTATCAAACGCCTGTCGGAGATCAATATCGCGCTTGCGGTGCTGCTGCTGATCGGCGTTCTGCTGCTCGGCCCGACGGTCTATCTCCTGCAGGCGTTCATGCAGAACACCGGCTCATATCTCGCCGACATCGTCAGCAAGACATTCAACCTGTATGCGTACGAGCCCACAGACTGGATCGGCGGCTGGACCATCTTCTACTGGGGGTGGTGGATCAGCTGGGCGCCATTCGTCGGCCTGTTCATTGCCCGCATATCCCGCGGACGTACCTTGCGGGAGTTTGTGCTCGGCGCGCTGGCTGCACCAACGCTGTTCACGTTGCTGTGGATGACGGTATTCGGCAACTCCGGCATCTCGCTGATTCTGGATCAGGGAGACGCTGCCTTTGCCGCGGCGGTGCAACTGGATGAATCGGTGGCGCTGTTTCAGTTCTTCGAGCAGTTCCCGCTTTCCGGTGTACTTTCCGGCATCGCCATCGTCATGGTGATGGTCTTTTTCGTCACCTCTGCCGACTCCGGTGCCATGGTGCTGAACATGCTGTCGTCGCACGGTCGTGACGATACGCCGATGCTCCGGCGTGTGTTCTGGATGGGTATGGTGGGCGCAGTGGCTACGGTGCTGATGCTTGCAGGGGGGCTGTCGGCGTTGCAGACGGCTGCCATTGCCGGGGCGCTGCCGTTCTCGCTGGTGCTGCTGGTGGCGATATGGGGATTCTTGAGAGCGCTCTCTGTCGATCACGCCAAGCGTTTGACGCAGGTCCCCAGCGTGGCAGTGCCAGCGGGGCATGTAGAAGGGGAGCAGTGGCGAGCACGGCTGGCCAATCTTCTGGACTATCCTACACAGGCCTCTGTGCAGCAGTTTCTCCAAGCCGTGGTGGAGCCGGCACTGCGGCGATTCGCTGCAGAACTCGAGGTGCACGGTCTCACCACCCGAGCTTTCATCGACGAGCAGGGCGCGAGTCTCGACGTGCTGCATGGTGAAGAGATCGACTTTACCTATCGCGTCGCCTGTCGCGAGCATGTTGCCCCGGATGGGGCAGCCTACTTTCGCGCCGAGGTGCACCTCAACGAGGGCGGCCAGGACTACGACGTGATGGGCTGGAACACCGACCAGTTACTGCACGACGTGTTACAGCAGTACGAAAGGCACCTGCACTTTTTGCACGTGCTGAGATGAACGCCACAACCTGCGGGTCGGAGTAGCCGTCCTTTTCCATTAACATTGGCTCTGTATCAAGGATGTCGACCTGAGTCATTGAAGATCCTCATGGTTTCGCCGACGCCGCCGTTTCCTACCTCAGGCGGAAATCGGGCGCGGGTGCTGGAAATGTTGACGTCGCTGGATGCGCTCGGTCACGAAGTACACCTCTTGCACGTCGAGCGCGAGGTCGGCGACGCGACCGCCATGCGCAGTGCGTTTGGTGATCGTTATCACACTCATCCCTACAGCTTGCCCAGGGCGGGCAGGCGTCGCGCACGCATCATGCGGTGGCTGCGCCGCCTGCGATTGAACGCTGGCTATCAATGGGGATTGGACGACTGGTGGCCCGATGATGCGGATGCGCGGGTTGCGCAACTGCACGCTGAGCATGCCTTTGATGCAGTGCTGGTGGAATATGTCTTTTGCTCCCGTGCCTTTGCGGTGTTTCCGGAGCATGTCCTCAAGGTGCTGGACACCCACGACGTGTTCGGCGATCGCTACAGGCTCTATCTCGATGCAGGTATGCAGCCCCAGTGGTACTCCACCAGCCGGCGGAACGAGGCGCGCGCGGTGGCGCGTGCAGATGTTGTCATCGCGATTCAGGCGCACGAAGCGGAGTATTACCAGGCGCTTGGCGGCCGTCGTGTCACCGTTGTCGGCCACGCGGTGGATCTTGCCAGCGAGTCTTTGCCAACAGGAGGGCAGCGTCTGCTGTATCTCGGCGCAGACAATCCGATCAATGTGCAGTCGATGCAATGGTTTCTCGAGACCGTGTGGCCCCAGGTGCTGAGCTGCTGTCCTCAAGCGCAACTGCTTGTTGCCGGCACGATCTGCCAG
>JAUIED010000325.1 GCA_030428905.1 Gammaproteobacteria bacterium
GTCGGGCGAAACATCGATGTCCCAGGCAGCGAGGCGCTCGGGGTCAGGCGTTCTTCCAATCCCGTAGGTCGCGGTGTGCTGCGTCTGTTCCGCCAGCGGGCCGAGGTAGCAGGTGGCGGCGGCTCCATGCAGAACCCAGGCGAGTGCCAGTGCGGTCAGATCCATGTGCTCACTCCAGGCCGTAGGCGATCACATAGCCACCACCGGGTTCCGGCTCGCCGAAGGCGAGCATGCCGCCTGCAGGCACCTGCACGATGACGCGTTGCCTGCGGCTCTTCGGTGCGCGGTAGCTCATCGGCGTGGCTTCCGAGGTGGCCGGCAGATCCTGACGCCAGAGCTCCTCGCCCGTGCGCAGGTCAACCGCACGTACCGTCTGATCGATGGTCGCTGCGTGGAAAATGATGCCGCCGGAGGTGACCACCGTGCCGGATAGCTGCGGTAACCCCATTGGGATATTCACCCCCACTTCGATGTCGCCTACCGGCCGCTGCCAGAGCAGCTGCTGCGTTTGCAGATCGATTACCGCTAGCAGCCCATAGGGCGGGCGCATGCACGGCGCCATCACCGGCGACAGAAACGGCCGGCTCGTCACCGCATACGGAGTGCCGAGCTGTTCCTGATAGTGCTGCTCCGGCACGTCCTCCCGCGGGATGAGGTGCACTCTGTTCGGCATGAGCAGTGGGTTCACCACGAGGAGCTGAAGGTCTTCATGCAGCGCCACACTCCCCCAGTTGAAGCCGCCGGCGTTGCCTGGATACTGCAGAGATCCGGCCACCGACGGCGGTGTAAAGTGGCCGTCGTAACGCAGTTTGTTGAACTCGATGCGGCACCACAAATGGTCCCACGGGGTGATGCCCCAGGTATCTGATTCGGCAAGGTCGGGCGTACGGAAGTTGGGCATGCCCACCGACATGGGTTGTGTCGGCGACAGCCAGTCGCCTTCAGCAGCACCCTGCGGCACGGCCTCTTCCCGCACTTCGAATACCGGCTCACCGGTGCGCCGGTCGAGCACGAAAATCTCCGCGCGCTTGGTGGCAGCAATGACCACCGGCAGCACGGAGCCGTCTGCTTGTGGAAGATCTGCCAGCACCGGTTGCGAGGGCACGTCGTAGTCCCACACGTCATGATGCACGGTCTGGTACGACCACCGCAGAGAGCCGTCTTCGATGTCGAGTGCCACGACCGAGCTTGCAAACTGCTCCGCGGCCTCCGAACGATGCGCGCCGAAGTAGTCCGGCGTGGCGTTACCTGTGGGCAGGTAGAGCAGGCCCAGCGCCTCGTCGAAACTCGTCATGCTCCAGACGTTGGGCGTGCCGCGGGTATAGAACTCGCCAGCCTCCGGTTGCGTATTCACCCCAGGCCGGCCCATATCCCAGGCCCAGGAGAATGCGCCGGTCAGCACGTCATAGGCGCGCACCACGCCGGAGGGCTCACCCACCTCGCGGTTGTCCATCACCCAGCCGCCTACGATGGCGCGGCCGCGGGCGATGGTGGCCGGTGAAGTTACGAAGTAGAAGCCAGGCTTTACCTCACCCATACCGGGCAGCAGGCTGACGGCGCCGTTGTCGCCAAAGTCCGTGCACGGTTGGCCGGTGTGCGCGTCAACCGCCAGCAGGCGAGCATCGGTGGTGGCGGTGATGATGCGTTCCGGACACTGCCCGGTGTATGCATCCGGTGCCTTGTGATAGGTCACGCCGCGGCAGTTCTTCGCGAAGGAGAAATCCAACGCCTGCACGTCCGGGTCGAACTGCCAAACCTTCTCCCCTGTCTCCGCATCGAGCGCGATGATGACGTTGAGCGCAGCGCAGGTGTAGAGCAAGTCGCCGACCTGGATGGGTGTCGCCTTGAACACGCCTTCGATACCCGTGCGGTAGCGCCAGATCTCCTTCATGCCCGCGACATTCGCCGGAGTGATGTCGTCTACCCGGGCGAATCGCGTCCCGCCGTTGCTGTTGCCGTAATGCAGCCAGCCGCCGGTGGGCTGCTGGGCGGCGACTGTGCCGTGGCGCTCTACCAACGGCAGCGCTTCATCGCCATATCGCGCCGCCGCCAACCACATGAAACCGGCCACGAAGGCAACGCCAGCCAACACGGGCCGCCAGGTCGCATCCTCACTTCCAAGCTTGCGGCGCAAGCCCGGCAACAGCAGCCACAAACCAAACCCCGTGAGCCAGCTCAACCGCACCTGAAGCGCCCAGAGGTCGAGACCCACTTCGAACAGTGCCCACGCAAACGATGTGCCGTACAGCACGGCGAAGAGCCAGAGTACGAGCGCGTTGCGCTGCACCAGCATCAACGCAAGGACCACAAGCGCAGGCCCCGCCACCAGGAAGTAGGTGGATCCGCCGAGACTGGCCAGTTCGAAGCCCTGCACCGTGTAGAGCACGCCGAGCACCGCCATGAGGATAGCCAGCGCCCAGGGCGCACGACGCACAGATTCAGTCATCCGGCGAGCGCCGCGCCGCAGAACGCATCCACCGCCTCGGCCAGATCCCGCCGCCGCTCCTCGCCTGTGCTCTCGGAAAAACAGAAGGACAGACGCAACTGGTTCAGGCCCGCCGCAGGATCGCGCTGGCGCGCATCGCGCGGGTAGAAGTCGTGCATGGGGATCGCCACCACGCCATGGTCGGAGACCAGTCGTTCGATGAATGCCTCATCCGTGCGCGTGCGTCCATCAAGAAACGTGAACACGGAAAAGAAGCCGGCCTCCGGAGTCGTCCAGTGGAACCGATCGCGATGGGCGCCAAGGTTGGCCTCCAACCGCTCGAGCAGAATGGTGCGGTTCTCGCGGTATACGGCAAGCTTGGCGTCCGCCAGCGGCCACATGGAGGTCATCGGCTCGAAGTCCTCGT
>JAUIED010000326.1 GCA_030428905.1 Gammaproteobacteria bacterium
CTTCGTGACCTACACGTCCAGCACGTTTCGTGAGGCATTCCCTGCCGCGCCGAACGCGTACGGTGTCTTCCTCGAAGCCTCGGCACGCAGCGCGCTCGAAATACTGCTCGGCTGCGATTGTCCCTACCACGATGTACAACACACCATGTTGGTCACCGACGTGGGTCAGACGATGCTGCGCGGCCGCCAGATCGGCGTCGGCGACCTAGACGCCGAAGACTGGCTTCACGCCGTCACCGCCATGCTTTTTCACGACATCGGCTACGTGCGAGACCTGCTGGCAGACGACAGCGCAGCATCGTGTCTGGTGGACACTTCCGGAAACCGGATCACCCCGCCGGGAGGCTGTACGGACGCCTTCATGACGCCATATCACGTCACCCGAGGCTGCATGTATGTAGAGGAGCGCTTCGCAGACACAAGCACTGTGGACGTCTCCGTAGTGCAGGGCTACATCGAAGCCACACGCTTTCCCGTTCCCCGTCAGGCCGGCCTGCGTCAGGTCGATACCCTGGCAGCCATTGTGCGCGCCGCCGATCTGCTCGGGCAGATGGCAGATCCGCTCTACCTGAAAAAGCTGCCCCGTCTATTCGCCGAGTTCCTCGAGACTGGCGAGGTGGAGCGCCAGGGCTTCGCCAATGCCGGCGAGCTGCGCGTGCGCTTTCCGGAGTTTTTCGAAAGCCAGGTGCGCCCCCACGTCGGCGAGGGACTTAAGTGCCTCGGCAAAACCCAGGCAGGCCAGCAGTGGATAGCCAATCTGTCGCTGCATCTGCACACAGACACTTCCTCAGCACCCCCAGGCGACGTAGCCCAACTGCTGCGCTTCGCCTGAGGGCAAAGCTGGTGCGCTTCGCCTGAGGGCAAAGCTGGTGCGCTTCGCCTGACAGGCAAACTGTTACCGAGCGACACACTCGCGTACTATCCGGCCTCCCGCGCGTAGAACGCGGGCAACAAGAATGATCGATTGGGGATGTGCCGATGGCCACGGCCGAGCTTGCCGCGCCGTTAACCAGTACCGCCGAGCCGCTGAAGATTGCCTTGTGCGGCTATCGCAGCAACCCGTTCAGCGGTGGTCAGGGGGTGTACATCAAGTACCTGTCTCGCGCCCTGGCGCAGCTCGGCCATCAGGTGGACGTCATCTCTGGCGAGCCGTACCCGCACCTGGATGCCGGCGTGAATCTGGTGCCGTTACCGGGACTCAATCTCTACGCGGCCGAGAACCACATTACCGCCCTGCGAGCGCAGCATCTGACCAGCGCCACCGACCTTTTCGAGTGGGCATCCATGGCCACGGGAGGATTTCCGGAACCCTATACATTCGGCCGGAGGCTGCAGGCACACCTTGCTGCGAACCGGTCGCGCTACGATATCATCCACGACAATCAGTGCCTGGCGAGCGCACTGTTGAACCTGCAGACGCAGGGATTCGCACTAACCAACACCATTCACCATCCCATCACCTGGGATCGGGACATTGCGCTGGCGCATGCGAACGGCTTTGTGGAGCGGCTGGGCATCCGCCGCTGGCACCATTTCCTGCGCATGCAGAAGCGCGTGGCGCGCAACCTGCGCCACATCGTCACCGTGAGCGAGTCAGCCCGACGCGACATCGCCCAAGCCTTCGCCATACCCGAGGCGCGCATCACAGTGATTCCCAACGGCATCGACACCGAGGAGTTTCGGCCATTGCCGGGTGTGATGCGCAAACCGCGGCAGATCATCACCACGGCCAGCGCCGACCAGCCGCTGAAAGGCACGCAGCATCTGATCCCCGCCATCGCGCGCCTGGTGGTCGAGTTTCCAGACCTCAAGGTGGTGTTCATCGGCCGTCCGAAACCGGGTGGCAAGACCGAACGGCTCATCGACGCCGCTGGCCTGTGGCCGCACATCGAGGTGCACACGGGCATCAGCAACGCAGCCCTCGTAGAGCTCTACGCGGAATCGAGCGTGTGCGTGGTACCGTCGGAATACGAAGGTTTTGGCCTGCCCGCAGGGGAAGCCATGGCGTGTGGCGTGCCGGTGGTGAGCACCGACGGCGGCGCGCTGCCCGAGGTGGTGGGCGACGCCGGCGTGATCGTGCCGGCGAAGTCTGCAGATGCCCTCGCCCACGGGCTTGCCGAGTTGCTGCGTAACGAAACGCGGCGCAAGGCGCTGGCTGAAGCAGGGCGCACGCGGGTTTGCGAGCAGTTCTCATGGGAACGGGCAGCAGAGCGAATGACGGCACACTACCGCACGGTGATGGCATGAGCCTGCAGACCATCGATCTGGGCCGTCTGGCGCTGCAACCCGGCGAAAAGATCCTCGATCTCGGCTGCGGCGAGGGCAGGCACAGTATCCTCGCTTACCTGGCAGCACCGGTGCAGGTGGTGGGGCTGGATCTGTCCAGCAACGATCTGAACACCACCCAAGAACGTTTCGCCGAGTTCGTCGACCCGGAAGATACCTCCCGCTCGCTCGGCCTGGTGCGCGGCAGCGGCCTCATCCTGCCATTCGCAGACCACACCTTCGATGTGGTGATCTGCTCTGAGGTGCTCGAACATATCCCGGACTACGAGTCGGTTCTGGGGGAGATACGTCGGGTGCTCAAGCCCGGTGGCCGCATCAGCGTGAGCGTGCCGCGTTTCTTTCCCGAGTGGGTGTGCTGGAAGCTGTCCGATGCTTACCACGAAGTACCCGGCGGGCATGTGCGCATCTTTCGCACAAAGGAGCTCACACAAGCGGTCAGCGCCCGCGACTTCACCCTGGAAGCACGGCATTGGGCGCACGCGTTGCACGTGCCCTACTGGTGGTTGAAGTGCCTGTTCTGGGAGCGCGCCGATACCAGTTGGGCGGTGCGCACTTACCAT
>JAUIED010000094.1 GCA_030428905.1 Gammaproteobacteria bacterium
CTGCTCAGCGTCATCATGAGCACTGCCAGCGGCACCCTGCTGGCGCCTGCGGTGACCATCTCGGAAAATGTCATCAGGGAGTTTCTGCCGGCGCAGACGCTCACCGATGCAGGTCTCCTTCGGCTCACACGCGTTGTCGTTGTTCTGTTTGCATTGGGCGTCGTGGCCTATTCCCTCTGGTCCGCGCAGTCCCAAACCAGCATTCACACCATGGTCGAAAATGCCTACAAGGTGACGATGGCCTGCGCGTTCGTGCCGCTGGTCGCGGGATTGTTCTGGAAACGGGCCAGCAACCTGGGCGGAGGACTATCGGTCATACTGGGCCTGAGCGTGTGGATAGGGTTCGAGCTGGTGGCCCCGGATGCCACGCTGCCTGCGCAGTTCAGTGGGTTGATTGCCAGCACGGTCGGCATGATAGTAGGTTCGGTGTTGCGATCTGACGGAGAGTTACGATGAGCGATACACATCAATCCGATACACATCAAGGCGCCTGCTTCTGCGGCGCTGTGCAATTCACCGTAACAGGAGCGCCCAATGTGATGGGCTTTTGCCACTGTACGGATTGCGCCGGCTGGGCAGGAGCGCCGGTCAACGCCTTCAGCCTGTGGGCGCCGGATGCGGTGCAGGTTACGGCAGGGGCAGACAAGCTCGGGTCGTTTGCGAAAACAGAGGCCAGCCACCGCAAGTTCTGCCGCGAGTGTGGCGGGCATGTTTTCTCAGAGCATCCGGGTATGGGGCTGGTAGATGTCTATCTGAACGTTGTGCAGGGCGTGCAGCACGAAGGGGCGCTGCATGTGTTTTACGGCGAGCGGACGATGTCGGTACCCGACGGGTTGCCGAAATATCGTGATCTGCCGAAGGAGTTTGGCGGGTCCGGAGAATTGCTGCCCGAGTGAGCCGGTCAGCCGCAGGTGCTGCTAGCCGCCCATCGTAATCTGCACACCTTCGACCAGCGTATCAATCGCCACTGTTGTCTTCTTCGGCAGAGTTGGCTCGGACGATCCGGTGCTCCCCGAGCTCGTTTCGCAGCTGGGTATGAAGTACAGCGGGGCCCCCATTCCGATCGAGGAAGTCCTGCACGAAAACCTCTGACTATTTGAATTGGTTGGTGTGCCGGAACGGGAATAGGTAAAAAAGGTCTTGATTAGGGTCATGTGTACGCAAGGGGCGTCCTGTGATTTCGCATACTTTTCTTGGGGTTGCACACTTTGAGCGGGCCTTTGCGTTTTACCAGCAACTGATGCGCACCCTTGGATATGAGCTCCGGTTTGTTGAAAGGCAGCGCCCTTGGGCAGGATGGCAGAAATCGGATGGGAGCCGGCCGCTGTTCCTGATTGGCGTGCCTTACGATGGGCGGGCCCACGATGTCGGAAACGGGCAGATGATTGCACTTCTTGCGCGCGATCGTGTGGATGTGGACCGAGCGTTCGCTGTCGCGCTCGCTCATGGTGGGACATCTGAAGGGCCACCTGCAATCAGACCTGAGTACCATCAGAACTACTATGGCGCATACTTCCGCGATACGGAAGGAAACAAGCTCTGTGTGGTTTCACACGACGCTGTTTCTGAGTAGGAAGGGGAAATCGGGAGCGAAACACATGAATGGCCCGGTTAAGCCTGGCAGCCTCTGGTTGCTAGCCGTCCAATTCGGGGTGGGTCATCGCCAGATAATGGCCTCGCGGCCACACGTGGCCGAGACGCAGCGGCAGGGTTTTCAGGCGCTTCTTGAGTATGAACAGCTCCTGACAGTGTCGCTCCTGCGCACCATAGCTGCTCTTGTACGACGCATCTCCCACCAGCAGGTCGAACACGGCAGTGCCGGCGTCGATCTCCCTGGCAATCACCTGGTTGAGCAACACCTTGCCGCTGCCCGGCGGGCCGCTCGCATCGTAGCCTGCCTGCAGCGCCAGATAGCTGTTCCCGTACCGGTAGCCATATTCGGCAGCCACCGGCTGACCGTCGACGTTGAGTGTCAATAGCCGCAGCCAGCCACGCTGGAGTGCGCAGGGTGCGAACATACGGTAGAACTCTGCCTCTCTGGGCTTGCGCTCGAACACGCCCACCTCGTCAGTGCTCTCCCAGCGCAGGGCGCTGAGATGGAACAGAGCCCGCAGCATGCACTCCACGTCTTCGGGCTGCTCACAGGTCCGTACCTCGGCGCCGCCGTCGTCGATCAGCTTGCGGCGCGCACGGCGGAAATCCTTGCGCGTGGATTTCGATAGCCGCCCCTCGTATGCCTCGAGCGTGTCGGGCAGTTCGAATACGTAGAATTCGGTCGGGCGCGCTTCCACATGCATGCCGGCGGCGTCGGCGGCTTGACGCAGCGCTTGCGAAGCACCAGTCCATGGACGTACATGGGGTAGCCACATGCCGTCGCAGTCCAGCCCTCGCACGGCATCGAACACCTGCGCTTCCACCGCCTGCTGGTGCGCGGGAGCGGCGATGATGTCGCTGTATACACTGCCTGTAGCGTAGTCGCCCATGATGCGCAAAATGCGATAAGGGATGCGGCCGAGCAGGTGCAGTTGGCCAAGGTAGAACGGCGCGATGCCCACCGTGCCGTCCTGCGGGTGCTCCACGACGATGACACGCGGTGCGATCTCGATACCACGCATGGCGCCGCGCCAGGCGGTAACCCACTCGGGTGTCAGAAAGATGGCATTGGCGCGCGACGATCCCAGAAGCGCCGACCAGGTTGCGTGGATGTCTTCCACTTCCTCCCACGTGTTTAGCACGCGGGTGCTGAGTCCGTTCATGATTGGAGTGCTCGAAAGATGCGCAACAGTATACGTGGTGGGTGGTACGGTTCCCGGAACGATGTCCCGGAAGCGATCTGCTATAGTCCCCGGATGATCGCCGTATTCAACGCAACAACGCAGCAGATGTGCGTGGCTGTCCACCACTGGAGGTGGGCTGCGTAGCGTTCTGTTCGATTGAGACAAACGTGGCAGCCGAAACCGCGGCGCCACGAGAGAAGACCCTCCCGCGGCGCTGCCAAACGAGGGTTTTTTTATGTCTGACGCATACACCATCCGGCGCCGGGAGCCGGAAGACTACCCATCTTTTTGCCGACTGTTCCAGCAGCCGCGTGTGATCCACGGCACGCTGCAGATGCCGTACCCATCCGAGGACATGTGGCGCCAACGGCTGCAGGCCGGTGCGTCAGAGGACCACTATCAGTTGGTCGCCGTGGCGGAAGGTGAGGTGGTGGGCTGCGCCGGCCTGCACCCGGAGCAGCGACCGCGACGGCGTCACGCGGCGTCGATTGGCATGGCGGTGCACGATGCCTGGCAAGGGCAGGGAGTTGGCCGAGCGCTCATGGTTGCGTTGCTCGACGTGGCAGACAACTGGCTGCAGCTGCGGCGGGTGGAGCTTACGGTGTTTGCGGACAATGCCCATGCAATCGCGCTCTATGAGTCCGTAGGCTTCCTCAAGGAAGGCCGGCTTCTTGGGTATGCGTTTCGTGACGGTGAATATGTGGACGCCTGGGCGATGGCCCGGCAGCGGTGACCGCGCTCTTCAGCGAAGGGCGTGCGAATGGATTGCTGAGCCAGGGATTGCTCACTTCACCCGGAATGACTATGATCGTGACCATGGTCACTACAGTAGCGGTCCACTTCCCGTGAAAGCATCTGAATTCAAGGCGCGTTGTCTTCAGCTCATGGATGAGGTGGCTGCCACCGGGGTTCCCATCATCATCACCAAGAACGGGGTGCCGGTGGCGCAACTCGCTCCGCTCGAGCAGCGCCCGGAGACGTTGTTCGGGTTACACCGTGGCGATATCGAGTTGGCTGGCGACGTAATGAGCCCCATAGATACACCCTGGGAGTCGGAGCGCTGATCCTGCTCGACACCCATGTGCTGCTCTGGCTGGACCAGGGCGATGCCGCGCTTGGCGAGCAGGCCCGGCTTGCTATTGAGCGCGCGTGGCAGTCCGGCGGCGTGGCGGCGAGCGCCATCTCGTTCTGGGAGGTGGCGATGCTTGCCGAGCGCGGCCGTATCCGCATGCGCCGCAGCGTAATCGGCTGGCGCGCATCGCTGCTGCAGGCGGGCGTGGAGGAATGGCCCCTGGATGGCGAGGTCTCGGCGCGCGCGGCGCTCTATGCCGAACTGCACGGCGACCCTGCGGATCGGTTCATCCTGGCCTCTGCCGAGGCCAGCGGAGCGACGCTGCTCACCGCAGACCAGCGCCTTCTCCACTGGCGCGGCCCGGTGGAGCGCCTCGACGCTCGCCTATAGCGCGTCTAACTGCGCCGCCATCGTGTCGCGCCGCGTCACCGCGTCGGCAAGCTTGTCACGTTCTTTCTGCACTACATCGGCCGGCGCGTTGGCCACGAACTTGTCGTTTCCGAGTTTCCCTTCCAGCCGGCGAATCTCACCCGCCAGCTTGTCGAGCTCCTTGCCGAGGCGTTCCTTCTCGGCGGCCACGTCAATGAGCCCGGCCAGAGGGATCATCACCTTGAGCTCGCCCACCAGCGCGAGCGCGTTGGCTGGCGGCTCCGCGTCGTCATCCAGCCACTGTATCTCGTCGAGCTTCGCCAGACGGCGCAGCAGCGCGTCGGTGGTGGCGGCAAGTGTTCGGTCAGCGTCACCGCCGCCCTGCAGCAGCAACGGCACCGCCTGACTCGGCTTGATGTTGGCCTCGCCGCGAATGTTACGCACACCGACAACCACGCCTTTCAGCCACTCCACAGCAGCTTCAGCCTCTGAATCTTCTGCCAGGTCTTCTGCGGTGGGGTAGCTTTCGATCATCAGGCTCGCACTGTGCTTACCGAGCTGTGGCGCCACCTCGCGCCAGAGGGTTTCTGTGATGAACGGCATCACCGGGTGTGCGGCGCGCAGCAGGATTTCCAGCGCTTCGAGCAGCGTACGCCGGGTGCCGGTCAGTTCCTCGGCGCTCACCTCGTCGCTCCACAGGAGCGGCTTGGTGATCTCCACATACCAGTCGCAGTACTCGTGCCAGGCGAACTCGTACAGCGCGCTCGCCAAGAGGTCGAAGCGGTAGGTGTCCACGGCGAGCTGGCAGGCTTCGAGCGTTGCCCGCAGCCGGCTCAGAATCCATCGGTCTGCCAGGCTCTTTTGCGCGGGGCCGGTGAGATCCTGCCCCTCGGTGTTCTGTAACACAAAGCGGGTGGCGTTCCACAACTTGTTGCAGAAATTGCGGTAGCCCTCGATACGTTTTACATCGAAGCGCACGTCGCGGCCTAGGGTTGCCATGGCGCAGAAGGTGAAGCGTAGGGCGTCGGTGCCGTAGGCGCTGATGCCATCTGGAAAATCCTTGCGCGTACCTTTCTCGATAGCGGGCGCCATCTGCGGCTGTGTGAGGTTGGTGGTGCGCTTGCCTACCAACGTTTCCAGATCGATGCCCTCGATGAAGTCCAGCGGATCCAGACCGTTGCCTTTGGTTTTCGACATCTTGTTGCCGAGTGCGTCGCGCACCAGGCCGTGGATGTACACCTTCTTGAACGGGATGTCGCCGGTGAAGTGCAGCGTCATCATGATCATGCGCGCCACCCAGAAGAAGATGATGTCGTGGCCGGTGATGAGCACGTCGGTGGGGTGGAACTGGCTGAGCTCTTCGGTTTCTTCCGGCCAGCCGAGGGTGCCGAAGGTCCACAAAGCCGAGGAAAACCAGGTTTCCAGCACGTCTTCGTCTGCGGTCAGCGCGACGTCGCTACCGAGAGTGTGCTTGCTGCGCACCTCGGCCTCATCCCGCCCGACATAGACACGGCCGTCGGCGTCGTACCAGGCGGGTATGCGGTGCCCCCACCACTGCTGGCGGGAAATACACCAGTCCTGGATGTTGCGCATCCAGGCGAAGTAGGTGTTTTCGAACTGCTTCGGGATGAACTCGATGCTGCCGTTCTCCACCGCTTCGATGGCCGGTTCCGCCAGCGGCTGCATCTTCACGAACCACTGATCTGTCAGATAGGGTTCAATCACCGCACCGGAGCGGTCGCCGCGGGGCACCTTGAGCTGGTGCGGCTCGATCTGCTCCACAAGCCCGAGGGCTTCCAGCGCCGCCACCACCGCCTTGCGGCCTTCGTAGCGATCGAGCCCGCGGAAGGCTTCCGGCACGTCGTCATTCAGCGTGGCATCGGGCTGCAGCACGTTGACCATGGGCAGGTCGTGGCGCTTGCCCATCTCGTAGTCGTTGAAGTCGTGGGCGGGGGTAATCTTTACACAGCCGCTGCCGAATTCCGGGTCCACATAGTCGTCCGCAATCACCGGAATCTCGCGACCTACCAACGGCAAAACCACCGTCGCGCCGATGAGATCCTTGTAGCGTTCATCCTCGGGATGCACCGCCACGGCGGTGTCGCCGAGCATGGTCTCCGGGCGGGTGGTGGCCACCACCAGATAGTCTTTGCCGTCGCGGGTGGTCGCACCTTTCAGTGGGTAGCGGAAGTGCCACAGGTTGCCGCTTTCGTCGTGATTCTCCACTTCAAGATCGGAGATGGCCGAGCGAAGTTGCGGGTCCCAGTTCACCAGCCGCTGACCGCGGTAAATCAGACCTTCCTCGTGCAGCCGCACGAATACTTCGATTACCGCGCGGGAAAAGCCCTCGTCCATGGTGAAGCGGTCACGCGACCAGTCCAGGGATGAGCCCATGCGGCGGATCTGCTGGGAGATGGTGCCGCCGGACTGCTCGCGCCACTGCCACACTTTGTCGATGAAGGCTTCGCGGCCGATGTCGTGGCGGCTGACTCCGTCAGTCAGGAGTTGACGCTCCACGAGCATCTGCGTGGCGATGCCGGCGTGGTCAGTACCCATCTGCCACAGGGTGCGGTGGCCGGCCATACGCTTGTAGCGGATGAGCGTGTCCATCAGCGTCTGATTGAACGCGTGGCCCATGTGCAGGCTGCCGGTGATGTTCGGCGGCGGGATCATGATGCAGTAGCTGGGGCCGTTACCGCTGGGCGCAAAATAATCTGCACTTTCCCACTCGGCATAGAGGTTCTGCTCGATGTCTTTCGGGTTGAAACTGCCTTCGAGGGTCATGCGGGTCGTGCTTCCCAGTCGTCGAGTTCGTGGTGATACAGGGGGCAACCCCGATCGCGGTAGTGTTTGTAGCGGGCCCGGCCCTCGGCTTTGCGCTCGCCGACGACGATCTCCGCAACACGGTCGAAGCGGCCGAAGAAGGGCGCAACATCATCACCGAGATTGATCATCAGCCCCGTCGCCTGACGCGGAGGCTCCGCATGGATGATGACCGGCACCTGATCGGCATCGGCCAGATCGGTGGCGTGCGGAACGAAGCGCTCCGGTGGGTAAGCCCACATGAGCGCGTCGATCTCCTGTGCCACAGCCGGGTCCGGCGCGCGCACGTACACCTGGGTGCCCTTGGACATCGCTTTGGCGGCGAGCGCGCAGGCGAAGCGGTGCATAGCGGGCAGCGCCACGTCCTGCAGCAGATAGAAGTCGATGCGGGTCACGTCAGCACTGATTGACCAGATAGCGGAACAGCGATGGCACGGGTCGGCCGCTGGCGCCTTTGCGGGCGCCGCCGTGAAAGGCTGATCCTGCCACGTCCATATGTGCCCACTTCATGCCTTTGGTGAAGCGCGCGAGAAAGCAGGCGGCCGTGATGCTGCCGGCCTCGCGGCCGCCGATGTTCTGCATGTCGGCAAAGTTGCTCTTCAGCTGCGACTGGTAGTCGTCCCACAACGGCATGCGCCAGGAGCGGTCGCCGCTCCACGTGCCGGCATCGAGGATCGCGTCTGCCAGCTCGTCATCGTTGGCGTACAGGGCGCTTGCATGCGAACCGAGTGCGATGATGCAGGCACCGGTGAGGGTGGCCACGTCGATCACCGTCTTCGGCTTGTAGCGGCGTGCGTACTCCAGCGCATCGCACAGCACCAACCGGCCTTCTGCGTCGGTGTTGAGGATCTCGATGGTCTGGCCTGACAGGCTCGTGACGATGTCGCCGGGACGGGTCGCGCGGCCGCTCGGCATGTTCTCCGCTGCGGCAACGAGGGTGACCAGGTTGATCGGCAGCTTCGCTTCGATGGCGGCCTTGGTAGCGCCAAGCACGGTGGCAGCACCGCACATGTCGAACTTCATCTCATCCATCTGCGGCCCCGGCTTGAGGCTGATGCCGCCGGTGTCGAAGGTAATACCCTTGCCCACCAGCACCACGGGCGCATCGTTCCGTTTACCGCCGGAGTACTCGACGATGATGAGCTTGCCTGGGGATTCGCTGCCCTGGCTAACGGACAGGAACGAGCCCATGCCGAGCTCGGCCATCTTCTTTTCGTCCAGCGCGCTGACCTTGACGTTGCTGTCGCGGCCGAGCTTGCGGGTTTCTTTCAGCAGCCAGGTGGGGTTGCAGACGTTCGGCGGCTCGTTGCCGAGATCACGGGCGAAATCGAGCCCCGCCTTGAGCGCTGCTGCTTCCTTCACGGCCCGGGCACAACTGGCGCGGGAGCGGCCGTCGGCCAGCAGGGCCAATCGTGCGAGCTTCAGCGGTGCGGCCTTCTTCGACTTATGCTTTTCGTACTGATAAGCGGCCAGCGAGACGGCCTGCAGAGATGCGCTGGCGCGCCAGTACACATCGCCATCGGTAACGCTGGTTTGGTGCAGCGCCCAGGTTGCGCTCGCGGCTTGCGTCTTCGCCAGCGCTGCCGCCGCAGTGTCTGCGGCCTTGCGAAACTGCGCCTGGGAGATCTCGTCGTCACAGCCGCCGACGACGAGCAGGCGTTGCACATCCTCTCCTTTGCCGAGCACCACGCTCAGCACCTCACCGGCCTCGTTTTTAAAATCGAGGGTGGCGCGGTCGAGCGCATCCCTTGCCGCTGCTCGAGTGAGCGCTTTCTGCGCCCCGGCGAGGCTCGTCACGAGGCACTGGCTCTTTGCGTCTGCCAGGGTGCCCGTCTGAGTGGAATACTTCATAATGTGCAAAACGTCCCGAATTCGTTCGGGGGCGAAGTATCCCCTCCTTGAGGGCGAATTTCCAAGAGCACAGGGACTGTCTTTGAGCGTCGCCGCCCGTTACGTCAACAGTGAGCTCCTCACCGTCTTTGCCGTGACCCTTCTCGTGCTGCTGCTGGTGGCGGTGGGCGGGCGCTTCGTCGGCTATCTGCAGGATGCGGTGGCAGGCAAGTATGCGGCCGATGCGGTGCTCACCATCATCGGCCTGCGTATGCCGGAGTTCCTGCAGCTCGTGCTGCCGTTCGCCTTCTTTGTGGCCATCCTGCTGACCCTTGGGCGGCTGCATGCGGAGAACGAGATGGTGGTGCTGCAGGGCGGCGGCATGAGTACACGCCGGCTGCTCATCTGGCTGTCTGGTGCATCGCTCACACTGGCGGCAATCGTCGGTGTGCTGGCGCTTGAAGTCACACCGCGCGCGAATGAAGCGCTTGGCGAATTCTTCCTCGAGCAGCGTTCCCGCCAGGAGTTTCAGAACATCACGCCGGGAATGTTCAACAGCAATGCCCGGGCCACTCGGGTGATCTACACGGAGTCGGTGAGCGACGACCGAGCACGACTCCAGCGTGTGTTTCTCTGGGAACGGCTGCCCGATGGGCGGGATGCGACCACCTGGGCCGACACCGGGCGGCAGTTTGTGGATACCTTCACCGGCTCGCAGTTTCTCGTGCTCGACGACGGCGTGCGTTACGAAGGGCTTCCAGGCAATGCGGAATATCGGCTGGTGGACTTTGCCGAGCTCAGCCAGCGTATCGCCCGGCAGCGCTCAGGTTCCAATCGCGTGGGCATCAGCGGTGTGGTGACCAGTGAGCTGCCGGGAACACTCGAAGGTATCGGCGAGTGGCACTGGAGGGTAGCGGTGCCCGTGTATCTGCTGGTGAGCGTGCTGCTGGCCGTGGGCATTGCGCGGGTGAAGCCGCGTGCCGGTCGTTTCGCCAAGGTAATGCCGGGGCTCGGACTGCTGCTGGCCTACTACCTCAGCCTGCTTGGAAATCACCACGCCATCGTCGAAGCGATGGTGCCTGCCGCACTCGGCCTGTGGCCGGTGCATGCCGCCTTCGCGCTACTGGCCTGGTTTCTGCTGCGCAGGCTCGGCCGGCCGGTGTCCGGATGACGCAACTCGACCGGCACATTTTCCGCCATGTCATTCTCACCACGCTGGTGGTGCTGCTGGTGTTCGTGGCACTGATCAGTATGTTCGCGTTGCTCGATGAGCTCCGTGGCGATTACACCTTTCAGGATGCCGCCTGGTATACGCTCCTGACCACACCCCGGCGGACCGTGGAGCTGTTGCCGTACGTGGTGTTTCTCGGCGCGCTCATTGGGCTTGGCAATCTGGCGAGCAATTCGGAGATCGTCGTCATGCGCACCTCCGGCGTATCTGTATTGCGGCTCTTTGGCAGCGTCTGCATTCCGGGCCTCCTGGTCATTGCGGTCGGTATGGGGGTAGGGGAGTTCGTCGCACCGCCGCTGGAAGAGGAGGCTGAGGCATACAAGACCCGGGTGCGCTACGACACCGACACCATTGCGCTGTCCGGCGGCTACTGGTACCGCGAGAGCGATATGTACATGAACGTGGAGGCGGTGAGCGAGTCCGGCAATCTGGTCAACGTGCGCCAGTTCTGGCGTGAGGGCGAACGCTTTCGTGTGGTACAGGCCGCTTCGGCCCACTATGTTGCGGAAGAGGGCGGTTACTGGCTGCTGGAAGATGTGCGCGAAACCCTGATCGAGGGCGGGCGCGCTGTCACCGGCGAGTACGCGAGCAAACGCTGGAACGGCCGCGTGAGCCCGGAGATGCTCTCCGTGCGCGTGCTTGTTGAGCCGCCCAAGCTTGGCATCCTGGCGCTGTACCAGCAGATCCAGTACATGGCCCGCGAAGGGCTCAACTCCATGGCCTACCAGGTGGCGTTCTGGAGCAAGACGTTTCTGCCGCTCGGCATTCTCGGCTTGTGCCTGCTGGCTCTGGCCTTCGTGCTCGGCCCCATGCGCGAGGTTGGCATGGGCGTGCGGCTGAGTATCGGTGTGATCGCCGGCATCGTCTTCAAGTATCTGCAGGATCTCTTTGCACCGATGGCCCAGGTGTATGAGTTGCATCCCGCCATCGCCGTGCTGATTCCCATCGCCGCCTGCTGGCTGGCGGGGTGGTACGGTATCCGGCGGTTTGCGGGCGGCTGAGATGGGCGCTTGCAAAGCAGGACGCTGTTTCCGTCCTGTTTATCTTCTATCTCTCAACTTCTGGAGGTGTCCATGCCAACACAAGCCGAAAAGTGCGCAACCTTCGTACAGCTTCACCAGGGCCCGGAGGCGTTCATCATCCCGAACCCCTGGGATACAGGGTCTGCACGACTGCTGCAGGGTATGGGCTTCAAGGCGCTTGCAACGAGCAGTAGCGGTTTTGCCTTTGCACTGGGCAAAGCAGACGGTGAGCCAACGCTCGAAGAAAAACTCGCGCACTGTCGTGCCATCGCTGCGGCGACGGACATTCCCATCAGCGCTGATTTTGAGGACGGCTATGCGGCCGCACCAGAGGATGTTGCCAGGAACATCCGTGCGCTGATCGAGACTGGCGTTGCGGGCTGCTCGATAGAAGACTTCGACCGATCTACTCAGAAGATGTATGACGAGGGGCTCGCCATCGAACGAATCCGGGCAGCGGTGGAAACGGTTCGAAGTGCGGATGTTCCATTTACGTTGACCGCGCGTGCTGAGCACCTGCTCCGCGTGGGGCCTGATCTCGACTCCGTCATCAGACGCTTGCAGTCTTACGAGGCAGCGGGAGCTGACGTTCTTTTTGCGCCTGGAATTCGCACCACGGAAGATCTTAAAACTGTAACCAGTTCGATCGACAAACCGTTCAACGTTCTTGGCGTGATGCTTGCCGGCGCCACGCTGGCGGACATACAGGCCGCTGGCGCTCGACGGGTGAGTGTCGGTGGTTGCCTGCCGTTTGTTGGTGCCAAGCCAATCGTCGCCAGTTGTGAGGCGATGCTGACTGAAGGCAGATTCGATTGGGTCTCTGAGATGGAGCCTCCCGCAAGCGTAATGGCGCGGATGGCTAAGCGCTAGCGGTGGAAAAAAAACGGGGGCTCTTAGGCCCCCGTCTTCGTTCGTAACCGGTGCTGGTTACATCTCGTACATGACTTCGAAAGCCCAGGTACGCGGCGCGCCCCAGCCCTGGAAGCCCGTGTTGGGGCCGCCGAGGAACAGGGCGTGTTCCTTCCACTCTTCATCCGTCAGGTTTTTGCCTGAAAGCGTGAAAGTCAGCCGGTTGCCGTTTTCCATCTGCCACTCGTAAGCGGCACGGGCGTCCACGCCGATGTAGCCGCCTTCGAACAGGCGCTGGTCGGCGCCGCCGCCGGTGTTCACGAGCAGGAACTCGCCTACTTTCTTCCAGCCGACGTTGGCGGAGAAGTAGCCGGGGCCCATCTGCGCGCCGTAGGCGAGGCTGATGTTGGCATTCCACTCGGGCTGACGGGAGTCGTCATTGCCGCCTAGGATGCGCGGCGTACCGACCGGGTCGAGAACGCCTGGCGTTGCCGTAACACAGCCATCGAGGATCTCACAAGCGATAGAGAACTGCTCGTTCTCGACGTCAAGCACACCGAAGTTGGCGACCATCGACCAGTTTTCGTTGATCAGCCAGCGGCTCTCGAGTTCCACACCGCGGATCTCGCTGCCGCCGCCGTTGTTGATCAGCGTCGTGGTGCCCGGGATGGAGCCCGGGGGCAGCGGGATGATGGAGCTGAACTGCGAGTTTTCGCGGTTCAGTTCGAACACGGCCAGGTTCAACTGCAGGGTGTTGTCGAACCACTCGGTCTTCACGCCCACTTCGATCTGGTCGCCTTCCTCGGGGTCGAACGCTGCGGTGTTGGCACTGCCGGCGTTGCGGATGCTGAAGCCGCCTGAGCGGAAACCTTCAGAATAGGAGGCGTAGACGTTGATGTTGTCGCGCGGCGTCCACTTGATGGAGCCGGCAATGATGGTGTCCTGCCAGTCGTCGTTCACAGCGTACGGTACGCTCTGGCCGGTAACGGGCAGTACGCCCGGAAAGGCGAACTCCTGCGCGTTGCTGCCGGTGTCGAAGGTACCATCGGTGTAGTCGAGGTAGCGGTTGCTGGCATCTTTCTCTTCGTCGATTCGACGCGCACCCACGTTGATCTCGATGGTATCGGTCGGACGGAACGTCAGCGATGCGAAGAAACTCGTGGAGTCTACGTCTTCGCTGGCGAACTGTAGGCTGCGTGCATTCGGGAACTGGCACAGCGCGTTGCCGACGGTCGGGTTGTCACGAAAACCCGCAACGCTGCATGGTACGCCGGCTGGCAGGCCGATCGGCACCTGGAGTACGTTGTTCGTCGTTTGCTTGAAGTCCAGCTCGGAATCGAAGAAGTAGTAACCGACCATCAGGTCGAACATCTCGTTGATCGCCCAGTTGAGACGCAGCTCTTGGGTGAAAACCTCATATTCCTGATCCCGCAGCGTGTGGAGCTGCGCGAAGGGCGATGCAGTTCCTGACAGGGAGCCGCCATCGAAGTCCTGGTTAACGAGATCATCGCCGTTGTGCATCGCCGTGATCGAATTGAGCGTGATGTCGTCGGTAATGTCCCAGTCGATACGCAGGCCGATCTGGTCCACGTCGTACTCTGAGGGCTCCTTCTTGTCTGCCCGGTTGATGAACGGATTGTCGCCGTCGAAGCGCGGGTCCTGAGGCAGTGTGTCACTGTCATCGTTGACGCGGTCATAGGTGAGGATCGCATCGAATCGGTCGTTGGGCTGGAAGCGCAACGCGATGGTTTGCGAGGAGAAATCCACCGCCCCGCGATCGCTGCCCGTGGGAATATTGGTGTAGTAGCCTTCGCGATCACGCTCGATAGCGCCCACCTTCAGTGCCAGCGTATCACCCAGCGGTACGTTGACACGCGCCTTGAACGTGCGTGCGTTGTAACGGCCGACCTCAGCGCTCGCCTTGACACCGAATTTCTCGGTGGTGGGGCGCACACGGTTGACCACGATGTTGCCGCCGATGGTGTTCTTGCCGAAGAACACGCCCTGTGGGCCGCGGTTGACTTCGATGCTCTCCACATCGAACACGTCGATGAGCTGACCGGTGGAAGAACCGATCTGCACGCCGTCGACGATCACGCCGACCTGCGGTGTTTGCGATTTCTCGATCTCGGCGTAACCCACACCGCGAATGAACAGCGCGCTGGCGCCCGGGCCCGCGGTGTTCATGCCGACGTACAGGTTCGGTGCCAGGCCGTCGAAGTCGCGCAGGGTCGTCGGCTTCAGCTGCTCGATGGCTTCAGCGTTGAATGCGGTAACGGACAGCGGAACATCCTGCTGGCCTTCATCCCTGCGCCGGGAGGTGACCACCACCTCTTCGATGACGCCCGACGTATCGCGCTGCGCGGCGTGTGCCGACGGTGCGATGGCGGTGGGTGTAAGTGCGAACAGAATGGGTAGTATTGCGCCGGGTGCGACAGCACCCAACGTGCGAGCGCGTAGCTTCGTCATGGAATCTCCCCAAGAATTTTGTACACGAATGCACCAGCTTGCTGGTGTCTGGGACCCTTGTATTCTCCCCGCCGCCCCCTGTCAACCGAATGGGGGCACGACGCGGTTGGGATTTAGCTGCGTTTCGGTTCGACGATGACGTGCGAGCCGCTCGCGATGTCACCCCAACTGCGCCCAAGCGGCTCCACCAGCGCCCAGAGGTACCCGAGGCCCAGACAGGCCGCGGAAAGCAGGCCCACGGCGAAGCGGGTGGTGGCCTGCGTCACCGAGAGCGGCGTCCCATCGTCCGACAGCACTCGCAGCCGCCAGGCCATCATGCCGACGGTTTGCCCGTCGTTGCACCAGAAGTAGATGAAGAAGGCAAACCACTCGACGAACAGGAAGGACTGCCACCAGAAGCCCGCGAGCTCGGTGTTGAACGCCATCACCAGCAGAAACGTGGTCGCCATCCAGATGGCGACCACGATCATGGCGTCATAGAGCATCGCCCCCAGGCGACGCCAGAGGCTCGCCCGTTCCATCAGATCCGTTCGATGATGGTCCCCGTACCCAGACCGCCACCGCAGCACATGGCGATGAGGCCGTAACGCCCGCCGCTGCGCTCGAGTTCGTGCAACGCGGTGGTGATGAGGCGTGCGCCCGTGGAGCCGGTGGGATGACCCAGGGCGATGGCACCGCCGTTGATATTGACCTTGGCCGGATCTGCGCCAACGGCCTTCTGCCACGCCAGCACCACTGAGGCGAAGGCTTCGTTCACTTCGAACACGTCGATCTCTTCCACAGACAGACCGGTCTGCGAAAGTACTTTCTCGCTGGCGGGAATGGGGCCCTTCAGCATGGTGACCGGGTCGCAGCCTACGAGCGTTGTGGAGCGGATGCGCGCGCGGGGCTTCAGGCCGTATTTGTCTACGGCGTTCTGGTTGGCGAGGATCACCACCGCTGCGCCATCAGACACCTGCGAGCTGGTACCTGCGGTGTGAAATTCCTGGCCAGGCACCGGCGCGAGACCCGCCAGAGCGTCGAGCGTCGTTGCGCGCAGGCCTTCGTCGCGGTCGATCACTCGGGTCTCCCCGGTGGGCTGGCCGTCTTCCCCCAGCACCGGCGCCTCAACGGGCACGATCTCGCGGGCAAAGCGATCTTCCTCCCACGCGCGAATGGCTTTCTCCTGGCTGGCGAGTCCGAATGCGTCCAGATCCTGACGGGTGAGCTGGTACTCCTCGGCGATCATCGCTGCGCCCTGGAACTGTGAGGTCGGCTGGTAGTGTGACATGTAGCTGTCGCCCATGGGCGCACCGCCCGCCATGTTCGAGCCGAGCGGCACTCGGGACATCATCTCCACGCCGCACGCCATCACGATGTCTTCCATGCCGGAAGCGACCATGGCCGCACCCAGACTGGTTGCCTGCTGGCTGGAGCCGCACTGCGAGTCGACGGTGGTGGCGGCAACTTCTTCGGGCAGGCCCATGGACAGCCAGGCCACGCGAGCGATGTTGAAGGACTGCTGGTTGATCTGCGACACGCAGCCGCCGATGACCTGGCCGACGTTGGCCGGGTCGACGCCCGCGCGCTCCAGGGCTGCGACCTGGACTTTGCCGAGCAGGTCGGCTGGGAGGAGGCCGGCCAGGCCCTTGCCGCGCTTGCCGATGGGGCTGCGCGCCGCTTCGATGATGTAGACGTCCTGCATGGGGGTGCTCCGTGGAAAAGTGAGGCGCGGGATTGTATGCGATTTTTGGGGGAGGGGAGGGCAAGGAGGAGGAAGAGAAGGAGGAGGAAGAAGAGGTCTGGGAGGGGATGGCGGGGATTGGAAGAGGTTGCGAGCCGGTAGTGCCGGGGCTCTGCCCCGGGCCCCGCCCTCGCCGGGAGCAGGGTTCGCCCTGGGGGCGATCCCTGCTCGTAGGGTGGTTGCCGGGGTTCTGGTGTCAAGGGACGCTGCGCTTCTGCCCTTGACACCAGAACCCCGGCGGGTGGTTGGCGGAGATGGGGTCTTGCTGTGGTGGGTGTTTGGGATGGGCTGAGTGTTTTGGCTCGCTGGGAGCACTTATCCATATCCCAACGAGTCAGCCCCTCCAACGCTAAGCGACGTTGGGCTGTGGGTAAGTGCGGCGCCCGATTACTGCGCTCTTGTTTTCTTTGATGTCTGAAGAGTATTGACACACTATAACATCGCCACTATACTTTATGCATGCTTGTTAATCAGCAAGAATTTGAATTTCCACGAAAACCGGGCTGGCCCAGGCCTGGTCCCGGCCGCAAGCCTTACGGCCGTTCCACCGTGTGGCACCGGTCCCGCGGCAAGGTGTCTGGGTGTCATCCCTTGCACGTCACCCTGCGGGTGCGGGAAGGGGTGCCGGGGCTGCGCACCGGGCGGTTCATTCGCGCGTTTCGCACCACGCTTGGCATGTGTGTGCATCGTTCCGGCTTTCGCGTGGTGCACTATTCGGTGCAGCACAACCACGTGCATCTGCTCATCGAGGCAGACGATGCCGACAAGTTGGGGTGCGGCATGAAAAGCCTCGGCGCGCGCTTTGCGCGGGCGGTGAATCGGGTGTTTGGTCGGTCAGGGCCGGTGCTGAAAGAGCGCTATCACATGCGGGCGCTGAAAACGCCGAAGGAGGTGCGGCATGCGCTGGCGTATGTGTTGCTCAATGCCAGGAAGCACTTTCGTGAGCGCCATGGGCGT
>JAUIED010000327.1 GCA_030428905.1 Gammaproteobacteria bacterium
TCTGCCGCGCCTTCGCGCTCGGGAGCTGGCGGGAGCGACCTACGTGCTCGGCTGCTTCGGCGGCGAAGACACCCTGTCTGACCTGCGCATCCAGGCCTCGGATGCGCTCTGTGATCCCTTGCAGTTGCGCAACCTCAACGCCCGATTGGGCGCGCTGCGCACCGCCACGTTCCAATCCGCGGAAGCGATCGCCGCACGGCGCAACTGGTAGAGAACCCCTTCTTACAACCTGCGCACGCGGATGTTGCGGTACCACACCGCATCTCCATGGTCCTGCAGGCCGATATGTCCTTCATTGAGCGTGCCGTAGCGCGGCCGATCCGTGAATTTGCTCTGCTGCAACAGCGCCTGCCACGCGGAGCTGCCGAGCCGGAAGCGGGCGGTCTCCCGCCCGTTCAACCGAAACACGACGTCGTCGCCCCTGACCGTGATATGCACCGTGTTCCAGGTGCCCGCCGGGCGCGTGGTGTCGTGATCCGGTGCGATCATGTCGTAGTAGGCGCCGGCGCGGTGCGACGGATAGACGGCGTCCGGGTGACGCGCATTGTCGAGCACCTGCATCTCGAAGCCGGACCAGTGCATGGTGGGCCCCTGCTCGTCGCCGCGCAGGAAGATACCGCTGTTGCCGCCGGCGCTGATTCGCCAGTCGAGTTTCAACTCGAAGTCGGCGAAGCGGGCTCGGGTGATGAGATCGCCGGAGGAGGCAACGTGTGCCAGGCAGCCGCTCTGCACCGTCCAACCTTCACCGGGCGTATCCGCCTTGTAACCGCGCCATTGCGCGAGGTCCGACCCATCGAACAGCAATGTCCAACCTGCAGCACGCTCCGCCTCGTCGAGCGCGTGCACACACTCGTCAGCGGACGGTGGAGGCGTCGTATGCGCGCACGCCTGCAGGAGCGGCAGCAGGCACAACAGCCATCGCGTCATTGCACAAACCCCTCGTAACGTTGATCGGTGAGCGCACGCAAGAATGCCATCAGCGCGTCGATCTGCACCATGCTCAGCGGCTGGCCCTGGCGCAGCAGATCATGGCTGATATTGCCCGCCACCTCCGGCGCCCCCCAGGGTTCGCCCGTTTCCGGGTTCAGCGGCGTGTGCAACAGATAGGTGTTGTAGAACACCAGCACCGTGCGCAGCGAGCTGAACACACCATTGTGCATGTACGGGGCCGTAACCGCGACGTTGCGCAGCGACGGCACGCGGAACTTGCCCTCCTCCGCCGTGCCGGCCAACGGGTTGCCACCGAGCCCAACATCCACGTCGATAGCCAGCGCCGGATTACGCGGCACGCCAATGTTGTGATAGGTGAAGTCGGTGAATGTTTCTCGCGCAGCTTCGGGCAGACGGTGGCAGCTGGAGCAGTTCACCACCGAGGAGAAGAACAGCGCCCGGCCACGCTCCTCGTCGCGGTCGAGCGTCAGCTCACCGCGCAGAAACCGGTCGTATCGAGAATCGAACGTCGAGAACTCCATCGTCTGCTCGAACGCCGCCAGACTCTCCCCTACCGCCGCACGCAGCGTCGCGTCCTGTGCGAACGCGGCGTCTCCGAAGAGCAACGCGATGGACGCTACATAGGCTGCGTTCTCCGCAAGCCGAGCCCTGAGGGCTGCGGTGTCTTCAAGTGCCATCTCCAACGGATTGAAGATCGGCTCCACCGCCTGTTCGGCGAGCGTGGCGGCACGGCCATCGTGGAAAAAACCACCGCGAAAAGCGCCATCCGGCGCACGGGCGAAGGGCGGCGTGAGGGCTGCATAGGTCAGTGCAGGCGCATTGCGCGTACCGCGCGAACGACCATCGCCACCAATGGAGACCGCGCCGCGGGGGTCGGAAAATGCCCGCGCCGGCTCGTGGCAGGTGGCGCAGGACTGGCTGCGCGCCGCGGAGAGGTTCACATCGAAGAACAGCGCCCGACCGAGGTCTGCGCGGGTTTCGAACGCCGCATGAGACGCAGTCGAAGCGATCAGCAGCAGCCAGGGGAGGAATGTCGCGGGCTTTGGCATACTGACGAGTTCTGGCACAAGACGGGTGAGAAGCGCATGAGTGTACTGTTCGGTCCGGTGGTGCAGCAGGGCTACGTGGTGCCTGACGTGGAAGCCGCCATGCAGCACTGGCTGGCGCGCGGCGTGGGGCCATTCGTGTTTGTGGACATCCGCGATTTTCCCGGGCTCTACGACGGCAAGCCTATCATGGCCGCCATGCAGGCTGGCTTTGCCTATTGCGGCGATCAGCAGATCGAAGTGATCGCGCCTTCACCGGAACACCCGTCCATCTACGCGGATTTTCTCGCGCACACGCCGCAGGGTGGCCTGCAGCATCTCGCTTACTGGACGGATGACATCCAGGCCTCTCTCGCTGCGCTCGACGCCCGCGGCACCGCCTACAAGGTGTGGCAGCGCTACGGCGCGCCGCCGGACTACGCCGCACACGCCTATCTCGACCTCGAGGAGCATCCTGGCGTGATGGTGCAGCTCATGGCGCGCAGCGATTTCTACAACCTGCTGTTCGGGCGTCTGCATGAAGCTGCAAAGAGCTGGGACGGCACAACCGCGCCCATTCGCGTGCTCGATGCCGCCAGCGGCAGTCTCGTAGAGCGGAAATAGGAGGAGATCCATGAGCGAAACCACCACCACACCGAAGCTGCCAAGCACTACCGGGCTCGAAAACACCGCACCCATTCCGCCCGCCGCAGACGTGCCACTGGCCGACATCCTGCCGTCCAATCCGCGGCTATTCAGCGAGAACCGCTGGGAGGAGTACTTCGCGCGCCTGCGGGCGGAAGATCCGGTG
>JAUIED010000095.1 GCA_030428905.1 Gammaproteobacteria bacterium
TCGAGAACCGAAATCAGCTCATGTGCGCCAGAACCAGCGACGCGCGGGAAGGCATGCGGGCATTTCTCGAGAAGCGTCCCCCGCAATACACAGGCAGCTGAGCGGTCTGTTAGATCTGCACGCGTGGCGCCGGTGTGTCGCCGCGCTCGCGTAGCCGTGCGATCTCCGCCGAGCCAAGAGGTACCGGTTCAATGAACGGTGGGATATCGTCCTCGCTGACACCGTTCAGACGCATCCAGGTGGCGCACATCTTCAGCTCGATCACCCCGTAGGCGTCCAGGAGTGCTGTCCGGTCTACGAGCATCTTGTGTGCGGCATAGCGGCTGCGCAGAAAAGCAAAGGCTTCATCGCCATGCAGCACGACTACCAACGGGGCGGTGTGCGTAGGGGAGTTGGCTTCCGGTAAGAGCGATTCGGTAATGGCATCGAGTTCAGCGATGCTGCGCGGTGCGAGATCGAAGTAGTAGCGGAAAGCCGCGTCGTTCGCCATCGCGATGGCGCTGGCGATGACGAGCAGGGCGGCTGCTAGGGTGCGCTTCATCGGCTGTCCTCCAGGATCATGGCGGCGCCCCTTTCGGCGATCATTGCCGTCGGCGCGTTGGTGTTGCCCGAGGTGATGGTCGGCATTACCGAAGCATCAGCCACCCATAGGTTGGCGATGCCGTGCACGGCGAGCCGATCGCTCACCACCGCGTGTGCGTCACTGCCCATCTTGCAGGTGCCCACCGGGTGAAAGATAGTGGTTCCCAGCGCTTGCGCTGCGGTTAAGAGCTCTTCTTCGGTTTGCAGGTGCGCGCCTGGCTTCCATTCCTCTGGCGCGAAGCGTTGCAGTGGTTTGGCCGCCATGATGCGGCGGGTGAAACGCAGTCCTTCCACCGCCACCCGCTGATCCTCCTCGGTGGCGAGGTAATTCACCGCGATAGCGGGTGCATCATGCATGTGCGGGCTTGTTGCGCGAAGCGTACCTCGGCTCGAGGGCCGAAGATTGCACACGGAAGGGGTGATCGCGTCGAACGCGTGCAGGGGTTCGCCAAACTTTTCCAGGGACAGCGGCTGCACGTGCCATTCGATATTGGCGCTTGGTTGATCGCCATCGGAGTAGGCGAAAGCGCCGAGTTGTGACGGTGGCATGGTCAGCGGGCCTGTGCGGAAGAGCGCGTACTCCATCGCCATCCGCGCTTTGCCGAACAGATTGCCGGCGCGGCTATTCAGCGTTTTCGTGTTGCGCACCTTGTGGATGCTGCGCACCTGCAGGTGATCGTGCAGGTTGCGTCCTACGCCGGCGAGCGCGTGTCGCACCGGCACACCGATCTGCGCAAGCCATGTGGGATCACCCACGCCGGAAACCTGCAGCAGCTGCGGTGAGGCGATGGCTCCGGCGGCCAGCACGACGCCGCGGCGGGCTTCGAATGTGCGCTCGCCGTCACGGGTATAGACATCCACGCCGGTAGCTTTGAGGCCGTTTTCATCATCGAAGCGAACGCGTTGGGTGTGCGCGTGTGTTATCAGGGTGAGGTTGGGGCGCGACAGGGCCGGGCGCAGGAACGCTTTGCTTGCGCTCCAACGCACGCCGGTTTTCTGATTCATCTGAAAATAAGCGGTGCCGAAGTTGTCGCCGCGATTGAACTCATCGATCTTGGGGATGCCGCAGGCTTCGGCCGCATCGCGCCAGGCGTCGAGAATTTCCCAGTTCACCCGGCGTTCCTCCACCCGCAGCTCGCCGCCGCTGCCGTGCCAGGCGTCGGCGCCGTGCTGGTAGTCTTCGTGCTGCTTGAACACTTCCAGCACATCTTCCCAGCCCCAACCGCGGTTGCCCAGCTGCGCCCAGTGATCGTAGTCGCTGGCTTGGCCGCGCATGTAGATCATGGCATTGATGGACGAACAGCCACCGAGACCCTTGCCGCGGGCATAGCCGATGCTGCGACCGCCGAGGCCTGGTTCCGCTTCGGTCTTGAAGCACCAATCCGTGCGTGGATTATCGATGGTGTACAGGTAGCCCACCGGGATGTGGATCCAGAAGTAGTCGTCCTTGCCGCCCGCTTCCAGCAGCAGCACGGAAGCGTCGCCATTGGCGGACAGGCGATTGGCGAGCACACAGCCGGCTGTGCCGGCACCAACGATGATGTAGTCGTACTGCATGGCGGCAAGCATATATGATTGCCGCGATTCAGGGGATGCGATGGGGGCAGCGGATGCCAGGTGAAGAAGCGGCCGTGGGTACGCCTTTGGCACGGGCGGATGCGCTGTTTGAGCTGGTGCGCGCTTGTGCCGAGCGGGCAGATCAGGAGCGTCGTTTGCCGGCGGATGTGGCGCAGGCCATGGCGGCGCAGGGGCTATATCGCATCAGCCTGCCGCAGGCTTGTGGCGGTGAAGGCGCTGACCCAATGATGCAGATCCGAACCATCGCACGCATCAGCGAGGCCTGCGCCAGCGCCGGCTGGAACCTGATGATCGGCATCGAGAATTTCGGCCTGGTCGCACCGGCGATGGGCGAGTGCGCACAGCTGCTGGCAGATCCTCTCACGCTCCTCTGCAGCAGCACCGCGGCTGTTGGCGAGGCGCTACCCGACGGCGATGGCTATCGCATCAGCGGCCAATGGCCGTTCGCCAGCGGCTGCCACAACGCTCAGGTGTTTGCTGCCACTGTCACCGTGGATGGCACCAGATGCTACGCGGTCATTCCTGAAGGTGAGTGGAGTATTCTGGACACGTGGCACGTCAGCGGTATGCGCGGCTCCGGTTCACACGATGTGCTGGTGCAAGATGTTCACGTTCCTGCGCGGAACATCGTGCAGCCGATTGGCGGCGTGGCAATTGACGACCCTCTGCTCCGCTTTCCCGTGGGCGCGCGGCTGGCGTACAACAAAGTAGCGGTGAGCCTCGGCATCGCGCGTGCGGCGTTGGACACGTTTCAGGCGTTAGCCGCCGGTAAGGTGCCGCGGTTCAACAGCCGAAGGCTTGCGCAGCTGTCGCACGCGCAGCGCGCCGCCGCCGAAGCAATGGCGCGCGTGGTTCGCGCAGAGGATACGCTGATGGCGCGCACTGAAGGTCTGTGGCGCAAGGCACAAGCAGCCGAGGCGGTGACGTCCCATGAGCGCGCGGTCTACCAGCTGGTGTGCTCCGATGCGGTACGAAGCTGCACCGAATCGGTAGATCTGCTTGCCGAGGCCGCCGGCACGTCCGCCAACTGGTTGGATCATCCCCTGGAGCGCCTCGCCCGCGATGCCCGTGTAGTGCGCCAGCATGTCACGGTGGCCAGCCAGCAGATGGAAGACGCTGGCCGTGTACTGCTGGGACAGAAAGCGCAAGGCATCATGTTGGCCTCACCTTAGTTCTGGAGTTTTTTCGTGAATCTGCAATCTGCAACCTGCATACCGGATCTTCGTGCGCTGCACGCAAGGCGTACGCCGAAGATGTTCTTCGACTATGCGGAGTCGGGCTCCTGGACGGAATCGACGTTTCGTTGGAATGAAGAGGATCTGGCGGGTATTCGCTTCAAGCAGCGTGTGGCGGTGAATATCGCAAAGCGCACCCTTGCCAGCCGCATGCTCGACCAGCCGGTAGCGATGCCGGTGGCGCTGGCACCCACAGGCCTTACCGGCATGCAGCATGCAGATGGCGAAATTCTTGCGGCGAAAGCGGCAGCGCGATTTGGTGTGCCGTTCACCCTGTCGACGATGAGCATTTGCAGCATCGAAGCGGTTGCCGATGCTGTTGCTGAACCGTTCTGGTTTCAGCTCTATGTCATGCGTGATCGCGATTACATTGCGCGGCTCATTCAGCGTGCCGTAGCGGCGCAGTGTTCAGCGCTGATGCTCACGGTGGATTTGCAGATCATGGGTCAGCGGCATCGGGACATCAAAAACGGTCTGTCCACGCCTCCGCGCTTTACGCCGAAATTCCTGTTCGAGATGGCCCGTAAGCCGCGCTGGGCGCTCGGCATGCTAGGCACGAAAAACCGTGGATTCGGTAACGTGGTCGGGCACGTTCCGGGGGTGGAAAATCTGCGTTCGCTCGGTGCCTGGTCTGCCGAGCAGCTCGACCCGAGCCTCACCTGGGAAGACGCGCAGTGGGTACGTGATCAATGGCCCGGCAAGCTCGTCATCAAGGGCGTGATGTGCGAGGAAGATGCGGTCGCCGCGGTGGATGCCGGCGCCGACGCGATCGTCGTTTCCAACCATGGTGGCAGGCAGCTCGACGGGGCCCCATCGAGCATTGAGGTACTGCCGGAAATTGTGCGTGCCGTTGGCAGCCGCACGGAGGTGTGGATGGACGGCGGCATCCGTTCGGGCCAGGACGTCCTGCGCGCACTCGCGTTGGGCGCGCGTGGTACGTTGATCGGCCGTGCCTTTCTCTATGGGCTGGGCGCCGGGGGAGAGGCGGGGGTCTACCGTAGTCTGGAGATTATCCAGCGTGAGTTGGATCTGAGCATGGCGTTTTGTGGCGTCACGGATATACGTGATGTCGATGAGGACATCCTCTGGAAGCCACGCGGGTGAGCGATCGAGGGGCTGAGCGTTTGATGCTGGTTTTAGCCCGGGCCGACGTCGGTTGCTGACATCCAAGCCGTCACATCGGGTCTGCTTGCGACACGCTGTTTGAGCGCTTAGCCAACCTCAAGGATTGGCGAGCGACTGAGCGAACATGTAGCTGTTGCCGTCCGGATCGAAGAACGTTGCGAGCTTCACGAGCCCGGGAATTTCCACGATGTCCCCGTCGAACGTCACGCCTTTGCCTTCGAGCTCCGCTTTGGCAGCAACGATGTCGTTCACGCCGAATACCGGCGTGGTGCCGCCGCTGCCGTCGACTTCCTGGTTCACACCGAGTCCGATCGAAACGCCGGGCGTTGGCGTGGACATCTCAGCCCAGCCTGCTTCGTCCACCCTGAAAAGCACCTCGAATCCCAGTTTGTCCTCGAACCAGGCAATGGACGTATCGAGATCCCGAACCGATGACGACAGTGTGATGTCTCCTTTGTACTCTGGCATGACCCTTCCCCTGTTTGGTTCTAGTGAGCTAAAGGTCAAAAAAGTATACTGCACTCTGCTAGCGGTCAAGGAGCGATGACGGTGCGGCTGTTCGAGCAGCGATGGGCTATTCGCATTCTGGCGTGCCTTCACGATCAGCGAGGGGCACGGTTTGTGGTGCTGAAAAACCGACTGGAGCTTGCTTCGGAGTCGCTGAGCAAAGGCCTCGATGGGCTGATGGAACAGGGGTTCGTGCAGCGCAACCCCGGATATGGGCATCCGTTGCGGCCTGAGTACATTCTCACCGATGCCGGTGCGCGGCTGGGCCCCTGGTGCAGCCGGTTCGAAGACACGGTACAGAGATTGCGTGCTGCGGACGTCGTGTACCGCAAATGGAGCGTGCCGGTGTTGCTCAGCGTTGATGCGCAGCCCCGATCTTTCACCAGCGTGCGGCAGGAGTTGGGCGTGACACCTCGGGCGCTGTCGCAGTGTTTCGATCGGCTGGTTCGAGCAGATCTTGCCCAGGTGCAATCGGGTTACGCGACGACCTCCGCCGGCGGGCTAGTGGTGCAAGCGGCCTGGGGAATCCTCGGGTCCGGTTGATCCTTACCTTGGCCGTTGCCGGTCTTTTCAGCCGCGCCCCAGATTCACGCCCGCCGCGGCGAACGTATCGCAACGCCCTACATCGCCCGAGTCAAAACCGGTGCGGAACCAGCGCATGCGCTGCTCGGAAGTGCCATGGGTGAAGGACTCCGGCTGCACCTGGCGGCCGGCCTTGCGTTGCAGCGTGTCGTCGCCGATCGCGCTCGCTGCCTGTAGCCCTTCTTCTATATCGCCGCGTTCGAGAAAATCGCGTCGGTTCTCCGCATGGTGCGCCCACACACCGGCATAGCAGTCGGCCTGCAGCTCCACAAGTACCTGCACGGCGTTGGCGTCGGTCTGGCTCATGCGGTTCTTGAGTTGTTGCGCACGGCCTATCGTGCCCGTGACGTTCTGCACGTGATGGCCCACCTCGTGGCCGATCACGTAGGCCTGGGCGAAATCTCCTGGAGCGCCCATCTGCTGGAGCTGGCGGAAAAACGACAGATCCAGATATAGCTGCTGATCGCCGGGACAGTAGAACGGGCCGGTGGCTGCGCTGCCCATACCACAAGCGGAGGGTGTAGAGCCGGTGAATAGTACGAGCTTCGGTTCCGGGTAGCGGGAGCCTGCTTCGCGAAACAGCCTGCCCCAGGTTTCTTCGGTGTCTGCGAGTACGGCACTCATGAACTGGGCGCCTTCGTCATCTCCTACTTTGCCGGGCGTTTGCGGTCCACTCGGCACCTGCACCACCGGTCCGCCGCCACCACCACCCATGAGCAGCGAGAGAATCTGCATCGGGTCTGCGCCCATGAGAAACATGACGATGGCGATGATGATGCCTACCGTGCCAATGCCTCCGCCCACCTTCACGCCGCGGCCGGGGGATCGCTGCCCGCGCACGTCGATGACGTTGCCGCTGCGTTTTCTACCGCGCCAATTGACCATCAGTCGAGCTCCACGTCGCATTCCAGATTCTGATCCACGAAGCTGGTGGAGATACCCAGCTCACGAGCGATTCTGTAAAGCACACGTTTTTCGGCTTCGCAGGAGCCGTGTTCTGCACGCGCGATGGTGACAAGATCTCGCACGACCTGCATGGCTTGCGGCAGCGACACGTTGTCGCGCACCTGGCGGATGCGGTCTGGCAGCTCCTTTTGAATCTTTTCTATATCCAGCTTGTCGGAGAAGGCGCGATCGCCGAAAAACTTTTCGAATACCTTGATCTCTTCCGCGGTGATCTCGCCGTTTGCCGCGGCCACGACGATGGCGCCCGCGAATAGCAGCCGGCGCATCGCTTCTGCAGTGTCGGTGCGTGCCTGCAGGTAGCTCGGCTCCATGAGGCTCATGAGGCCTTGCACGCCGACCTCCAGGTCGTTGACGGATTTGCCGCCGTCGCGGGCCAGCTCCGACTCATCGAACAGCTTGAGCGCCTTCACGCGCAGGGGCGAGAATGGGTGGGTGAGAAACCAGTCGCCGGTGGGTGCGCCCTGACCCGGTGCCGCATCCTCGATCTGCATCTCGTCCACCTGCTGCAGGAACTCATCCAGGCTGAAGTTGGCGTAGCCGCCGCTCAGGCCCGACGCCAGTTTGAACAGGCTGTGCGCCACGGCCTCGAGATCCTGCGCGCAGTGCGCCCCGGCACGATCTGCCGAGATCTCGGCATAGCGCGACCAGCTGGTCAGCTCCAGCGCGAGCTTGGGCGAAGGATTGGTCTGGCCGCGCAGAATGTAACCGATGGGGATGTCGTGGTGGTGGTAGAGGTGATGACCGAGCTCATGGCCCATTACGAACTTGGTCTCGGCAGCATCGAAAGCCTCGAGAAGCGACGAGGAGAACATGATGAACAGTCGCCCATCCTCGGGCTTCACGCACGCCGCGTTGTAGCTAGGGCTTGGAAACACGTAGAGTTCCAGCGGGATGTCCACACCGAGGCGTTCGCGGCATTCGTCCGCTATGCGATGCAGATCCGCTGCCATGGCTCGGCTCAGCCGCACCGATGTGCTCAGCAGGTGCCGACGCACGCCGAGATTACCCTTGTCCTCCTGCTTGGCGATCTGCTCGTTTACCCGCTTCACGTCTGGGTGCTTGAGCAGGCTCTCGAACAGATCGAGATCCTGCCGTGAGCGCAGCTGTTCGGCTTTCATGAGATCCCCCGGAACATCGTTTCTGGCGATGGTACACGCGAACTGGGCACTTTGCCGCCGTGGTGTATGCTTTTACGCCTCTGAGACAAACCGGGGCATCGCCATGCCATATGCCGACAGTGGTGGTACAGCCATCTATTACGAGGTGGAGGGAGACGAGGCCGGCACCGGCCTGCTGTTCGCACATGGTGCGGGCGGTAACGCCGGCATCTGGTATCAGCAGGTCGAATACTTTGCTGGCCTCGGCTATCGGTGCGTGACATTCGATCACCGTACGTTTGCGCGCACGCCGGCGGACCCGGCCACCTGTCACCCGCAACAATTCCGAGACGATGCGCTGGCGGTTCTCGACGCGGCTGGGGTGGCGCGTGCGCATGTGGTCGGGCAATCCATGGGCGGCTTTACGGTGCTGCGCCTGGCGTTGGATGCGCCGGAACGCGTGCTGAGCCTGACCATGAGCGCGACACCGGGAGGGCTTCCCAACGACAACCCGACACCCGCCGTACGAGGGCTGCTGAGCTCTACGGGAAGTGGTGGCGACGGGGTGATTGCCACCATGTCTCGTGCGACGCTACAGGATCCATTGAAAGTGCGCCTGTACCGGGTGATCAATGGTTTCAACACGCAGTTCAGCTTCGCCAACCTTGGCGCCCTCGGCGGCTATGTTGTGAGCTTTGACGAGGCGCAGGCGCTTGGCTGCCCAGTGCTGTTTATTGCGGGTGCGGAAGATCCCCTGTTTCCTGCATCGCTCCTGCAGTCCTATGTGCCGCACCTGCCGAATGCGGCCTGCGAAGTGGTCACCGATGCCGGCCACTCGCCATACTTCGAGCAACCGGAAGTGTTCAACGCGCTATTGAACGCCCACATGCGGGCAACTGAACCATGACACTACTGCGATGCCTCAGTGCGGTCCTCGCGCTCCCCACAGCGCTGGCTGCTGGTTGGCTGGTAAGTCAGTTGATTGTTGGGTACGCGGATGCCCGCTGTGCACCTGAAAGCCGCATCGGCGGTGCCTGCGTAGCTGCCTGGCACACCGATTGGGTAGCCGGCGCGGTATACGCAGGTGTTGCGGTGGCAGCGCTGCTGGTGTCTGTGTCCGTCTTCCTGCTCGTGCCTCGCTTCAAGGCTCCGGCGACGGTCGTTGCGCTTCTGCTGGGGGTGGCAGCGCCGGTGGCGCTTTATGTGGCTACGGGCTGGGCCGACCTGCTGCCGCCGCTCGGTTTTGCACTTGCCCTTGGCCTTGCCTTCCTTATGTTCCTGTCCAGGAGACGAACCCATGCGTAGCTTGCTGCTGGCGCTCTGCCTCATCGTCGCCGCTGGTATGGCGGCTGCTGACATTCCCCGGCTGCCCAACGGCAAGCCGGACCTGAACGGCGTATGGCAAGTGCTCAATACCGCTAACGCCAACATTGAGGCGCACAATGCGCAGGCGGCGTACGCACTCGTGGACGGTCCCTTTGGCCCGATCCCGGCACCGGAAGTGGTGGCGCTGGGCGCCGTTGGCTCTGTCCCCGGCGGCTTGGGCGTAGTGGAGGCAGGCGCGCTGCCCTACACGCCCCAGGCGCGGGCGATACGTGATGAGAACCGTCGTGCGTGGCTGGAGCGTGACCCGGAGATTCGCTGCTATCTTCCCGGAATACCGCGCGCCAACTACATGCCGTACCCGTTTCAGATCGTGCAGAGCGGCAAAGCGCTGATGTTTGCTTATGAGTATGCGGGGGCGGTGCGCAACGTCTATCTGGAAGACCCGGGCGAGGCGCCTATCGACTCCTGGATGGGGCAGTCCTACGGGCGGTGGGACAACGATACGCTGGTCATCGAGGTGACGGCGCAGAACGATCGCACCTGGTTCGACCGCGCCGGCAATCACCATAGCGCTGCGATGGTGGTGACCGAGCGCTTCACACCTGTGAATGCACATGTGCTGATGTACGAAGCGACCATCGATGATCCGCAGACGTTTACCGAAGCGTGGACCATGCGCATGCCTATGTATCGTCGCTACGGAGCTGACGCGCAGCTCGGCCAGTTCAACTGCGTGCCTTTCGTCGAGCAGCTTCTGTATGGTCATCTGCGCAAATCAGGTGACGCTGTGCCGGAGGAAGCTGCGCCATGATCCGTCTCATCGGGGCATGCCTCGTCCTTCTTTCCGGTGCCTGGGGGCACGCCGAGTGGCAGACACCCAGGACGATCTTCGGTGCGCCGGACCTGCAGGGTACGTGGACCAACGCCACCATCACAACCCTCGAGCGGCCGCGTGAGTTCGACCGCCTCGCGCTCACAGAAGACGAGGTCGCAGCATTCGAAGGTGCGTCGGAGGAGCGCATGCGCGCCATTGATGAGCTGCCGGAGGAGGGGCTGCAGGCAGGTGGCAATGTCGGTGGCTACAACAGCTTCTGGATGGATCCGGGTACGCGGGCGCTGCGAGTGGATGGTGAGGCGCGCTCGTCGATCATTGTGCAGCCGGAAGACGGACGGTTACCCATGCGCCTCGGCGCACGCATGAAGCTCGGTGCCTTTCTGCTGCGGGTACAGGGGGCTTTCGACGGCCCGGAGCAGCGGCCGCTGGGTGAACGCTGCATCGTTGGTTTCGGCTCCACCGGTGGACCGCCGATGTTGCCAGTGCTGTACAACAATCACTACCAGATCGTGCAGTCCGCCGACACGGTGCTCATCCTGGTAGAGATGAACCATAACGCGCGCGTTATCCGCGTCGATGGGATGCCGTTGCCCAACGGGGTAACGCCGTGGATGGGGGACTCCATTGGTACCTGGGAAGGCGATTCGTTGAAGGTGGTGACCAATCGGTTTCACCCCGGCCAGAGCTTTCGTGCAGCAATCAAGCACCAGTTCTACCTGACGGAGGATGCCGTGGTCACCGAGTGGTTCACGCGGGTTTCCCAGCGCGAAATTTTCTATCGATTCCAGGTGGAGGATCCGGGTGCTTACAGCGAGCCCTGGATAGGCGAGCAGACGCTGAGGGCAACGAACGACCCGATCTACGAGTACGCCTGCCATGAGGGTAACTACGCGCTCACCAACATCCTCAACGGTGCGCGCCTTCAGGAGCGGGAAGCTGCCGCTGGGGGTACCTCAGGAGAGTGAATTCGCTTGGAAGCGCTGCGGAGCCCGGGGGAAGGACTCCGCAGCACCTTTTGAAAGGTCAGCAGGGGAAAGGTCAGGAGTTGTCGTCTACCGGCGTTGCTTCACCAGCGATGCGCAGTGAGGTGTCGCCCTCTGCGTAGGCGGTGAGCCGGGGGTTATCGATGACGCGCACCAGATCGTCCACGACTTCGCTCACGCACGCGTTCACATCTGCCAGCGAGCGGGTCGTGAAGTAGCTCGGGCAGTGTGCCTTGGCAGTCTTGACGATCTTCTCGTGCAGCTCGGCGATGCTCGAGTAGTTGGCGAAATCCGACTTCGAGTAGACCAGGGTGTACTCGTTCGGGTCAGCGTATGCGGTTGCGCTCATCATGCAGGCGGCAACCAGCGAGGGGAATGCGAGTTTGTTCATGCCATGCTCCATTTGGCGAGCGCAGGGCGCTCGCGCTATTTTTCATCAGCCGTCTTCTTTGCGGAGAAACCTCGTCGAGGTTACCTCCAAGCGGCCGTGTCTACGCTAGGGCGCAAGAAGCTGACGCGGTAGAGACACCGGCTGACCCGGGTGTGCGACGGTGTCTCTACGATCCGTGGGTTGTCACCCGCGTTGCGATCGATGCTCTGTCTGCGGTGCGCCGACTTTCTGCGCCCTAACACTGATAAAGATGCAGTGAAATGCAAAAGGGTCGCAAAAGAATCTAAAAAAGGGCCGGAAATTTTCTGAAATAGTTTTGTCCCTCCCGCGGTCCAGGCACTTTCCGGCGTCTGCCTCCGGTAAACTAGCGCCGCCTCGCACGGGTAGTAAGGGGACCCGCTTGCCCGCAACCGAACCATCCGCACCTCAGAACGTTGCCGCCCAGGGCACCGTCGTCGCTTCCATGACCATGCTCTCGCGGATCAGCGGCTTCGCGCGGGATATCGTGTTGTCGCATTTCTTCGGTGCGACGGCAGTTGCGGATGCGTTCTTCGTTGCTTTTCGAATTCCCAACTTTTTCCGCAGGCTGTTCGCAGAGGGTGCGTTCAATCAGGCGTTTGTGCCTGTGCTGGTGCGCTATCGCGAGCGTGGTGGGGAGGAGCTGAGGGGGTTTGTTCGGGCCATGGCTGGGAACCTAGCCCTGGTAGTTTGCCTGCTTGTCATTCTCGGTGTGATTTTCGCGCCGTTCGTCACCCGGGTGTTTGCGCCGGGATTTGCGGATGAGGCGCGCTTTGAGCTCACCGCGGGGATGTTGCGCATTACTTTTCCCTATCTGGCCTTCGTCTCGCTGGTGGCTTTCTCTGGTGCGATCCTCAATGCTCATCATCGCTACGCCGTGCCGGCATTCACGCCGGTGTTTCTCAACCTGTGCCTGCTCGTGGCGGCCTCGCTCGGCTGGATGCATGCCGAGCAACCGGTGTTCGTGCTTGCCTGGGGGGTGTTTGCCGCCGGCGTGGTGCAGGCACTGTTTCAGCTTCCCTCCCTCAAGCGCGTGGGCATGCTTGTACCGCCGGTGCCGAACTTTCGCCATGCCGGTGCCCGGCAGGTGGGTCGCCTGCTGGTGCCGGCAGTGCTGGCGGCATCGGTGAGTCAGATCAACTCGCTCATCGATACCATTCTCGCCTCGCTTCTGGTGCCCGGCAGCGTTTCCTGGCTCTACTACTCCGACCGGCTCCTGGAGCTGCCCATCGGCCTGGTGGCGGTGGCGCTTGGCACTGTCCTGCTGCCGAACCTGTCGCGTCTGGACGCTCGCGACGACCCGCAAGCGTTTTCTGCCACCATGGACTGGGGCCTTTCCCTGGGGCTGATGCTGGGCGTTCCGGCGGCGTTGGCGCTGTACCTGCTGGCAGACCCGCTGATTGCCACGATCTTCTTTCACGGCGCGCTCGGTGAGTTCGATGTGGTGATGGCATCACTCTCACTCAAGGCGTTTGCTGCCGGCGCTTTACCGCTGGTGCTGGTGAAGATTCTGGCGCCTGCGTACTTCGCTCGTGAAGATACGCAGACTCCGTTTCGCATCGCCGTAGTTGCGGTGAGCGTGAACATCGTCGTCAACCTGAGCGTCTTCAGCTGGTTCGGCCATGTTGGCCTGGCTTTGGCCACGTCCATTTCCGCATGGGTAAACGCCTATCTGCTGCTGCACGTGCTCATGCGCAGGGAAATCTATATTCCGGGTCGCCGATGCCATGTCGCACTGATGCAAACCATGATTGCGGCTGGTTTGATGGGTGCGGTATTGGCCTATTTCGTGCCCGATCTGCGATGGTGGCTGGATGCGGGAATGGGTGCGCGTATCAGCGGGCTTGCTGCGGTAGTGGTCGGCGGCGGTCTGCTGTATCTGCTCGGGCTGGTGGCTGCCGGGGTGCGTCCGCGGCATCTGGCCCACCAGGTATAGGCTGGAGGGGCAGAGCTCCACAGCCTGATATACTCCGCCGCCATGGAAGTCATCCGTGGTTTGTACAATCTGAAGGAGCAGCATCGTGGCTGCGCGGTGACCATCGGCAATTTCGATGGGGTGCACCATGGCCACAAGCTCCTGATCAGCCACCTCGTCGCGAAGGGGCGTGAGCTGGGGGTGCCCACCATGCTCATAACCTTCGAGCCCACCCCGCGCGAGTTTTTTCGCGGTGCCCAGGTACCGGCGCGCCTGACGCGATTCCGAGAAAAAATTCACTGGCTGCGCGAAACCGGCCTCGATTACGTACTGTGCTTTCCGTTCAACGAAAACACCCGCAGTCAGACGGCCGAGTGGGTGGCTGAGGAGTTTCTGCATCGCACGCTCGGCATTCGCTACATCGTCGTAGGCGACGACTTCCAGTTTGGCGAGGGACGGCGCGGCAACTACGCGATGCTCGAAGAAACCGGGGAACGGCTCGGCTTCGAGGTCAGCCATCTCGGCACCCTCACGTTCGAGCACGAGCGGGTGAGCAGCACGCGGGTGCGCGAAGCCCTCAGTGCCGGTGATTTTGCGCTTGCGGAAAAGCTGCTTGGTCGGCCGTACACCATTAGCGGACGCGTCGTGTACGGGCGCCAGCTGGGTCGTCAGCTTGGTGTGCCCACGGCCAACATACGCCTGCAGCGGTACCGTGCAGCGTTGGAAGGTGTATACGCGGTCACCGTGGAAGGACTTGATCGAACCTATGAAGGTATTGCCAACATAGGAGTGCGCCCCACGGTAGATGGCAAGGAGCCTCTCCTGGAGGTGCATCTGTTCGACTTTCAGGGCGACATCTATGGGCGCCTCTTGAGCGTACGGTTCGTTCGCAAGCTCCGCGACGAGCGGGCATTCGAGTCCCTTGAAGCCCTGGAGCAGCAGATCCACGCAGATATCGCCGAGGCGCGTGCGTTCTTTTTGGGAGCGGGCGCATGACCTGGCGTGCGATGGTGGTAGCGACGATTTCCATCGTTCTGGACCGCGTCACCAAGTGGGTCGTGGTCCGGGAGTTTGAGCTGTACGATCGCACAGACGTACTGCCTTTCTTTTCCCTGGTGCGCTGGCACAACGAGGGTGCTGCGTTCTCCATGCTGGCCAACGCCGGCGGCTGGCAGCGCTGGTTTTTCGTCGCTTTGGGGGTGTTCTTCTGTGGGTTCATTCTCTACGAGCTGCGCCGGCTGCCGAAGAATGATGGTGTCATGTGGATTGTGTATGGGCTTCTGCTCGGTGGTGCCATTGGCAACCTCGTGGATCGACTGATGCAGGGCTACGTGGTGGACTTTCTCCTCTTCCATTACGAGTCCGCCTACTTCCCGGCGTTCAACATTGCCGACTCGTCACTTTTCTGCGGTGCAGCACTGTGGATTCTGGTGATGATCCGCGAGGCGCGTGATGCGCGTGTCAGCAAGGACACACCATGACCGACATCATTTCCCGGGAGCCGTTCGGCCGGGCAGCGGTGGAGACGGGCAGCAGTGTTTCCATGCACTTTTCCATCCTTCTGGAGGACGGGAGAGAGGTGGATTCAACCCGCCGTGGCCAGCCGGCTACGTTCGTCCTGGGTGATGGCAGTCTCCCGGAGGGATTCGAATCGTGTCTGCTCGGCCTGGTGCCGGGCGACGATCGACAGTTCGATATCGCACCAGACGACGCTTTTGGCCCGCATCGCGCCGAGAATGTGCAGTGGATGGCTGAGGGGCGTTTCGATGGTATGGACCTCGAGCTGGGCCTCATCGTTTCCTTCGCCCAGGCGGAAGGTGAGCTACCTGGCGTGGTTACTGCCATCGATAACGGCAAGGTGTGTGTCGACTTCAATCATCCCCTCGCTGGAAAAAGCCTGATATTTGACGTTTCCATCATTAGTGTGACCCCGCCCACAGACCGCTCGTCGGCCTAATCCGTCCGTTCGGCCGTTTCTGCTCGATCACCGTAGCGCGCACCGATAGCTTAGGCTCGGAGCGAACATGCGAGCGGACCCCATGCGCAGAGCACCGATGACCCTGGACAGCAGAACCCGCAATCGGGTTGCTGCACCGCTACGAAAGGCGGGATTCACCCTCATCGAACTGATGATCGCGGTGACGATCCTCGCCATCGTTGCAGGCGTTGCCATGCCGCTCTACAACGCCTACGCAGACCGCTCCTACCGTGCGGAAGCACAGGCTGATCTCATGGCCTGTGCTCAGGGCATGGAGCGCTGGGCAAGCGAAAACTTCGACTACCTCGGTGCAGCCGACGGTAACGGAGACGGCGCTCCGGATGCAGATGCCGGTGCGGTGTCCAACGTCCTATGCACACCGCGATCGGTGGATCAGGGCCGCTACAACATCACCGTCACAGGTACTGCCAGCGGCTTCACCCTGCGTGCCACGCCCCTCGGCGCCATGGCTGGTGACGGGTTCATGACGTACGACGATGCGGGCAACCGAATGTGGGATCAGGACAACAGCGGCAGCATCGGCACCGGGGAGGATTCGTGGGAGGAACACTGACACAGGGCGGTTTTTCCCTGATCGAGCTCCTCGTCGCACTGGCGGTGGCATCGGTGCTGGTGGGCATTGGCCTGCCGGCTTTCAACGGCTTCGTGGACCAGCAGCGCCTCACCACATACACAAACGACATGATCGGCGCCATTGCCTATGCACGCAGTGAAGCGGTCAAGCTTGGCGGCGTAGTCAGCGTCGTTGCGGCAGCGCCTGACGACGACAACGAATGGGGCGGCGGCTACTGCGTGGCGGTGGGTACACCGGGTTCCTGTGCCGGGACGGTGCTGCGTCGCTTTGACGCCGTGGACAACGTCAGCCTCAACGCCGTCGGCGGCCTGCATGCGGTTGCGACCCTCAGCTTCAACGCCCGCGGGCTCCTGGTGGGTGGCGCTGGTGGCAGCATCCAGGTGTGCGGTGACGATGCCAGTGACCCGCACGGCCGCTCCATCGCCATCAGCGTCATCGGCCGCACCAATTCCGAGGACTTCACATGCGCATGAACGCAGGCACAGTGAGACAGGGTGGTTTCTCGATGATCGAGCTCCTGGTGGCCGTGTTGGTGATGGGCATAGGGGTGCTTGGAATATCCGGCCTGCAGCTCGTCAGCATGCAGAACAATCGAGGGGCGCTGCAGCGCGCTGAGGCGGTGCAGCTCGCCTACGACGTGCTCGACCGTATTCGCGCCAACCCCATCGGCGCGCCGGTGGGCACGCCCTACCAGATCGCCATAGGCGCTTTTCCCGGCGGCGTTACCAACTGTACGACCAACAACTGCACGCAGGCGCAGATGGCCGCATTCGATCTTGGCGTGTGGAAATGCACACTCGGCGATCACCACGGTGAGTCCCACTGTGATGATCTGCGCAACGCCGATGTCATCGCCTCTGAGGATGCTCAGCCCGGGCTGCCTGACGGGGATGGCTCGGTGGCGATCGACGGCGCCGGGGTGATTACGGTCACGGTGCAGTGGAGTGAACGCGGTAACCAGACGCGAAGCGTCACCGTGAGCAGTCAGGGGTAGGGTATGAGCACACGCA
>JAUIED010000096.1 GCA_030428905.1 Gammaproteobacteria bacterium
CCGGCGGCCGGTCGGCCTTGAGATCCATGCCCTGACAGAACAGGTGTATGGAGATCGCCGCCTTGTGGGCATGGGCTGACGCCCAGATGATGTTTTCCGGCCCGAACGCCGAGTCGCCGCCGAAGAACACCGTCGGCAACGAGGACTGCAGGGTGACCTCGTCGAGCACCGGGCAGTCCCACTTGTCGAACTCGATGCCGAGATCCCGCTCGATCCACGGGCAGTGGTTGTCCTGGCCGATGGCCATGAGCACGTGGTCGCACTCGATGAACACATCCGGCTCGCCGCTGGGCTCATAGGTGTAGCGACCGTTGTCGCCTTTCACCGCATTCACTTTCTCGAACAGCACGCCTTTGAGCTTGCCGTTTTCGTGCACGAATTCCTTCGGCGGATGGTTGTTGATGATGGGGATGCCTTCATTCATGGCATCTTCTTTTTCCCACTCCGAGGCCTTCATCACCTCGAAGGCGCTGCGCACTACCACCGTCACCGACTCGGCCCCCAGCCGCAGGCTGGTGCGGCAGCAGTCCATGGCGGTGTTACCTCCGCCCATGACGATGACCTTGCCTTCGATCTTGTCGGTATGCCCGAAGGCAACGCTCGACAGCCAATCGATGCCGATGTGGATGTACGGGTCGACTTCGCTGCGTCCCGGCAAATCGAGATCGCGACCGCGGGGCGCACCGGTGCCCACGAAGTAGGCGTCGTAGCCGGCGTCGAGCATGCTCTTCATGCTCGTCACCTCGTGGTTGAAATGGGCATTCACGCCCATGTCGAGGATGAGGTTCACCTCCTCCTCTAGCACTTCTTCCGGCAACCGGAACGCCGGGATCTGGCTGCGCATCATGCCGCCGCCGGCCGGGTCCTTGTCGAAGAGGTCGATTTCGTAGCCCAAGGGCAGCAGATCCCGGGCAACCGCCAAGGATGCAGGCCCGCCACCGATGAGCGCGACGCGCTTGCCGTTCTTCTGCTTCGGCACAGCCGGCAGATAGGCTGAGATGTTACCTTTGTTGTCGGCTGCCACCCGCTTGAGGCGGCAGATGGCCACCGGCTTTTCTTCTGTGCGCACGCGCCGACAGGCGGGCTCGCAGGGCCGGTCGCAGGTGCGGCCGAGAATGCCCGGAAAAACGTTGGAGTCCCAGTTGAGCATGTATGCCTCGGTGTATCGCTCCTGGGCGATGAGGCGGATGTACTCCGGCACTGGCGTGTGCGCGGGACACGCCCACTGGCAATCCACGACCTTATGGAAATAGTTTGGGTCGAAAATATTCGTCGGGTTCATGACTTCCGGGGGTGATTTGACGACTGTGGATGTTCCGCGTGGTAAAACCGAGCAAAAAGCTCAGGTACTTTACTGCGTCAGAAAAGTGGACGCTACCTCTGCAGGGCCCATATCCGTGAACTTTTCCCCTAACAGGCTGCTGAAAAAGCAGCCTGGTATCCCGGCCAGGGACGGACGGGCCGCGAACCAAGCACGTAAGTGCTTGATTCGGCGTGAGCGGGCGACAGCCCGCGGTCGCTGAAAAAGTACAGGAAGTACTTTTTCAGCACCCTGCTAAATGTAAAACCACGAGGTGGCCGATCTGGCGCCGGGAGTGGGTAGAATACGCGCCCTCATGTTCGACACCACCGAAAAGGCCCCTGTAGCACAGGCCGCACAGTACCTCCCGCCCCCCGGCCAACGCCGCGTGTGGTCCGGCCTCACAGAGCTCGCTGCGGCCCGCGCCATTGCCAGTGCGGCGCAACGCCTGCACGCAGACGGCGCCGGTCTGGTACTGGCGGTCGCGCACTCCTCCGCCAGCGCTCGACGGCTGCGAGAGCAGGTTCGTCTGTTCGGCGAAGATCGCTTTCCAACACTCTCCCTGCCGGATTGGGAGACATTGCCTTACGACCCCTTCTCGCCGCACGAGGACATCACCTCGGAGCGCCTGCGTACGCTGCACCTCCTGCCGGATACCACCAGCGGGGTGCTGATCGTGCCGGTGCAGACCCTGCTGCAGCGCCTGCCGCCTACGGATTTCGTGCGCGGCCAGAGCCTGTCGCTCGCTACCGGCGCACGCTTCGATGCACAGGGCCACCGTCTGCTCCTCGAAGCGGCCGGGTACCGCTCGGTGGATGTGGTCACCAGCCGCGGCGAGTACGCCCTGCGTGGATCGCTGATGGACATCTTTCCCTCCGGGCTCGACTACCCGGTGCGGATTGACCTGTTTGACGATGAGATCGAGTCGTTGCGCTACTTCGACCCTGAATCTCAGCGCACGGTGCAACAGTTCGAGCACCTGGAACTGCTGCCCGCCAAGGAGTATCCGTTCGACGCCGCCAGCATCACGCGCTTTCGCGATCGCTGGCACAACACCTTTGACGTGGATGTGCGCCGCTGCGCCGTGTACCAGGACGTGAGCTCCAGCCTGCCGCCGGCAGGCGTGGAGTATTACCTGCCGTTCTTTTTCGAGCACATGGCTACGCTGTTCGACTACCTGCCGGCGAACACCGTGGTCGTGCAGGACGCCCGGGTGGACGACGCGATACCTCACTTCCTGACAGACGTCGCACAGCGTTACGAGAGCCTGCGCCACGATGTCGAGCGCCCTCTGCTGCCACCACAGGCCTTGTACCTGACGGAGGCCGAGTGGTTCGAGGCACGCAAACCCCGCCCTGGCGTGCGCTGGCAGGAGGCGCCCGGCGACGGCCGCCACGAAGTGGTATTTGCGAGCGCGCCGCCCGCCGACATTCGCTTCAACGCCAAGCTGAAAAAGCCAGCCTCAGCGTTGGACGCCTATCTCAGCGATGTGCACGTGCCGGTACTGTTCGTCGCCGAAAGCGCCGGACGGCGCGAGCTTCTGAGCGAACACCTGGGGCGCGCCTCCATGCCGCCCGCCGAGCACGACACGCTCAGCGGCTTTCTCGAATCCGGTGATGTGTTCGGTATCGTTACCGCCGCCATCGACCGCAGCACGGCGTTCGATGACTTCGTGGTGCTCGCCGAAGCACAGCTGCTCGGCACAGCACCACAGAGCCAGTCGGTGCAAACCCGCGGCGGCCGTGTGGTCGACCCGGACCAGATCGTGCGCAACCTCACCGAGCTCAACCCCGGCGCCCCCGTGGTGCACCTGCAGCACGGCATCGGCCGCTACGAGGGCCTGCAGACGCTGGACATCGATGGCGCGCGGCACGAGTTTCTCACCATCTGCTACGCCGACGACGCCAAGCTCTACGTGCCGGTGGCGGCGCTGCACCTGATCAGCCGCTACACCGGCGCCGAAGAAAGTACCGCCCCCCTGCACCGCCTGGGCTCGGACCAATGGGAAAAGGCCAAGCGACGGGCAGCCGAGAAAGCGGTGGACGTGGCCGCGGAGCTGCTGGACATCTACGCGCGCCGGGCGCTGCGCACGTCCCGGGCGTTTGCCTCGGCGGAGGAGGAATACCAGCGCTTCGTGGATCAGTTTCCGTTCGATCTCACCGCCGATCAGGCAGCGGCGATCGATGCCGTGCTGGGCGACCTGGCGAGCCCGCAAGCCACCGACCGGCTGATCTGCGGCGATGTGGGCTTTGGCAAGACGGAGGTTGCCATGCGTGCCGCCTACGTGGCGGTACAGAACGGCGCTCAGGTGGCCGTACTCGTGCCCACAACCCTGCTCGCCACCCAGCACGGCGAGACCTTCGGTGATCGCTTCGCAGACTGGCCGGTACGCATCGAGGTGCTGTCCCGGCTGCAGAGCGATGCAGAGGTCAAAACCATCAAACAGGGCATCGAATCCGGCCGGGTGGACATCGTCATCGGCACCCACAAGCTCCTCAGCGACGGCTTTCGTTTCAAGGATCTGGGCCTGGTGATCATCGACGAAGAGCATCGCTTCGGCGTGCGTCAGAAAGAGCGCTTGAAAGCGCTGCGCGCCGAGGTGGACGTGCTCACCCTCACGGCCACGCCCATCCCTCGCACGTTGAACATGGCCATGAACGGCATCCGCGATCTCAGCATCATCGCCACGCCGCCGGCGAAGCGCTTGTCGATTAAGACCTTCGTGCAGGAGAAGCACAAGCACGTCATCAAAGAAGCCATCAACCGCGAGCTCATGCGCGGTGGTCAGGTGTTCTACCTGCACAACGAAGTGCGCACTATTGAAGAAACCGCCCGGGAGCTGGCAGAACTCGTGCCGGAAGCACGCATCGGCATCGGCCATGGACAGATGGCCACTCGCCGTCTGGAATCGGTGATGAGCGACTTCTACCATCGCCAACTCAACGTGCTCGTGTGCACCACCATCATCGAAACGGGCATCGACATTCCCAACGCCAACACCATCATCATCGAACGCGCCGACAAGTTCGGCCTGGCCCAGCTGCACCAGCTGCGCGGCCGGGTCGGGCGCTCCACCCGGCAGGCCTACGCCTACCTCCTCACGCCGCACCGCAAGGCGATGACGGCAGACGCGGTAAAACGCCTGGAAGCCATCGAAGCGTCCGGCGAGCTCGGCATCGGCTTTACCCTTGCCACCCACGACATGGAGATTCGCGGCGCCGGCGAGCTATTGGGCGATGAGCAGTCCGGACAGATCGAGTCCATCGGCTTTTCCCTGTACATGGAGCTGCTGGATCGTGCCGTACAGGCGCTGCGCGACGGCCGCACACCAGACCCGGATGCCCCGCTGGAGCCCGTGAGCCAGGAAGTCAACCTGCATGCGCCGACGCTGATTCCCGACGACTACCTGCCGGATGTACACACACGGCTGATCCTCTACAAACGCATCAGCAACGCTGCTACGGAAGACGCCCTGGACTCGATGATGGTGGAAATGATCGACCGCTTCGGCATCCTGCCGGAAGCGACGAAACGGTTGTTCGAGGTCACGCGCTTGAAGCTCACCGCCACCCGCCTCGGCATCACCCGCATCGACGTAGGTGATGCCAGCGGTCGCTTCGAGTTCGATGAGCACACGCGGGTCAACCCGCTGCAGATCGTGCGCCTCATCCAGGACGAACCGGCAACCTACCGCCTCGACGGCGCAACGACGCTGCGCAGCGCTGCCGAATGCGCCACCTTCGAGGCGCGCTGTGCCTTTGCCGCGGCGCTGCTCGAAAAGCTCACACCCACCGAAGATCTCAGGGCCGCTTCATGAAATCGACGTTGTTCACCGCTGCTGCCGCCGTGCTGATGTGCGCACTCCTGACCGGAGGCGTTCGTGCCGCCGAAGCGGAGGATGTCGCGGCGCTCATGACCGAGCGCTGGTTCGAAGCAGAAGTGGTGATCTTCGAGCGCCTCGGCACCGCCGATGAGGTCGACGGCGAGGTTCTGTATCGCCACGATCCGCGAGCACTTCAGCAGGACTTGCTGGCATTGGTTGACGGCTCCGACTACCCCTGGGAGCTGCAGGCCGACACCCTCGACGAGGCGCTGAACTTCCGCCTCGGCCGCGCCCGGGACTTTGCGTTACCGGACCGACGCCTGCGCAACACCCCGCTACGCAGGCAAGCGGTCACTGAAACTGAAGGCAACGCCGAGATTCTCACGGAATCGCAGGCGGCAGAGAAACCGCCGTCTCCACGCGAGTTGTTCCTGCGCGATGTCACAGAATTCGAGCAAGGGCTGCGCGCTCGTGCCTGGCGCACCGTGCCGGACCATGCACTCACCGAACAAACAGCGAAGCTGCAACGCGGCAACCGGCACCGCATTCTTTGGCACCAGCGTTGGCTGCAGGCCGCCCCCGAACGAGGCGCTGCGATTCCAGTGCTCGTGCAGTCCGGCGAACGCTGGGGCCCGCGGTTCGAGCTGGAAGGTACGCTGGGGCTGAGTATCGGCAGGTATCTGCACATGGATGCCAAGCTGTGGCTGCAGGAGCCGCCGTTGCTGCCAGTGTCCGAAGAAGAACCATCGATGGCGGAACTGGTGTCCGACGCGGCGCCTGAACCGATAGATACCCTGCCCGCCTTCGCCCAGCCCGAGTACCGCTATATGGCGCTGGAAGAACACCGGCGGTTACGCAGCAACGAGTTGCATTACCTGGACCATCCACGTTTCGGAGTACTGCTGCTGGTGCAGCCGGTCGCCATACCCGTCGAACTCACCGCAGGGCTCGACGCGGTGCAAGCCGCCGAAGCGGAGGCGAACAACGCCCGGCGTTAGCCGCCCATCAGGCGGCGTACCACGCCCGCGAGCTCAACAGCACCCTCCGCCGCCACCCGCTGCATCTCCTCCAGCACGATTGCACCCATGCCGGCGGCCGGATTGACCACGAGACACAGCGCCGCATACGGCAATTCGAGCTCCATGGCGAGCGTTGCTTCCGGCATGCCGGTCATGCCCACCAGCGTGCAACCGTCCCGCGCCATGCGACGGATTTCTGCCGCGGTCTCCAGCCGTGGACCTTGCGTGCAGCCGTAGGTGCCACCATCTACAATCCCCTCCCCGGCAGCGATTACCCGCGCCCGCAGTGCTGCGTCGAACGGCGGCTCGAACAGAACGTGGTGCACTGCAGCGTGATTGGCAGCACCTGCATAGGTGTGCTCCCGCCCCCAGGTGTAGTCGATCACCTGGTCCGGCACCACGAGCGCACCGGGCGGCAGGTTCGCGTCCACCGCTCCGACCGTGAACAAACCAACCACAACATCCGCGCCCGCATCCTTCAGGGCGCGCATATTGGCGCGGTAGTTGATCTCGTGCGGGGCAAATTCGTGCCCGCTGCCATGACGCGCCAACACAAGCATCTCGCCAGCGGCAAATCGATGCAGAGCCAGCGGCGCGCTGGGCGCGCCGTATGCAGTATCAAGATCCAGATGCGCCTCGGCATCTCCCAGGGCTGCACCCACGGAGCCCGTGATCACGCCGAGCTTCATGATGCCACCGCGTAGATCGCCGGCAGGTTGCGCCAGTAGCCCTGCACGTCCATGCCGCAACCAAACAGATACGCATCACCGCACTCCAGCGCCACGAAGTCGGGCCGATACGCGGTCTTTTTCGGCACCAGCTTGTTGGCTATGACAGCGGAGCACACGCGTTCGGCGCCCTGCTCTTCCAACTCAGCGGCGATGGCGCCGAGCGTGAGGCCCTCGTCGAAGACATCGTCCACGAGCAGCACCGTTCGCCCGCGGACCTCCACCGTGGGCCGCGCCACCCACATCAGGTCGCCCGGCGCGCCGTTGGAGTAGCGGCTGACATGCACACTGGTCTGATGCATGGGGAAAGCGAACAGCGGCAGCAGCTGCCCGGCGAAGAACAGCCCGCCCTGCAGCACGGTCATGATCAACGGGTTGGCTTCGCCGATCTCCACATCGATGGCTACCGCCACGCGGGCGATGGCCCGGCGTACAGTGTCGGCATCATGCACGACGGTCGCGGCATCGAGTATCCGCCGCGCTTCTTCCGGGCTGGTCATGCTTCAGGCTCCTGCTCTGGCACTACATGCAAGGTCTTCGTCGGGAAGGCAATCTCCGCGCCGTGCGCGGCAATGATGTCGGCGATCTTCAACAGCACGTCCTGTTTGATCTCGTGAAACTCGGTCCAAACGGTGGTGCGCGTGAACGTGTAGATCATGATGTCGATGGACGACTCGGAGAACTGCAGCATGTTGACGATCAGCGTCTGCCCCTGATCGATCGCAACATGTGCCTGCAACATGGCCTTGATGTCGTCGACGATAGCCGCGACCGCGCCGACATCATCGTAGCGCACGCCCACCGTCTCGTAGATACGCCGGTTGCGCATGCGTGAAGGGTTCTCCACCGTGATGCTGGTGAACACCGAGTTGGGCACATACAGCGGACGTTTGTCGAACGTGCGAATGCGCGTGAGCCGCCAGCCGATGTCCTCCACGGTGCCTTCAATTTCCCGATCCGGCGAGCGCACCCAGTCGCCCACGGCAAAGGGCCGGTCGAGAAAAATCATCAGCGCGCCGAAAAAGTTGGCCAGCAGGTCCCGCGCAGCGAAGCCGATGGCAATGCCGCCCACACCGCCGAAGGCCAGCACGCCGGTAATGGGGATGCCGAGATACTGCAGCGCCATGAGCACGCCGGAGACGATCACCGCTACGCGCAGCAGCTTACCGATGGCAAGTGCGGTGGTCTGATCCACCCGCCCGTCGCCGTACTCGGGATCTGCCACATGCGCCTCGCAGAAGGAAATGAATCGCACCGCAAACCACACCAGGAGCGCCAGCACGATGACCACACGCAGCTGCTCCACGTACGCGAAGATATCGGCCGGATCCTCACCACCGGCAATCTCTGCAGCAAAGGACACGCCTACCACCCACACCGCCATGCCGAGCGGCCTGCGCAGGGCATCCACGAGTGCGTCGTCGTACAGGTTGTGGGTACTGGCGAATGCCTTGGCCAGACGATCGCACAGCGCTTTCACAAGATACCGCACGAAAGCCGTGGCCAGAACGATGGCAAACACCTGGGCCGCCCAGAAGTGTTCGCCGAGGTAAGCGCTGAGCGTTTCCATCAGAAGTACCTCACAAGCTCGATCTGCAGAAAGTCATCGCGTTCCAGAAAACCGGCTCGGTGACGCGCGTCGGTGAGCGCCTGCAGCGGTCGGTCCGGCGGCACGGCGCGCGAGCCGGAAAACAGGCGCCCTTCTACACGCAGCAACCAGTCTGCGCCAAGCTGCCTTTGCGCCTCGAGGGAGACGATGCGCTCGCCTGTGTCGGTGTCCCAGATGATGCCGACAAGCGCATTGCTGTCATGCACATCGTTCCACGTGAAGCGGGCACCGAGCGCCACATCGTGCTCGAACAGAGTATTCCAGGCGTTCTCGTCGCGGTCGTCGAAGAGGTATTCAACCACCACCCCCATGTCCATGGCGGAGTCGAACACCCCCACCAGCGTGCGCTCGAAACCGGCCACCGCTGCGCTGTAGCGGTCGCCATCGCCGCTGCGCGACAAGGCCTCCAGCTTCCACGCCCAGTCGCCGTGCAGAAACTGCGCTTCCAGGCCGCTCTGATCGATGACGTTGTAGCGCGGCACCAGGCGGCTGCCATCGGCATTGATGAGCAGCTCCGGATCGCGGCTGGTGCCGGAGAAGTGATGCAGGGCGAAGTTCAGGGCGCCGAGGCTGGAAGACCAGCGCACGGCGCCATCCAGACGTCGCTCATCAGCGGCGGACTCGAACATCGCCCGCGCGGTGTCGATCTTCAGGGGCAGGCGCAGTCGGCCGTCACGCCCTGGGAACTCGCGCTCGCGCAATCCGGCAAGCAGGTAGAAATCGAGGATGCCCCAATCGCGCACCAGGGAGAGCTGCGCCATGGGCTGTCCGAGACGGTCCTCGTCGTCGACGTTCTCCACCTGATCCGTCTGGTTGATGATGTCCACGAGGTGATGGAATTCCGTCACCCCCCAGAACACCTGGCGCACGCCAACATTCAGCTCCCAGCGATCTTCCAGGTGGCCCCAGTAGAGTTCGCGTGCGTCGAAATGGGTGCGCGAGGAATCCTCGAGATCGACCCTGAGAAACGGGGTGAATACAAACTGATCCTGCGCGCCCACGTCGACGACGAGCTCGCCCTGCAGTGCAACGCTCGGATGGAATCGCGCCTGGCCATACGTGCCCTGCTCAGCGAACCAACGCCCCTGCAGCTGTACCTCACCCTCCAGCCGCGCTTCAGCCAAAGCGAGCGGGGCGAAGAGCAGCGAAAGCAGAACGACCAGATGACGCACGAGCAGAGAATCAAAGCGATTGCAGATTGGCGCGCAGTGTAACGACGCGATCCGCCTGGGGCTATGCAAACGTCAAATGTGCTGTATATAATCCCAGCACCTGTATAAAACCCCAGGACGAGCATGCCCACTGCCCCACAACCTTCCATTCGGCAGACCGCCAGGCAGAAACTCACTGCCCGACAGGCCGAGATTCTCGAGCTGATCCGCGCACACATCAGCGACACCGGTTACCCCCCCACCCGCGCTGACATCGCCCGAGAGCTGGGCTTCAAATCGCCCAACGCCGCCGAGGAGCATCTCAAGGCGCTGGCACGCAAGGGCGCCATCGAGATCATTCCAGGCACCAGCCGAGGCATCCGGCTCCCCGATGACGAGGCGCCGGGAATCCCCGTCATCGGCCGCGTCGCCGCTGGCCAACCATTGCTGGCCACAGAGCACATCGAAGATCGCGTGGAGTTACCGCCGGGGTTCTTCCGCCCGCATGCGGATTACCTGCTGCGCGTCAAGGGCGACAGCATGACCGGCGTAGGGATTCTCGACGGCGACCTGCTAGCGGTGCACAAAACCACCGACGCCGCCAACGGGCAGATCGTGGTTGCGCGCATCGAAGACGAGGTGACGGTAAAGCGCCTGCAGCGCACCAGAAACCGCGGCAAGCTGCTGCTCATCGCCGAGAACGATGCCTACGATCCTATCGAGGTGGACCTCACCGAGCAGAACTTTGCCATCGAAGGGCTGAGCGTGGGGGTGATACGGCAAATTTGACCGCCGATTTGACCACAAAGCTGGTGTAGCACCAGCGATCTGCGCCCGCTCCAGCTGCTTGCTCCAGCGACTTGATCCAGCTAACTAAGGTTTCTTCGCAGCCTTGGTTTTAGCGGGCGCTTTCTTCTTCGCAGCGACCTTCTTTTTCGCCGCAGCCTTTTTCTTTGCTGGTGATTTCTTCGGTTTCGCTGCGCTCTTCGCCGGCGCGTCCTGCACCACCCACCGGCCGTTGTCGTAGAACGCCTTCCAGCCTGTAGCTTTGCCGTCTTCCTCGGTCTGCACGTACTGCTCTTTGGTCTTGCGAGACCAGCGGATCACCGACGGTCGGCCATCGCCGTCCGCCAAAGGCGCATCGAGCAAATACTTGAACTTTGGATCCAGCTCGTTGGCATGGGGAATCAACTCGCTGACCAGCGGCGCGCGTGTTTCGCGATGCTTCGGAAACTGGCTGGCAGCCAGAAAGATGCCTGCCGCGCCATCGCGCAACAGGTAGTGATCGTCCACCTTTTCACACGCAAGCTCAGGCATCGGCACCGGATCCGCCTTGGGCGGCGCTGCCTCACCGCTGCGCAGCAGCTTGCGGGTATTCTTGCAGGCTTCGTTCGTGCAGCCGAAGTACTTGCCGAAGCGGCCCGACTTGAGCTGCATGTCCGCACCACACTTGTCGCACTCAATCACCGGGCCTTCGTAGCCCTTGATACGGTACGTGCCCTTCTCCACGACGAAGCCGGGGCAATCCGGATTGTTGCCGCAGATGTGCAGCTTACGGGTTTCGTCCACCAGAAAGCTGGTCATCGGCGTCGTGCATGTGGGGCATTTCTCCCGGGCACGCAACAGCTTTGACTCAGCCTCGTCGTCCTTGTCTACGTCCACCGCTTCTTCGCCGGGCACCAGGTTCATGGTGTTGGTGCAGCGTTCTTTGGGCGGCAGCGCGTAGCCGGAGCAACCCAGGAAAACGCCGGTGGAGCCGGTACGTATCTGCATCACCCGGCCGCACTTCGGGCAGGTGATGTCGGTGTTGGTGGGATCATTGGCGCGCATGCCGCCTGTATCCGCCTTTGCCGCCACCAGCTTGCCGGTGAAGTCCTCATAGAACTGATCCAGCACTTCGCGCCAAGCCAGATCACCCTCGGCGATCTGATCGAGCTGCCCTTCCATCTGCGCGGTGAAGCCGTAATCCATGAGGTTGTCGAACTTCTCCACCAGCCGGTCGGTGACCAGCTCGCCGATTTTCTCCGCGTAGAAGCGCCTGTTCTGCAGGGTGACGTAGCCACGCTCCTGCACGGTGGAGATGATCGCAGCGTAGGTAGAGGGGCGGCCGATGCCGCGTTTTTCCAGCTCGCGCACCAGGCTCGCCTCGCCGAAGCGCGGCGGCGGCTTGGTGAAGTGCTGCACCCCTTCCACCCCTTCGAGGGTCAGGGCTTCGCCCACCGAGAAGTCTGGAAGCTGGCGGTCCTCATCGCGCTTGGATGCCGCTGGCATCACGCGGGTGAATCCATCGAACTGCAGGATGCGACCGCGAATGCGCAGCTCACAGCCGCCTGCGTCGACCGTGACCGTGGTACTGAGATAGCGCGCATCCGGCATCTGACAAGCAACGAACTGCCGCCAGATCAGGTCGTAAAGGCGGACCGCATCGGCATCCACGCCCGTGAGGTGTTCGCTTCGGGTGCCAACGTTGGAGGGGCGGATGGCCTCGTGGGCTTCCTGCGCGTCTTCCTTGCTCGCATACGAGCGCGGGTTGTCCGGCAGGTAGGTATCACCAAACGTTTTGGCGATAAAGTCGCGCCCGGCAGCCACAGCCTCCGTGGACAGGTTGGTGGAGTCGGTACGCATGTAGGTGATGTAGCCCGCCTCGTAGAGACGCTGCGCCATGGTCATCGTCTTCTTTACGCTGAAGCCCAAACGGGTGCTGGCCGCCTGCTGCAGCGTGGATGTGATGAACGGCGCGCTGGGCCGCGAGCGCGTGGGCCGATCCTCGCGATTGGCCACCTCGAATCGGGCAGCGCGCAGCCGCTCCAGCACCGCTTGTGTGGCTTCTCCGTTGTCCGGCCGGAAATTTTCGCCATCGACGCGGGCGAGCTGGAACCTGTGCGCTTCGGCCTCGCCATCGCGCTGCAGATCGGCAAACGCCTCCCAATACTCTTCCGGTTCGAATGCACGGATCTCCCGCTCCCGCTCCACCACCAGGCGAACGGCCACGGACTGTACGCGCCCGGCGGACAACCCCCGCGCCACCTTGGCCCACAGCAAAGGCGACAGCTCGAAACCCACCACACGGTCCAGAAAGCGACGCGCCTGCTGCGCGTTGACCCGGTTCATGTCGAGCTCAGATGGGGATTCAAAGGCCTCCTGAATGGCCTTGCGGGTAATCTCGTTGAACACCACCCGCCGGTAGCGGCTCGGGTCACCGCCGATGGTTTCGCGCAGGTGCCAGGCTATGGCCTCTCCCTCGCGATCCATATCCGTGGCCAGGTAGACCGCATCCGCATTGGCAGCAAGCTTTACAAGCTCGTCCACCACTTTCTCTTTGCCCGGCAGCACCGTGTAGTCGGCCTGCCAATCGTTGTCCGGGTCGACGCCCATGCGGCGCACCAACTGCGACCTTGCCCGCGCCGCTTTGTAGGCGGCTTTCTCTTCCGGCGGTAGTTTGCGCGTTTTTGCCGCTTCGGCGGCGCGTTCCTTCGGATCGCTCTGCTTGCCGCCCGTAGGCAGATCACGGATGTGCCCCACACTCGACCGGACGATGTAGGCGTTGCCCAGATAGCGGTTGATCGTGCGCGCTTTGGCGGGTGATTCGACGATGACGAGAGAGCGAGCCATGGCGGCGAGAGCCGGCCTCCTTACATTGCGCTACCCGTTGTGTGCGCGCTCAGGACAAACAAATTCATGGACGTCAAAGCACCAAACGGGGGATTGGAATAGCGCGCCGTTATATGACTTGCCTCGAAGGCGTGTCAAGAACCTATCTCAAAATCGACTGCAATGGACTGACGGCATTCACCGCCTGGGATGAGCGGACACAACGCACTCTGGCGCCGCTTCTATTCAAGTGGCCTCATCCTCCACTAGGGGCGTGGCAAGCTCGCAAGCCGCATCACGCAAGGCGCGCAAAGCCGCAAACAGCGCCGTCACCGTCGCCTCGTCCGCAGGGTGAGACTCGAGCCAGCACACGCTCACATGACGGTCCCGCAGGGCTATGGCGAGCGCATCCGCGGGAAATCCGCCGGCAGCATCCGCAAGCAGCGCCACCCACGCATCGGCCACCGGTGCGCCCACTGCCGGGTCGCGCCGCCAGTTGCCGTCCGGGTGTTTGAGCACCTGCAGTTCCGGCGTGCCACGCAACGCCTTGCCACCAGCCAGCAGATAGCGCGCGCAAGGCTGCTTGGGATCACGGGGAACACCGCCGGCGCTGACCCGCTCATGCGCTTCGGCGTTGAGCTTCGGCAGATTCTCAAGCTCCACCAGACCGCCCTCCAGGCGCGCCTGCATGCGCAGTTTGGCCAGGCGGCGGTCGCGCCGGCTCGGCATCAGGTAGGCGATGGGGCCGATAGCGAGTATCAGGGCGAGTACGATCCACAACCATGCCATAGTGCGCTCCGTTGGACAGCCCCGCGGTGCCTCTTGTGGCCGGCGTGGGTTGTGATATGGTCGCCGCAAATCCCGATCCGAGGCAATCTCAGAGGTACGCTATGACGGGAGTCCCTTCAGACTACCGCTGCATCATGCTCGCGGTGGACCTCACAGAGGAGTCCACGCCGGTCGCCCGGCGAGCCCAAGCTATCGCGACAGCGAGCGGTGCCGAGCTGCACATCGTGCACGTGATCGAGCCCCTGAGCCTTGCATATGGCGGCGACGTGCCCATGGATCTGTCCACTATCCAGGACCAGATCCACGAACAGGCCAAGGCGCATCTGGCCGAATTTGCCGCCGGGCTGAACATCGATGAGTCACGTCAGCACCTCATCTTCGGCAGGCCGGAGAGCGAGATACAGCGTGTCAGCGAAGCGAACGGTGCGGATCTGATCGTGGTCGGCAGCCATGGCCGCCACGGTCTCGCCCTGCTGCTCGGCTCCACTGCCAATGGCGTGCTACATGGCGCACCCTGCGATGTGCTCGCCGTTCGGGTAGGTGCAAATCCAACCCCACCGGAGTAACCATCGCAGCCATGAAGTATGGACTGCTTCTTTCGCTCTTTTTCCGCACAACTCTGCTCTGCGCGGCGGTGATTGGTGCGGCGACGACTTCTGCCAATACGAAGTACGAGGCACGCACCCTTTATAAGGCAGCGCTGGAAGATCTGCGCCAGGGACGCACCACTGCGTTCAAACAGAAACAGGCCGAACTCGCCGATTACGCGCTGGCGCCTTACCTCGCCTACCGCTACGGCCTGCGCCATGCCAGCCGTCAGAGCCTCGAGGACATCGAAGCGCTGGAGCGCGCCTACCCGGACGTACCGGCCTGGAAGCACCTGAGGCGCAGCTACCTCAGAACGCTTGCCAAGCGCCGGGCCTCGCAGCGCTTTCTCGCTGCATGGCCAGAGGAGGACGGCCACCTCGATGCCGATCTGCAGTGCTTCCGCGCGCGCGCGCTGCATGCCACCGGAGAGCAGAGTGCCGCGTTCGACGCCGCAGAAGCACTCTGGCTGGTCGGCCGATCGCAATCCAAGGAATGCGATCCCATCTTCGACGTCTGGCGCAAGAGCGACCGGTTCACCGAAGCTGTCGTGTGGCGCCGCCTGCAACTGGCTGTTGAAGCCAACCAGCGGCAGCTCGCGCGCTACCTGATCAGTTTCATGAAGGGTGACGCCCACCAACGCGCCGAAGCGTTGTTCGCCGTGCATGCCAACCCGCGGCTGCTGGCCAGCGGCACGCGCTATGCGCACGACACGGCCGACGGTCGCTACGTGGTGGTGCACGGCCTCACCCGCCTTGCACGACAGAATCCCGCGGAGGCCGCCGAGGCGCTGGCCCGCTACGAGGAGGTGGTCAACTTCACCGACGCTGAACGTGCGACGGTGCAGCGTGCGGTGCTACCAGGGTTGGCCCGGGACGGTGTCTTTCCGGGGATCGAGTTCACAAGCGCCGACGCGGAACTACTGAGCGAGCTCGCCAACGAGGCAGTTCAGACCGCCAACTTCCGCCAGGTGGAGCGGCTGGTGGAACTGCTGCCCGCGGCAGAGCGTCACAAGCCTGAGTGGCAATACTGGCTGGCCCGCGCGCTGGAGGAGAACCACGGCGTCAACGAGCGGGCCACCCTCACCTACCAATCGCTGGCGCGGGACCGCCACTACTACGGCTTCCTCGCGGCAGACCGTGTGCGGTTGCCGCCGCAACTCCAGGACCGCTCACAGCCGGCAGACGAAAGCGTTCTGAAGTCTCTCGCCCAGGTACCCAACGTCGCACGTGCCATCGAGCTGTTTGCCGTGGGCGATCGTCTGAACGCGCAACGCGAATGGAACGAAGCGCTGGCGGGCGCCTCCACCGCGCAGGAACGCCGCTTGCTTGGCTACGCCGCGTTGCACCTCGGCGAGCTGCGGCTGGCCATCTCCACCGCCAACCGTGCCGATCTTAACGACGAGGTGAGCCTGCGCTTCCCGGTGTCCTATGTGCAGCAGTTTCGCGCCGCTGCCGCTGAGACCGCGTTGCCCATTCCGCTGCTCATGGCCGTCACCCGCCAGGAAAGCGCTTTCGACCGGCAGGCACGCTCACACGCCAACGCACGGGGTTTGATGCAGCTCCTGCCGAGCACCGCACGGGTAGTGGCTACCCGCCTTCGCGAAAGCCCTCCGAGCACCGCCCTGCTGTATCAGGCCGACACCAACGTGCGCCTGGGTGCACACTACCTGGCGTGGCTCTCCGAGCGTTTCAACGGCCAGATTCCGCTGGTGACCGCTGCCTACAACGCCGGTGAACACCGTGTAGATCGCTGGATCAAGGACCGCGAGGGCGTGGCCATGGACGTATGGATCGAGGGCATCCCCTTCCGCGAAACCCGCAACTATGTGAAGAACGTGCTGGCGTTCAAACAGGTGTACACACAACTTCTGGACGCGCCGCGCTCGCGCACGCTTCGCGAACACGAGCAGGCCGTTGTGGGCCGATGATCGATATCGGCATCAACCTACTGCACAGCCAGTTCGATGACGACCGCGGCGCCGTGCTCGAACGCGCCCGCAATGCAGGTGTACACACGGTGATACTCACTGCCACGGACCTCGGCTCCGCCCGAGCCTGCCAGCAGTTTATCGAGCAGTATGGGGACCAACCGGGGCCGACGCTGCACACCACCGCAGGCGTGCAT
>JAUIED010000097.1 GCA_030428905.1 Gammaproteobacteria bacterium
GTGCCGCGGGGTTTCTCGTGCTACCCGTGTTGCTCGGTGCTGCGGTTGCCGATCTCGGCCTCGACGAGGCGCAGGTGGGCCTGATGGGTTCAGGCATCATGGCCGGCTCTGCGGTTGCGAGCCTCATCGCCACCGTGCTGGTGCACCGGGCCTCTTGGACGGCGCTGTGCGTTACCGCGCTAGTGCTGCAGGTCGTCGGGCAGCTCAGCGCTGCGCAGCTCGATTACGGCGCGCTGTTGTGGGGCTGCATTCTGCTCGCGAGTCTAGGCGCGGGCGCGGTGTACTCCTTTGCGTTGACAGTCATTTCAGCATCTGCAGATAGCGCTCGATTGTTCGGCTATTCGGTGACGAGCCAGGTGGCCTTTCAGGTGCTCGGCATGCTGGCGATGCCCTGGTTTGCGGTGCCCGGTGGATTCGCCAAGTGCCTTTATGTGCTGGCCGGGCTTGGAGTTACTGGCATCGTGCTGGCGCAGCTTCTGCCGCGCCAGACCGCGTCGGTGGCGACATCCGAGCCAGCAGCGGCGGGGAAGTGGTCTTTCGTTGCGCTGCTCGCGCTGATGGGTTGCCTGTTCTTCTTCGCCAACGTCGGCAGCTTCTGGTCGTACGTGGAGCGCATCGGCGCTGCTGCCGGTTTCGACGCCACTGCCTTGGGACGTGCCCTGGCTTTCGGGGTGGCCTTCGGCATGGCAGGCGCGCTGCTGGCCGCCTGGCAGGGCGTGCGTTGGGGCTATGCCGCTCCGTTGGCGGTTGCCGCCGTTGTGACGCTGGTGTCGTTGCTGCTCATGACGGGGTCGGCAACGCTCGCCGTTTTCGTGCTGGGCCTGGCGCTGTACAACTTCGCGTGGAACTACTCCCTTGCCTACCAGTACGACGTGGTTTCAACCGTTGACGGCAGCGGTCGCCTGGTGGCTGCAACGCCGGCGTTTCATGGCATTGGCGCTGCTGTGGGGCCTGCCCTGGTGGCGTCGCTGGTGCTCGATGTGGGTCTCGTTCTCGTCAACATCACCGCCGCAGTTTGCGTTGCTCTAAGCCTCGCCATGCTGCTGCCGGCGGCGAGGCGCTGAGCCGTGCGTTGGGTTGAAACAAGCCTGCCAACCGCCGCGCAGACGGCGTTGGGATTTGCGGACCGAACCTGGGATAAGCCGCAGTTTCTGGCGCTCGGGCACACCACCACCACGCATCGCATGCGCACCGCTGTCATGCCCCCGCCATCGCGGGCGTTACCGTTGCCGCAGGCGCCGCACCTGGCCGTGGATGAACTTGTGGTGCACGACCCGCTGCTTGAACGGGCGGTACCTCTGGCAGTGCTGCTGGAGCGGCGCTTGCACTGCGACGGTCTGCTGGTGTTCCACGGGGGCGGGGTGCGACACGAAAGCTATCGGGGCGGATTCTCGGCGGATGACGTGCATCTCCTGCACTCCTGCTCGAAGACGCTCACCACGATGATGGTAGGTATCGCCGCCGCAGAAGGCCGGCTGGCACTGGATGCGCCGGTGCGCAGCATGGTTCCGGAGCTTGCGGATGCGTGGCAAGCGGTGACGGTGCAGCACGTGCTCGACATGGCTACGGGTATCTTCAGCGAGGAGCATTACGACGATGCCAACGGGATGTACTGGCGGTATGCACCGGCGGTGGGTTACTACGGTGACACCGCGCAAGGCGAGGGCGTCCTGGCCTTTCTGACAGGTAACCTAACGCAGCCGGTCGCCGCACCCGGATCGGTGTTCAACTACGCCTCGTACGTCACCAACCTTCTGCCCGTGATACTCGAGCGTGTATACGACGAGCACCCCGTGGCGCTGTATGAGCGGACGTTGTTTCAACGCATTGGTGCTGAGCAGCCGGGCTTAATCAACTGCGATTGCGAAGGTCGACCTATCGTTGAAGGCCAGGTGAGCCTGACCCTGCGCGATTTCGCTCGCTGGGCACTGCTGTATCTGCATCAGGGGCGCAACCTCGAAGGTGAGCAGGTGGTGCCGCAGGCCTGGGTGCAGGATAGCTTCACCGCAAGCGCGGCAAACCGCGCAGCCTTCGCCCGGGGCGAGCAGGCGGAGTTGTTTCCCGAGGGCGGCTACCACAATCAATTGTGGTTGCCTGATGCGGATCGCGGCATCGCCGCAATGCTCGGCATCCACGGCCAGTTTGCCTATTTCGACCTGCCGCGCGGGCTGCTCATCGTTGGGGTCAGCTCCTATCCCACCCAGCTCGACGGCCTGATGACCGAGTGCTTGCAGACGGTGTGGCGTGCCATCAGCGAAGCGGTGGAGAGCTGATGGACTTTCAGCCGACGCTGTCGCCTCGCTTCATCGCCTACGTGCGCGATTACTTGCTCGATCGCGACATTGACGCCGCGCCGCTGTTTGCGCAGGTTGGCCTTTCCCCGGACGACGATGCGGAGCTCGGCACGCCCATCGCCGTGGGGCAGATCTGCCGGTTGTTTGCCACTGTGGCAACGGCGCTGGAGCGTCCTTACTTCGGTATCGAGCTGAGCGAGGGGTACCACTTTGAAAGCAGCTCCCTGCTCATCGTCGCCTTCATGGCCGCGCCGACGGTGCGCGATGCGTTCGATACCCTGTTGCACTACGACAAGTACGTGGATAGCGCCATCGAAACCAACCTCAGTCACGCTGGCGGATTGTCCTGCTTCGAGGTGACCCTGTTGGCGCCGGAGCGTTACGATACCGAGCATCTCAGCGAATACCTCCTGTCGTTCATCCTCACCGCGCTGCACAAAGCCACGCGCAAGACTCTGCCCGTGTCGCGGGTGGCGTTCACCCACGCAGCGATCAAGCCGACACTGCCGGTGTCCGAGCACTTTTGTGCGCCGGTGGTGTACGGCGCGCGGCACAACGCCGTGCACTTCGAAGAGGCCTTTCTCGACACGCCGCTGCACACCGCCAACGCGCTCATCTACGACACCGCGGTAAATGCTCTGCGTAGTTACTACACCACGGAGGGCGAGCACTTCGACTTCATGGAGGCGGTGCGCAGGCAGGTGTTGCTGCAGCTGCGCACCGGCTCGCCGACGGTAGCCTCCGTAGCGCAGGCGTTGCAGATTTCGCCCCGCACGTTGCGCCGGCGTCTGGCCGCGCACGGCAAGAAGTTGCAGGACGTCAAGAACGATGCGCGTTCCCAGCGGGCGACGTTCTACCTGCAGCACACCAGCCTGCCCCTCACCGACATTGCCTACGAGCTCGGCTTCTCCGAGCTCAGCGCCTTCAGCCGCGCCTTCAAGACCTGGACCGGGGAGACGCCGCAAGCCTGCCGCGAAGCGGAGCGGTCGTAGCGGTCAAAGCGCTGGCCGGTTTGGTCAATACACCGGGGCGGCGTCAGGGTAGCTTGCAAGGATCTGCGGGGAGGGCGGGTCATGCGGCGTAAGCAGTTATTCCTGGCGGCCACGAGCCTGTGGCTGCTGAGCGGCTGCACGGGTCATTCCGGCGCGTCAGCGGCCGATGCCATCTTCACCAACGCAGCGTTCTACAGCGTCGACGACGACGACACCGTGTATGCCAGCATGGCGGTTCGCGATGGCGCGATCCTGGCGCTGGGCGATGATCTCTCAGCGTTTCGAGGGAATGAAACACAACTCATTGATTTAAATGGGAAGTTTGTCATGCCCGGTGTGCAGGATATGCACCTGCATCCGGTGGATGGCGGGATCAAAGGGCGATTTGAGTGTGTGTTTGGCGACACGCTGACGGCGGATGAAATCGTTCGGGAGGTAGCGGCGTGCGTTGCTCGTGTGGAACCCGGCACCTGGATTCAGGGTGGGCAGTGGGGTGCGGCGCTGCTGGAGAACAACCCCACGGGGCTCCTCGATAAGTTGGATGCCATCAGCCCCGACCACCCGGTATTTCTGATCGACTGGGCGTTGCACAACGCCTGGGTGAATTCCCGCGCGCTGACGCTACTCGGCATTGACGACGACACACCGGACCCGAAGGGCGGCGTCATCCTCCGGGACGAGGCCGGTCGCGCCAACGGAATACTCCTCGACAATGCGGCTTACACGGCGCGCCAGAAGCTGCCGGAATACACGGTGGAGCAGGTGGTGCAAGCGCTGGAGTACAGCCACCAGCAGATGCTCTCCCATGGCATCACCGCCTACAAAGACGCCATCGTTACCGAACGCAACCTGGCGGCCTACCACCAGATGGCGGCGCGTGGTGGGTTGAAGCTGCGCGCCAAAGCAGCACTTGCCTGGAAGAGCGCCTGGTCGAAGGATCACGCCACAGAGGTGGCGTTGACAGAAAATCACGCCGCGCACGCGCGGCCGCGGCTGGACACGAGTTACGCCAAGATCATGCTCGACGGCATTCCGCCAACGTATACTGCCGCGGTACTGGAGCCCTACGAGCCGAGCCCGCAGTTTGGCGATGCACACCTCGGCAAGCTCATGCTCGAACCGGCGGAGCTGGCAGAGGACGTCACCAGGCTCGACGCTCTGGGCTTGACGGTAAAGATGCATGCCACCGGCGACCGCTCCTTGCGCATGGCGCTGGACGCGATAGAGGCCGCGCGCCGCGCCAATGGCGACAGTGGTCTGCGTCACGAGGTGTCACACGCGGAGATGATCCACCCGGACGACCTGCCGCGATTTGCGGCGCTCAACGTATCGGCGGAGATGTGTCCGATTCTCTGGTACCCGAGCCCCGCGGTGGACGCCATGCGCGCGGCGCTGGGGGAACGGGCAGACCGCTTCTGGCCGGTGCGTTCCCTGGTGGACTCCGGCGCACACGTCTTCTATGGCTCGGACTGGCCGAGCGTGGTGCCCGACACGAACCCGTGGCCAGGTATCGAAGCCATGGTCACGCGCAAAGACCCCTACGGTCAGCACCCGGGTGTGTTCTGGCCGGAGCAGGCAGTGGATCTCGCCACCGCCATCCGAATTTTTACGATCAACAGCGCCATCGCGGGCAAACACGAGGCGCAAACCGGATCTCTGGAGGTGGGTAAGCGCGCGGACTTCATCGTCCTCGATCGTAACCCCTTCGAGATACCCGCCGACACGCTCGGGGATGTGCAGGTGCTTCACACCTACATTGACGGCGTGCCGGTGTGGAGCCGTTAACCATGGAGAGTCATATGAGACCGAAACCCATCATGCTTGCGTTGCTGATTGCAACCGCGCAGAGCTTCGCCGCGGAGGGCGTCATCGAAGAGGTGGTCGTCACCGCGCAGAAGCACTCACAGAACGTCAACGATGTGCCGATCGCCATCAACGCCTTCACCGGCGAGCGCCTGGCGGATCAGGGCGTGATTACCCCGGAAAATATCGCCATTCTTACGCCGGGTCTCACGGTCAACGAGACCGCCTCTACCGGAACGCCGCTATACACCATTCGCGGTGTCGGCTTTCAGGATTACTCCACCGCCGCGTCCTCCACAGTCGGGCTTTACCTTGACGAGGTGGCCATTCCCTACACGGTGATGAGCCGCGGCCTATTGTTCGATGTGAACCGGGTGGAAGTGCTCAAGGGGCCGCAGGGCGACCTTTACGGCCGTAACACCACGGCGGGCCAGATCAACATGGTGAGCAACATGCCCACCGATCAGTTCGAGGCTGGCGTGCGCGGCTCTGTTGGCAGTTACGATACGGTGGATCTCGAAGGCTATGTGTCCGGCAGCCTGGGCGATCGCGTGAATGGCCGGCTGGCGTTCAAGACCGTGCAGTCCGGTGAAGGCTGGCAGGAAAGCCTCACCCGAGACGATGAGCTCGGTGAGCAGGATGTGAGCGCCATTCGCGGCATTCTCGACTTCGAGCTCAGCGATAACGCTAACCTGGTCCTCAATCTGCACTATGTGGACGACCAGTCCGAGAACACCGCGCGCACGGCCTACGACGGTCGTATCGCTGGTCTCGGACAGTTCAGCAACCCGTATCAGCCGCTGAACGAGTACATCATTCCCGGCAGCGCCAACTTCGGCCAACCCGTGCCCTGGTACTCCACCGGTGACAACGAGGACGCGGACTGGACCAACAGCTACACGAGCCCCATCACGGGTCTCACCTGGGACCTGCGTCCTGAGCGCGACAACCAGCTCTTTGGTGCTTCCGCCAAGCTCGTGTGGGACATTGGTGAGGTGACACTTACCTCGATCACTGCGTTCGACACGTTCGAGCGTGTGGAGTCCAACGACTGGGATGGTGGATTTTTCAACGACTCCAGCAACATCAACACCACCGATCTGGATGTGTTCTCCCAGGAGCTGCGGCTGTCCGGCAGCACGGAGAACCTGGTGTGGATCGCAGGCCTGTACTACTCCAAGGACGAAATGGATGAGTACTACCACTACTTCATGTCCGACTCCGTGTTCGGCCTCGGCTCCATACCGTTCGGGGTGGGGCTTTTTGCGCCGACGCCCATCGTCGAGCTCGATACCAAGTATGAGCAGGAGACGGAGTCGAAGGCCGTTTTCGGCCACGTGGAGTGGCAGTTCACCGAACGCTGGCGTCTCACCGCGGGCCTGCGTTACACAGAAGAGGAACGCGACTGGAGCGGTTGTACCTTTGTTGCCCAGGACGGAAGCCTCGCCAACTTTCTCAATGCGCAGTTCGGCTCCACGCTTGGCCCGGGCAGCTGCGGCACCATCGACGACGATCCGACCTCGCCGACCTTCATCTTCGCCCTTATCGGCGGTCCGAACGTGAACGATGCGTTCCACGTATACACCGACTCGATCAGCACCGAGAAGTGGATGGGCAAGCTGGTACTGGATTTCATGATCAACGACGACGTGATGACGTACCTCAGTGTGTCCAACGGCTTCAAGTCCGGTGGCTTCAACGGCGCCAACTCCAACACCACTCAGCAGCTTCGCCCGTATGAAGAAGAAGAGCTGACGGCCATCGAGCTCGGTATCAAGGCGACGCTGCTGGAAGGACGCATGCAGCTCAATGCATCCGTGTTCGACTACGACTACGAGAACAAGCAGGAGCAGGACCGCGCGGTCACGTTCGTAGGCAACATTTCCGGCCTCACCAATGTTCCGGAGTCCACGGTGCAGGGTGCGGAGATCGATCTGCAGTGGCTTGTTACCGATCGGCTCAGCGTCAACGCCAGCATCGCTTGGCTCGACACCGAGGTTGACAAGTGGCTGGCTGTGGACCCGGCTGCCAGCGCCTGGCCGAACACGGTGTTCCGCGACGCGTCAGGCATCGAGCTTGCGCAGGCCCCGGAGCTCTCCTACAACCTGCTCGTGAACTACGACATTCCGCTCGGTAGCGACTGGCTGTTGCGCTTGGGTGCAGACATGAACTTCAAGGACGACACGTCCGGCGGTGCGCGTCTGCAGACGGCTACGGAGGACTACACGATCTACAACGCGCGTGTGGGTCTTGAGAGCGTTGCCGGAGGCTGGGGCGTGCAGCTGTGGAGCCGCAACGTCACGGATGAGTACTACTTCCCGGCTGCCCACACCGGTGGTAACGGGCCGTTCGTGCGCAGTGTTGGCCTGCCGCGCACCTTCGGTCTCACCTTCACCTACAACACGCAGTAGCGCCGTGCTGCGCGTACTTGGCGCCATCCTTGTGATGGCGCCATTGCTCGTCAGCTGTTCTGACAAGACAGTGGGTGCGCCGGCGGCGGATCGTATTCTGACCGGCGGCCGCATCTACACCATGAATCCGCAGCAACCTTGGGCGGAAGCCGTGGCGGTGCGTGATGGCCGCTTCGTTGCGGTGGGCGCGGCGCAGGACATCGATCGGCTGCGCGCTGATCGTACCGAAGTGATCGATCTGGCGGGTGCCTTCGCCATGCCCGGCATCATCGACGGCCACGCGCATCCGGCCTGGGGCGGGGTGATCGATCTGTATTTCTGCCGCTTCTCTGCTGCTGCTCCTCCGGATGAAGTCGTACGCACCATCGAGGGTTGCGTGGCGCAGGCAGATAACGAGACGACCTGGATTCAGGGCGGGCTGTGGACGCCGAAGTTTTTCGAGCAGTTCGGTATCGCCAACCCGAGGGACTGGCTCGATCGCATCTCCGGCGACAAAGCCATCGCGCTGAAGGACGATTCAGGACACAACTACTGGGTGAACTCTCGCGCGTTAGAACTCCTGGGTATCGACGAATCCAGTGCGCCGCCGCCGGGTGGGGTGTATGCGCGCGACGTCAGCGGAGAGCGGCTGAATGGTCTGCTCTATGAGACCTTCGATGCGCTCAACCGCGCGCTGCCGCCGTGGGAGGTGCAGCACTATGAGGCCGGCGCGCGCTACGCACAGGCGCAGGCCAACCGGTTCGGCATCACCGGCTTCAAGGATGCCAGCGCATCGGTGCCGGAGCTCGCCGCCTATCACCGCATCGATCAGGACGACGGCCTGTCTGTGCACGTGGCGGCCTGCCTGTTCGATCAGTCGGTGGGCGGTGAAACGGATGTGGCGGCGCTCGAAGCCTTGCGGGATCGCTACGCCAGCACGCATCTGCACACCAACTTCGTGAAGATCTTTCTCGATGGCGTGCCCACCACCGCACGTACCGCTGCCATGCTGACCCCGTATGCAGTTGTCCACGAAGGGGAAGATCCGGTGTACGGGCCGCTGCATCTTCAGCCAGCAGCGCTGGCGGATGCGGTGGTACGTCTCGATGCTGCCGGTTTCGTGGTAAAGATTCACACTGCCGGTGACCGTTCGGTGCACGAAGGGCTGAACGCCATAGCCGCGGCCCGTGCAGCAAATGGCGCGAGCGACCGGCGTCACGAGCTCGCGCACGCAGGCTTCATTGCCGAGGAGGATATTCCGCGTTTCGCCGAACTCAATGCGGTGGCGGATCTGTCGCCGTACCTGTGGTTTCCCTCGCCAATCATCGAGGATGTGCGCGCGGCACTGGGTGAGCGAGGGCAACAGTACTGGCCGAATCGCGATCTGCTGGATAACAGCGCGCCGGTGCTTGCGGGCTCCGACTGGCCGTCGGTGGCTGAGGACATCAATCCCTGGTTGGGCATGGAGAGTCTGGTGACGCGGGCGCATCCCGCGGCTACCCACCAAGGGACGGCGTGGCCTGAGCAGGCGATAAGCGTCCCCGAAGCGCTGCAAATCTACACGCGCGACGGTGCCGCTGCCCTGGGGTTGGAACGCAGCACAGGCTCCATCGAGCCAGGCAAGTCCGCCGATCTCGTGGTGCTGGACCGCAACCCGCTGGAAATTGCACCTGCTGACATCAGCGAAACCCGCGTGCGCCTGACGGTGTTTGAAGGCAACATCGTCTACGAGGCAGAGGAGGACATCTAACGCAATGATCAGCACCCGCAGAACGTTTCTCGCCGGCACGATGGCGGCAACTGCGGCGGCGACAATGCCGCCCCTGCGTGCGGCGCCGGACATCGTCGGTTGGTCGGCCCTGGAGTTGAGCGCCGCCATCCGCGCGCGATCGGTGTCCTGTGTCGAGGTGATGCAGGCGTATCTGGCGCGCATCGATCAGGTGAACCCTCGATTCAACGCCATCGTCAACCTGCGTGATGCCGAAGCGCTGCTGGCGGAAGCGCGCGCTGCCGATGCGGATCTCGATCGCGGCCGCTACCGGGGCTGGATGCACGGCTTCCCCCATGCGGTGAAGGATCTGGCCAATGCGGCAGGCATGAAGACCACGCTCGGCTCACCGATCTTTCGTGATCAGGTAGCAACGCAAGACAGCTTGCACATTGCCCGCCTGCGTGAAGCCGGAGCGATCTTCATCGGCAAGACCAACGTGCCGGAGTTCGGTTTTGGTTCGCAAAGCTATAACCCCGTGTTTGGCGCTACCTTGAATCCCTACGATGGCAGGAGCACCGCTGGCGGCAGCAGCGGCGGTGCGGCTGCGGCGTTGGCCCTGAACCTCGTACCGGTAGCAGATGGCAGCGATCTGATGGGGTCGCTGCGCAACCCCGCAGCCTTCTGCAACGTCATTGGCTTTCGCCCCACGCCCGGCCGCGTGCCGCTGGCAGACGGGTTCATGGAAGAACTACCCTGCAACGGGCCCATGGGCCGCAGTGTCAGCGACACCACGCGGCTGCTGGCAAGTATGGCCGGATACCATCCAAAGAGCCCGTCGTCGCTCAACGAACCCACGGACCAGTTCCTGCAGCCATTGGCGCGTGACTGGCGCGGCGCGCGCATCGGCTGGCTCGGCGACTTCGATGGTTATCTCGCCACTGAGCCGGGTGTGCTGGATCTCTGTGAACAGGCGCTGGATAGCTTTCGTGCGGTGGGCTGTTCCGTGGAAGAAGCCCGGCTGGACTTCTCCATGGAAAGGCTATGGCAGACCTGGCTCACCTTCCGGCATTGGATCGCCCGCGGCCGGGGCCTGGCACTCTATGAAGACCCCAAGCTGCGCGCGCAGCTCAAGCCTGAGTTCATCTGGGAGGTGGAAGGTGGAGCTGGCCTGAGCGCAGATGACGTGGCACGCGCCTCTCAGGACCGAGCCCTTTACTACGGCGCGGTGCTTGCGGCTTTCGAACGCTTTGACTTTCTCGTGCTGCCCACGGCGCAGGTGTTTCCCTTTGCCGCCACCACCCATTGGCCGAAGGAGATCGCCGGCCGGCAGATGGATACCTATCACCGCTGGATGGAGGTGGTGGTGCCGGGTACGTTGTCCGGGTGCCCGGTGGCTGCTGTGCCTGCCGGGTTCGGGGAGCAGGGGCTACCCATGGGCCTGCAGATCATTGGCCCGCGCTATAAGGACTTCACCGTGCTGCAGATGGCGTTTGCCTACGAGCAGGCGAGCCGCTGGAATCTTCTGCACCCGCCGCGGCTCGTCTGACATGGTGGTCTACGGAGTGGCGCTGCTCGCGGCCAGCATGCTAATCGGCATGGTGGCGGGGGATGCCTTGGGCGCGCTGCTCGGCGTGCAGGCCAATGTTGGCGGCGTGGGCATCGCCATGTTGATGCTCATCGTTTTCGCCAATCTCTCTCGCGAGCGGTTTGCACTGAACCCGGCAACTGAGAGCGGCGTGAAGTTCTGGGCAGCCATGTACATTCCCATCGTCATCGCCATGGCCGCCAAACAGAACGTGGTGGCAGCCGTTTCCTCGGGCTGGCTGGCAGTGATCGCCGGCGTCGGCGCGGTGGCGGTCAGCTTTGCACTGATTCCGGTGTTTACGCGCCTGGCCGGGCGGCGTAAGCGGGATCCGTCGTAGTGGAGTTGATCGGCCAGGTACTGATAAAGAACGGGCTCATTACCGCTTTCGTCTTCGTTGGTCTGGTGATGGCGGCGTCTTACTGGTTTTCGCGGGTGCTCACCGGCGGGCGCATCGAAGGCTCCGCCATCGCAATTACCGTGGGGTTGTTGCTGGCCTACGTTGGCGGTGTGCACACCGGCGGCAGCAAAGGGGTGGCCGACATACCCTTGCTCGCCGGGGTTGGGCTGCTCGGCGGCGCCATGTTTCGTGACTTCGCCATCGTTGCTACCGCATTCGGTGCGGACCTTCGTGCCATTCGCGAGGCCGGGTTGCTGGGTGCGGTATCCATCGTGCTGGGTGTGGTGATCTCGTTTGCCGTCGGTGCGCTGGTGGCGGTGGCGTTCGGCTACACGGATGCGGTGTCTATCAGCACCATCGGTGCGGGTGCGGCGACGTATATCGTTGGTCCCGTCACCGGAACGGCGCTGGGAGCTGCATCTGATGTCATCGCGCTGAGCGTTGCCGCAGGCCTGGTTAAGTCGGTGCTGGTGATGGTGGGCACACCGCTGGTGGCGCGCTTCATTGGCCTCGACAATCCGCAGTCGGCCATGGTCTACGGCGGCCTCATGGGTACCACCAGCGGCGTTGCCGGTGGGCTGGCCGCCACGGATCCGAAGCTGGTGCCCTATGGGGCGATGACTGCGACGTTCTATACCGGTGTGGGCTGCCTGCTGGCGCCGTCCGTGCTCTACCTGGCGGTTCGGTCTCTCACTCAGGCCTTCTGAGAGCGGCGATCGCTTTCCACTTCGGCGGTGGCTCCGGCTTCTGGCTTGAGTTTGGTCACCCTTGAGTCGAACACGATGCTGCGGTTACGGCCGCCTTGTTTCGCGGCATACAGCGCCTGGTCCGCATGGTCGATGAGGGCCATGTAGTCGTCCGGCATGGAGTCGGTGCAGGCGACGCCGAGGCTGGCCGTCATCTCCTGCAGCGGTAGATTTTCGTCGGTTGCGGCGTCAGCGATCTGTAAGCGCATGCGTTCGGCTACCTCGTGCGCCTGCTGGGCAGTGAGATCGGGTAGCACCACCACAAATTCCTCACCGCCGTAACGTCCCACGAGATCGTATTCCCGGCATTGTGATGCCAGCGTGTTGGCGACCACGCGTATGCAATCATCGCCCACCACGTGGCCGAACGTGTCGTTGATGCTCTTGAAGTGGTCGATATCCACCATGATGACGGAAAGCGGGCGGTCCTCGCGCATGGCTTTGGCAAAGTCGTTCGCCAGACGCTGCAGAAGCGCGCGGCGGTTGTTTACACCGGTAAGCGGGTCCTGGGTGGCGAGCGCTTCGAGTTCCCGGTTCTTCTCCTGAATGGACACCTGCGACTGCTTGAGCAACCGCAACGCGTCCTGCAGATCGCGGTTGTTCTTCTCGATCGCCGTCATGTCGTCAAACGTCACCAGGAGGCCCTTTGCCTTGGCATCTTCCCCGGCGCCCACCACGGCGCAGTTGACGATGAGCCTACGGGGCTGCTTGTCATGGGTGTGTAGCGTGAGCGGCTCATCCGATGCATAGGTGCCGCCGTCGTCGAGTGCTATGCGCCAGGGAGCGGGCGCCTCATCCGGAAACTCCCACGGCCATTCGTCGATGTGCTGGCCCATGAGATCACCGGGTGGACGGCCGATGATGTGGCCCATCGCCTCGTTGGCGAGCATCACCTGCAGCTTGGTGTCGAGGATGACGATGCCCTCTGATAGCAGGTTGAACGCATTGTTTACACGGCCGGGAACCACCTGGCTCGGATCGATCTGATTCAGCGCTTTGCGCAGAAACAACAGATACAGAACGAAGCAGGAGACGCCGATGAAGCCGAAGTGCGCGATCTGTTTAACGAGGCTCTGATTCTCCGTGAATGCTACGCGCACCTCGCCCCATTGCCTGTCGTTCTGAAAGATGGGCACGATCATCTGCGATTGTGTGGACTCAGCATCGCTCGTCAGCGAGGAAAGCTCGCCGCTTGCCGCCAAAGCGTTGCCGTTCGCCGTCGTCAGGCGTGCTGCTGCGACGTCAGCGCTTCGGCTCACGAAGGCGTCTATCGTCTGGCGGATAGCCTGTTCGTTGCTGCTTGCGGCCAGCACAGTAAGCTGCACGGCAAGCGCTTCCGACATGGCCTTGCGGGCGTCGCGCATCCCTGCATCCACGTCGCCCCTGAGCTTGAAGAAATCTGCGAACATGATCACGCTCAGCGTGAGAAGCAGAATGCTTATCGTCAGCTTGAACAGCCTTGATCGCCAGATCTCTGTCAGGGCACTAAGCACGCGCATCGTCCTTGTCCGCACCGTGGTCTTCCCGTGCTCGCGCCGCCAATACCGGAATTGGGTCGAACGGGCGCCAGATGGGAGTCGTCGACAACACTGTAGCCACCAGGGAGCCGGTGCGTAGTAACCAGGTCACGAAACCGGCCGTCAGCGAAAGGGTGGCCACGGCAGTGGACTGTACGACCAACCCCATGGTCCCATCTGCGGAGTCGCCATCATTCACGTCAGCACGGGTGCGGGCGATATCCTCCAGCACTGAAGGCGAAATCGTCACCATGTCGGTGCTCAGAACACTGTTGAACGTTGTGCCCTCGAAAGCCGCCTGCACGATGTCATCGGCGGTCTCTACGAGCATCTGGATGATTTCGGAGTGGTTGTTTGTCTGCAGCGAGATCAGCAGGCCCGGGCGCTGAATGGCGTTGACGTAGGACTCCGTTGTCTCCAGCTCGGGCGCCGGTGGGACGACATCCGTTTCCAGCCGGTCAATGGGCAGCTCTGGCGCCGTTTCGGACTGCTGTTCGTCTGCTTCCTCCTCGCTTGTCTCGGCGTCGCTATCCGCCGTATCCCGTTGATCGGCAGCATCCGATTCAGTTTGCGTGTCCACGCGGGATGGCTGTTGCTCAGGCGGTTCAGATTGCGGCTCTGGTTGAGGCTCTGGAAGGGATGGTCTGCTGACCGTTTGTGGCAGCACAGTGACCGTGAGCGTGCCGTTCGAGGTGGCGCCGGAACTGTCGGTAACCAGCACGTCGAGGGTGTACACACCGGCGCCCACCGGCGAGTTGGCCATTACTTCGCCAGTTTGCTGGTCGATATCGAACATCGTCGCGCCAGTGCCGCCGGTTATTACGACCTGCAAGGTATCGCCGGTATCCGGGTCGCTGATCTGGATCTCGCCGACGGGTCCGGTGTAGGACTCCCCTACGGTGTAGGCATCGTCGGTGACGGACGGCGATTCGTTCGCGTTGGTAACGTCGATCAGCACATCACGGGAGGCGCTGGCGCCGAAGGCATCCGCGGCGGTGATGGTGACTTCGTAAACCCCATCGCCATTCGCATCCTCGGGCGTCTCAAAGTCCGGCGCGTCGACAAACTGCAGCCTGCCGGTTGCCGGGTCGATGAGGAATGCGTCGCTGTCCGTGCCGGAAAGGCTGAACGTCACGGCATCGTTCTCCACATCCGACGCCAACGCGTCGAACACGAAACGAGTGTTCTCCACAACCTGCGTGGTCGGAGCGGCGCTGATACTCGGTGCATCGTTGACCGCCAGTACATTGATGTTCAAGGTGCCCGTGGTTGTAGCGATTCCGTCGGTAACGGTGTATTGGATTGTGTCCGGTCCGTTGTAATTGGCGTTTGGCTGATAGGTGTAGGTGCCGTCGAGATTGTCCATCAAGACGCCGTTGGCGGGCTGGGAGATGCTGCTGAGCGTGAGCGTCTGACCATCCTGGTCGCGGTCGTTGCTGATCAGATCGGCGAGGGGGTCGATCACGAGATCCGTGTCTTCGCTTGTGGAGAGTTGATCCACTGAGGTCACGGGTGCGTCGTTGAGATCGTTCACGGAGATGGTGAAGTCCATCTCGCTGCTGAGCCCAAGCTCGTCGGTAACACGCACGCGAACATCAAAGCTGGCCTGGGTTTCAAAGTCGAGGATGCCGTCGGTGAGGATCAGGTCGGTGCCTGCGATGGAGAAGACATCCGAATCGAGGCCGCCGACGACGCTGTAGGTAAGCGTGGCGCCTGGGTCAGGATCAAAAGCGCTGAGCGTGCCCACCACGGTGCCGGCGGAGGTGTCAGTGAACTCATCCAGGGAGGTGTTGCTGAGCTGCAGGTTGCTGGGCGCATCGTTGACGTTGGTAACCGTCCAGTTGAAGGTGCCGGAGGAGGTGGTGCCGGCGCCGTCGTTCACGGTGAAGTCGAAGCTGTCGGCGCTGGTCTGGGAGCCGTCGTGGTCGTACGTGACGAGCCCCGCATCGATGTCTGCCTGGGTGAACGTGTCGGTGGCGGCCAGCGCGCTGCCGTTGAGGCGCAGGGTGCCGTTGGCCGGAGCGGTGTCCACCGTGTAGATGAGTTGCCCTGCGGTGTTGTCCACGTCGGTGGTTTCCAGCATCGCGGTGGTGATGCTGTTGCCGATAGAATCCTCCGAAACGCTGGCGCCGGTGTTGGTGGCGAGTACCTGCTCATCGTTCACGGCGGTGACGTCGATGGTCATGGTGCGTGCGGTGGGATCGGTATCCACGCCGCCATTGGCGGTGCCGCCATCGTCGCGCACCTGGAAGGTGAAGCTGTCGTAACCGGCACCGTTGGTATCCGCGGCTGGCTGAAACTTGAGCTGGCCGGCGGTGATGTCGACAGCGCTGACCACATCGAGATCGGTGAGCGCTTCGCCGCCGTCCACCACGCCGTTGCTGTTGGCGTCGTTGTACAGGATGCCATTTACCGGCGCGGTGGTGATGATTACTGACAGGAGAGCATCACCTTCCGCTGGATCGGCAAAGCCGAAGTCGCCGGTTGCGAACACGTAGTCGGTGTCTTCGGTCGTCGTCACGGTGTTGCTGGCACCAGCCGGGGCATCGTTGGTCGCAGTTATTGCGATATCGCGCGTCTCAGCGTTGGAGTTCACGTCACCGTCATTGACGGTGAAACTCACCGTTCGCGTTGCGGTGCTCGGATTGTCCGAAGTGTTGGTAAAGGTGATCGAACGCAGCGCGGTGATGTAGTTGGCCACGCTCGACGTACCGGTGAGGGTGAGTGTCCCGCTGCCAGCATCGAACGAGCCAGTGATGCCGTTCTGGTCGACGAATGAAAGCAGGTCCTCGCCATTCACATAGCCAGCAGTGATCTGCACCACGGCCGACTCGAGGTTCAAATCGTCCGCATCCGACAAGGCCAGGCTGCTGGTGATGCTGATCCCACCATCGTTCTCGATGTAGGCCAGCGGCGCGCCTTCGATGCCGGAAGCCACAGGCGCGTCGTTGACGTTGGTAACCGTCCAGTTGAAGGTGCCGGAGGAGGTGGAGCCGGCGCTGTCGTTCACGGTGAAGTCGAAGCTGTCGGCGCTGGTCTGGGAGCCGTCGTGGTCGTATGTGACGAGCCCCGCGTCGATGTCTGCCTGGGTGAACGTGTCGGTGGCGGCGAGCGCGGTGCCGTTGAGGCGCAGGGTGCCGTTGGCCGGGGCGGTGTCCACCGTGTAGATGAGTTGCCCTGCGGTGTTGTCCACGTCGGTGGTTTCCAGCATCGCTGCGGTGATGCTGTTGCCGGTAGAGCCCTCCGAAACGCTGGCGCCGGTGTTGGTGGC
>JAUIED010000328.1 GCA_030428905.1 Gammaproteobacteria bacterium
CGGGCATGGATAAGGTAGCGATTTTTGGTGCAGCCATCGCCTTTACCGCGCTGCTTGGCGGAAACGCGCTCGAAGGTGGCAACATGGCAGCGCTGTTCAATCTGCCGGCGCTGGTCATCGTGCTCGGCGGTACGTTGGGTGCCGTCGTTCTGCAGACCCCGGCAGAGGTTCTTACGCGGGCGTGGCGTATGCTCGCCTGGGTTGTGCGTCCTCCGCCTTGTGACATGGCGAAGCAGATCCACACGATCATCGAATGGAGCAAGCGCACCCGGCGCGAAGGCCTGCTTGGGCTGGAGCGGGTGCTGGAGGGGGAGAGGGAACCCTTTCGCGCCAAAGGCCTGGCACTGGTCGTTGATGGTGCCGAACCGCACGCCATTCGGCGGATACTGCAGGTTGAGATGGAAAGACGCATTGAGGATGCCTTGGCGGGCGCTCAGGTGTTTCACAGTCTGGGCGGATATGCCCCGACGATCGGCATTGTCGGGGCAGTGCTCGGGTTGATCCAGGTTATGGGCAATCTGTCGGATCCGGATCAGCTTGGCCCGGGAATTGCCACCGCGTTCGTCGCCACCATCTACGGCGTTGCATCGGCTAACCTGCTGTTTCTGCCGATTGCAGACCGATTGAAGAGCCTCGTGTACAAGCAGGCCAATGCGTTGGGTTTGTACATCGAAGGGATGTCGGCATTGTCTGAAGGAGACCATCCAAGCACGATTCAGTTACGTCTCACCAGCTACCTCGGTGCGGCGTGAACCGCTTTCCAAGCCGACGGGAGCGCCTGGAGAGTTCGCAGAATCAAGAGCGTTGGCTGATCTCCTACTCAGATTTCATGACCCTGTTGTTCGGTTTCTTTGTGGTCATGTACGCCGTCTCATCGGTCAATGAAGAAAAGTATCGGGTGCTCAGCGATACGCTGGTGAAAATTTTCGATGCGCCGGCGCGCAGTATGGACCCCATTCAGGTGGGACAACCGCAGGAAGCAGCGTCGCCGCATGTTGTCGATGCAAGTGAGCAACCGGGCTTCGAGAAGTTTGAGCGGGGCGATACCGTGATGCGCACCGCGCAGACGGTGGCCGAATCGGAGCTTGGAGGCTTCGCCGACGATCAGGGTGTGAGCGTTCGAGCCAACGATCACTGGTTGGAGATCAGCCTGGATTCAGAGGTTTCGTTCAAGCCGAACGAAGCGGACCTGTCGTCGTTTGCCCGTTCGTTTCTCACCGACGTGGCGAGCTATCTGAACACCTTCGAGCATCCCGTTACCGTGGAAGGCTATACCGACAACGTGCCGGTCGTCTCTTCCCGGTACGGCAACAACTGGGTGCTTTCCGCCGCCCGCGCCGGTCAGGTTGCGCAGTTTTTTGCAGACCAAGGAGTCGATCCGGAGCGCCTGTCTTCAGTTGGTTACGGGGAGAACCACCCTGTCGCCACCAACGCGACGCCGGTAGGGCGCGCCCGCAATCGGCGTGTAGTGGTGGTTGTCGCCCACAATGGCAACCTGCCGCGCAATCTCAATACCGCGCCGGAAAGTAGCGCGTTTGCTTTCGTACGCCACGCTGAGGATGCGGAGCTGGACGTAGCACCGCAACGTAAAGCTGACGGTGGTTTGCTGTTCTCGAACGAGTAGCCTGCCGGAATACTGGCGCTTTCCTGCAGCTGTACTACTTTTGTAGGTAACGATCCTCCATGGAGGTGCCTAATGGCCATCGGTCAGATTCCAGGCTCCACCAGAACGCGGCGTGTGCTGCGCGACAGGGAACGAAAGCCGCAGAGTCCGCCTGCCCAGCCAGACAGGGGACAGCGACAGGGTACGGAAGAACGGCGCGATCAGGCGTCTGGAGAGGGGATGATTGATGAGCGAGTATGATGTGCTGCGGTTGGTGATCGCCATGCTGATGCTGGTCCTTCTGTCAGCCGGTGCGGGTATCGCCATGCTCTGGCAGCGCCAGCAATCGCAGGCAGATCTGCTGCATCAGCTACTGAGTGCCGCGGTCCAGGCGGCGACGCCGCCCGCGCCCGAAACGGCCGCAAAGGCTCCACAGCGTTTCGAGGATCGTCTTGCCGAAGCGGAGCTTTCCGCACCCATCGAGCCCGTTGCCGAACGGCCGCAAGCGGTATCGGCGGGCAGCGGGTCTGCTACGTTGAGCGAGAGCGAAAACCGCTTGCTGCGCTTCGTCAGCCAGCGTGGCTCTGAGCCGCTTCGCGAACGCGCGTGATCATTGCGCGCAAGCCATTACCTCGGGTGGGGCTCAGGTGCTTGAGCAGGTCGAGCCGGTCGAACAAAGCGTCGATGTCGTATGCGAGCACCGCCTGCGGGCTTTTTCCCTGGTAGGCGGCGAGGACAATGCTGATCAGCCCGCGGACGATATGTGCATCGCTATCGAGCGCCAGGTAAAGACATCCGTCTGCGTCTCTGAGATCTGCGTGCAGCCACACCTGGCTCTGACAACCGCGCACCAGGTGATCTTCGTCCCGGAGCTCGTCATCCAGAGTCTCCAGGTCGCGACCCAGATCGATGACGAACCGGTACTTGTCTTCCCAGTCGTCGAACAGCTCGAAAGATACCTCGATGTCGTCGACCGGCATGGGTACGTTGCTTGGTCGCATCAGAACAGTCCAAGCTCCAACTGTGCTTCCTCTGTCATGCGCTCCCGCGACCAGGGTGGGTCAAACACCAGTTCTACGTTGACCTTACGCACGAATGGGACCTGACCCACCCGTCGCTCCACATCCTGCACGAGAACGGGGCCCATGCCGCAGCC
>JAUIED010000098.1 GCA_030428905.1 Gammaproteobacteria bacterium
GCCTTGTCCAGCGCCAGGTGTAACGCGGTCTCTTCTACCGTCGTGTCGTTGATCAACACGTAACCGTCGGGTGCTTTCGGGTCGAGCCTAAAGGTGATGGGGTAAGTGTAGGCCTTCTTCCGGGCTGAACCACCGTACTGCAGTTTGCCGGCGACTCGCACCATGAACTGCTTGACGTGCGCCAGCATGCCATCCACCTCGGTGTGAGTGGGTTTCATGCCGAACTTCGTGCGCAGCAGGTGATTGGCGCGATGCACATGCATACGGCGAATGGCGCGGGGATTCTGATGCTCCGTGGAGAGTGAAGCGCAGAGGCCGTCCAGGTTCTGCACGTAGTGGGGCGTGAGCTGTGGCCAGGTCAGCAGGTCGCCTGGGTCAGGCTCGTACACGAGCGCGTACTTGTCCCAATCGGGTGTGTACGGGACATCCTCCGAAAGTTCGCCGGCGCACACGAGCTCGGTAACTTTCTGGGAGGCAAAACGAAAATCGAAGTGCGGATAGACGAAGACCCGCTTTCGGCCACGAATGTGCCACAACATGTTGACCGGGATGTCGATGTGATAGGGCACCAGCGCATCCGGCGATGATATCAGCAGGTTGGCTGAGCGCTCGATAGCTTTGAACCCTGGCGACTTGGCTTCCAGCTCGTTGTAAATGTCGTTCACCGCGTCGCGCACGTCTTTGTGGTGATCGAGCATGCGGCGACAGTTGATCCAGAAGTGCTTCTCCTTCACGAGGCGCAGAATTTCCTCTGCAGGCACGCCGTTCCGGTCGCCCTCGCGCCATTCGAATTTGTTGGCATCGTGGCCCATCGTGTTGATGGAAAAGTCTTTGTCAGGATGCGAGTCGATGATTTTGCAGAGCCCATCATCCGAGAACAGGCCGGTCTCGTGCAGGCGGTGTCGCGCCAGCAGCACGCCGTGCTCTACAGTTGCGAAATCTTCTTCGGTCCAGTCTTGCAGTAAGCTCGTTGCCATATCGTCGTCGGGCAGGTTGTTCTCACCGACCATGATAGCCACTGGTGGGTGCGAATCTGTGCCAGGGGTACTACTTCCTGCAAACGTTTTGTAAGTGGTTTCCTCAGGCGGACAGTACCTGTTTCACAAACCGACCAGTGTGGGACTTCTTAGCTTTGGCGATCTGTTCTGGTGTGCCGGTAGCAATGATTCGTCCTCCACCTGACCCGCCTTCCGGGCCTAGGTCGACGATCCAGTCGGCTGTCTTGATGACGTCGAGATTGTGCTCGATGACCACTACCGTATTGCCGGCATCGCGCAGACGGTGCAGCACCTGCAGAAGTTGCGCGATGTCGTGAAAGTGCAGGCCCGTGGTCGGCTCGTCGAGGATGTACAGCGTGCTGCCCGTATCGCGCTTGGAAAGCTCCCGGGATAGCTTCACCCGCTGAGCCTCGCCGCCGGAGAGGGTGGTAGCACTCTGACCGAGGCGGATATAGGAAAGACCCACATCCATGAGCGTCTGCAGTTTGCGCGCCAGCATCGGCACGGCGTCGAAGAACTCGCGCGCATCCTCCACAGTCATGTCGAGCACTTCGTTGATGTTCTTGTCCTTGTAGCGAACGTCGAGCGTTTCTCGGTTGTAGCGCTTGCCGTTGCATACATCGCAAGGTACGTAGATGTCGGGTAGGAAGTGCATCTCTACTTTGATGACGCCATCGCCCTGACACGCTTCGCAACGACCGCCTTTCACATTGAAGGAGAATCGACCGGGTTTGTAGCCTCGGGCGCGCGCTTCCTGGGTTTGCGCAAACAGTTCTCTGATCGGTGTGAACAGGCCGGTATACGTCGCCGGGTTGGAGCGTGGTGTGCGACCGATCGGGCTCTGATCGATGTCCACTACCTTGTCCAGATGTTCGAGTCCTTCAATACGCTCGAACGGCGCTGGCGACAGGGTGGTTGCCTTGTTGAGTTTCTCGGCGGCGATGGGGTACAGCGTCTGGTTGATCAGCGTCGACTTTCCGGAGCCAGATACACCGGTCACGCAGGTGAGCAGCCCGCATGGAATCTCCAGGGTGACGTCCTGGAGGTTGTTGCCGGTGGCGCCGGTCAGACGCAGCAAGCGCTCGGCGTTGGCGGGCGTACGTTTCTTTGGAACGTCAATACGTCGTTTGCCGGTGAGATAGTCTGCGGTGATGGAGCCTTTGGTTTTCAGTACGTCTTTCAACGAGCCGCTGGCGACGATCTCGCCGCCATGCACGCCGGCGCCTGGGCCGATGTCGATCAGAAAATCGGCGGCCCGAATCGCCTCCTCATCGTGCTCTACCACGAGTACGGTGTTGCCAATGTCACGCAGGTGCGTGAGGGTGCGCAGAAGACGTTCGTTGTCGCGTTGGTGCAGACCGATGGACGGCTCGTCCAGAATGTACATCACACCGACGAGCCCCGCGCCGATCTGGCTTGCCAGGCGAATGCGTTGCGCTTCTCCACCAGACAACGTATCGGCGCTGCGGTCCAGCGTCAGGTAATTGAGGCCCACGTCCACAAGAAACTGCAGGCGCGCCTGAATCTCTTTGAGAATCTTATCGGCGATGGTCGCCCGCTGGCCCTTGAGCTTGAGCTTGTGGAAGTACTCCAGCGCCGCTTCCACAGAGCGGGTCGTCACCTGTGGCAGGGTCGTGCCGTCGATGAATACGTGCCGCGATTCCTGTTTCAGCCGTGTGCCCGCGCAGGTGGGGCAGTGCGCGGTGCGCAGGTACTTCTGCAGGTTCTCCCGCACCATGCTGCTGTCGGTTTCGCGGTAGCGGCGCTCCATATTGGGCAGTACGCCCTCGAACCGGTGGCGCCGCTGGATGACGTCGCCGCGGTCGTTCACGTAACTGAAGTCGATGCGGGTGCTACCGCTACCGTTGAGAATCGCGTCCTGGTGTTTTTTCTTCAGCTTGCTGAACGGTGTCTCTACATCGAATCCGAAGTGTTCGGCGATGGAAGACAGCATGTGGAAGTAGTACACGTTGCGGCGATCCCAGCCACGGATCGCGCCTTCCGCCAGGGAGAGATCGGGGTCGGCTACGACCAGCCCCGGGTCGAAGTACTGGGTAACCCCCAACCCGTCGCAGGCCTCACAGGCGCCGGCCGGGTTATTGAAGGAGAACATGCGGGGTTCGAGCTCGCTGATGCTGTAGCCGCATTCCGGGCAGGCGAAGCGGGCGCTGAAGATCAACTCTTCGGACTCGTCATCCATGTCGCACACTTTGGCCACGCCGTCGGTGAGTTCCAGCGCCGTCTCGAACGACTCCGCCAGGCGCTGCTGTGCGTCATCCTTTACACGCAAGCGGTCTACCACCGCCTCGATGGTGTGTTTTTTGTTCTTGTCGAGCGCCGGCGGGCTGTCCAGGTCCACTACCAAGCCGTCGATTCGAGCGCGAATGAAGCCGCCGGCGACCAGCTCCTTGAACACGTGCAGATGCTCGCCCTTGCGCTCGGTGATCACAGGAGCGAGCACCATGATGCGTTTGTCGGCTGGCAGTGCCAGCACCTGGTCGACCATCTGGCTGACGGTTTGCGCATCCAGCGGCTGGTCGTGGTGCGGGCAGCGGGGCTCACCCACGCGCGCAAACAGCAGACGCAGGTAGTCGTAGATTTCGGTGATCGTGCCGACCGTGGATCGCGGGTTGTGCGACGTGGACTTCTGCTCAATGGAGATCGCCGGCGAAAGCCCTTCGATGTGATCTACATCGGGTTTCTCCATCATTGAGAGAAACTGCCGCGCGTAGGCAGACAGCGACTCCACGTAGCGGCGTTGCCCTTCGGCGTACAGCGTGTCGAAGGCAAGCGACGATTTGCCGGAGCCCGACAGGCCGGTGACCACCACCAGCTTGTCGCGCGGGATGTCCAAGTCGATGCCTTTCAGATTGTGCGTGCGCGCACCACGAACCGATATGGTGTCCACTGCTCCTCGCCGCGGTCTGGGTAAACGCGCCAATGTAGTCTGGCTGTCCGCTCGCAGCAACTTCGGACATCTCTCCGGCCGTTGGTCTGTCGCCATGCCGTTGGCAGTAGTAGACTGACCCGGACACTTCGACGATACAAAAGAGAAGGCTATGGCACGGGGGATCAACAAAGTCATTCTGGTCGGCAATCTGGGGCGCGATCCGGAAACGCGATACACCCAGGGTGGTCAGCCGGTCACCAACTTCAGCGTTGCAACGTCTGATAGCTGGCGGGACAAGCAGACCGGTCAGAACCAGGAACGCACTGAGTGGCACAACGTGGTGGCCTTTGCGCGCCTTGCCGAGATTGCGTCTCAGTACTTGCGTAAGGGCTCTAAGGTATACATCGAAGGGTCACTGCGAACTACCAGTTGGGAGCAGGACGGGCAGAAAAAGTTTCGCACTGAGATTATCGCGCGCGACATGCAGATGCTCGACAGTCGCGGCCAAGGGGGCGGCGGTGGCGCGCCTTCAGGCTTCGATCAGTCCAGCGGCCCGTCGTACGACAACGCGCCCACCCTTCCGGCGGGCGACGATTTCGACGACGACATTCCTTTTTAAACCCTTTTCAGGAAAGCGCCAGCCAGGCCAGAAAGCTGCCCCCGGCAATCCAGGCGTACCACGAGAAGGCATAAAAGCGCTGTGATTTCAGCAGCCAGACGAAGAGCACCAGCGCGGCAAGGCCGCTGATCAAGGCAGCGCTGCCCCCCGCCAGGATGCTGGTCATCAGCTCGGGGGAGGCGCTGGTGAGCTCGGGCAGCATCAGCACTGCCGCGCCCGCCATGGCGATGACGCCCAACAGAAAGGAAAATTCCGCTGCCGCAAGGGGTGCCATTCCGAGCGCCATGGCAGCGGCCACGGTAGTACCACTACGAGTGATCCCCGGCAGAATGGCGAACGCCTGCGCGCAGCCGATCAACAACGCGTCGCGCCAGGACGGCTCCAGGTTTTGACCGCGCGTGATGGTGTAGCGCGTGGACCACACGATGAATCCCGTGACGATCAGCAGGCTGGCGGCAACCCATGGCGTCGCGAACTGTGCCTCGATGAACGACCGGGCCGTGAGCGCAACGACAATGGCCGGCAGCGTGGCGAGCGCCAGCTTGCCGACGTAGCGCCAGGAGTCACCGTGGCCCGTAAACACGCCGTGGGTCAGGGCCATTACGCGCTTGAAGTAGAAGATGACGATAGCCACCAGCGTGGCAAGGTGAACAGCCACTTCGAAGACGATTCCACCTCCCGGTTCGGTGCCGAGCAACGTCTGCGCCATCACCAGGTGACCTGAGCTCGACACCGGCAGAAATTCTGTCAGTCCCTGTACGATGCCGAGAAGAATTGAGTCGAACATGTCCATGGCCGGATGTTAGCGGGATCTTCGCCCGGTTTCTGTGCGCCGCGTACGTTAAGCGGCTGGCAGGTGTGCGGTGAAGTAGGCGGTTATGTCGTCCAGCGCCTGTCGCGTGGGGTGCCCGGCTTCATCCACGAAGTCCAGCGTCAGCACTGAATGGCCTTTGCCGGGAAGGCTCACCAGGCGAATGCGTTGTCTGTCGTCGTTGAAAGCCCGATCGAGGGCGGCAAACTTTTCTGCGGTACACAGAGGGTCGCCCTCGAAGCGGTAGGCCAGCATGGGATCGCCGATGGCGACGCGCACCTCGGCGATGTCGTCGGCAGACATATGCAGGCTCGCCTGATCGAAAAATGGCATGGAAGGCTGCGAGGCAACGCCTGCTAGCACGTGTTCATCGGCCATCATGGAGATGGCGAAGTTGCCGGTGAGGCACATGCCGATGACACCCGTGCCGGATACTCCGCGTTCGGCTGCGACGCGGCGGCACAGCGCCCGCAGCCAATCCACCACTGGGCTTGTACCCTGCTTTTCAAGCAGCTTGAACTCGCGTCGCATACACATCACGCGAATAGTGTTGCCAAGCATGGATGTGCGCCCGAGTGGCCCGAAGAGGTGCGGCAGCACCACGTGAAAGCCATTAGCTTCGAAGTGATCCGCGAGGCGCAGGGTTTGCGGGCCGATACCTGGCAGTTCCTGAATGATCACCACGACCGGGCCGTCGCCCTTGCTGTAGACGTCGTGGGTAATGTCGGCACCGCCAGCCACCGGCGCGGTGAACGCCTGTTTGTCGTATCCGTGCATGCGCAATCCCCGTGCTGCCCGCGCATGAGTTTACCGCCAATCCGTGCTCGGTCATCATGGGCCGATGGTGAATTTGGACATCCCGCTGTTTCCCCTGCGAACGGTGCTGTTTCCGGGCGGCAATCTGCCGCTGCGACTGTTCGAGCCACGCTACCTCGACATGGTGAGCCGCTGCATGCGCGAAGGTACGGGTTTTGGCGTTGTTCTGATACGCAGTGGCAGCGAGGCACGCACCGAACGCGATGCGCAGCAGCCGGACATCTTTTCGGTAGGCACGCAGGCGGTCATCGTCGACTTCAATCAGTTGTCTGATGGTTTGCTGGGGGTCGTCGGCAAAGGCACGGAGAAATTTCGGGTGCTGGAAACCTGGGAACTTCCCGACCACCTGCTCATGGGGCGCGTGCAGTCGCTGCCTGAAGAGCCGGTGGGAGAGCTTACTCAGGCGCACACAGAGCTACTGGATATTCTGCACGAGCTGGTGCAGCACCCGATGATCGAGAAGCTGGGTCTCGAGGTGGACTTCGACAGTGCCCGCTCCGTGAGCTGGCGTCTGGCGGAGCTGTTGCCCATCGAACCGGAAATCAAACAGAGCCTGCTGCAGATGAATCTACCGCGGGAAAGGCTGGCGGAGCTGAACCGGCTGGTCCACAAGCTGCGTGGGGACCGCGCCGCGGAGTAGCGCCAATATGCTATTCTCCGCACCCCAAATCTGACAGCGTCCAACCGTGAATATCGACGAGTACATGCACAAGCTTGGCGAGGATGCTCGCGCTGCTTCCCGTCGTTTGTGCGGTGCCAGCACGCAGGACAAATCCGACGCCCTTCAGCGAATTGCTCAGGAGATCGATGCCGACCGTGCTGAGCTCAAAGCGCGCAACACCATCGACATGGAGGGCGCAGCGAGTCATGGCCTGGATCAGCCGCTGATCGATCGCCTGCTGCTGGACGACGCGGCCATCGATCGCATGATCGAAGGCGTGCTGCAGGTCGATGCACTGGCAGACCCGGTCGGTGAGATCACGGACCTCAAGTACCGACCATCCGGTATACAGGTGGGCAAGATGCGCGTGCCGCTGGGTGTGATCGGCATCATTTACGAATCGCGTCCCAACGTCACCGTGGATGCAGCGGCGTTGTGCCTGAAGTCCGGTAATGCCTGCATTCTGCGGGGGGGCTCCGAGGCCATCGAGTCGAATAGGGCCATCGGCCGCTGCATCGAACGGGCACTCGGCGCGAGCCGCATCCCGGCAGCGGCGGTGCAACTGGTGCAGACCACCGACCGGCAGGCAGTGGGCGTGTTGCTCAAGCTCGACCAGTTCGTGGATATCATCGTGCCGCGCGGCGGCCGCGGCCTCATCGAACGTATCATCGACGAGTCGCGCATCCCGGTCATCAAACACCTGGATGGCGTGTGTCACGTCTATCTGGATCGTGCCGCTGACCCGAAGATGGCTGTGGACATCGCGGTGAACTCCAAGACCGAGAAGTACGCGGTGTGCAATGCGGTAGAAACGGTGCTGGTGCATCAGGCAGTGGCCGAAGCGCTGTTACCGCCGCTGGACGCTCGCCTTGGTGAGGCCGGAGTGGAAGTGCGCGGTTGCGAGGTGACGCGCAGCATTCTCAATCGCGCCAAGGCGGCGACTGAGGACGACTGGGCCGCGGAGTACCTGGGTCCGGTGCTGGCAGTGCGCGTGGTCGAGGATCTCGATGTTGCCATCGAGCACATCAACCGCTACGGCTCGCAGCATACGGACACCATCGTCACGAATGACCTTGCCGCCTCCAGACGCTTTCTTGCGGAGGTCGACTCGGCTTCCGTAATGGTCAACGCCAGCACGCAGTTTGCCGACGGCTTCGAGTATGGGCTGGGCGCCGAGGTGGGAATTTCCACCGACAAGATTCATGCGCGCGGGCCTGTGGGCCTGGAAGGCCTCACGTCGCAGAAGTACGTCGTCTTTGGAAACGGGGAGATCCGGCACCGTTGATCGCCTTGTTTGGCGGTACGTTTGACCCAGTGCACGTAGGGCATGTAGCCGCGGCACAGGCGGCGCTGCGATTGTTGCGAGTTGCGGAGGTAAGTTTCATCGTCGCCGCTCAGCCCTATCACAAGATGTCCGATGGCCAGCAGGTCACCACTGCCGAACATCGTCTGGCAATGGTGCAGCGCGCCTGCAGCGGCCACTCACGGTTGCTGGCAGATGGTTCCGAGCTGAACCGCACTGGAGCGTCCTACACGGTAGAACTGCTGGAGCGACGGCGCGCCGAGGACCCTCGGGAGCGGCGAGTATGGATCATAGGCAGCGATGCGTTTGCCGATGTCCTGAATTGGTACCGATGGCGGGACGTGTTCGCGCTGACGAACTTTCTCGTCTTCGAGCGCCAGGGTTTTACGAGTGGCTATTCGAAGGCGCTGGAGCAGTGGATCGCCCCGCGGGTGTGCCAGCGTGTGGATGGGCGCAAACATGGCCAGGTGATGTTGTCACGGGAGCAGCTTCCGGAGGTCTCTTCCACCGCGCTGAGGCGGAGGCTGGCCGCCGGCGAGCCCTGCGAACATTTGCTACCGTGCGGAGTCTACACCTATATTAAGAAGCATAATCTGTATACAGGACGACCGGTTGCCCCCTGAAGCTCAAGTAGATCTGAAGTCACAGATTGTCGAGGCGCTGGAAGACAGCAAAGCCGTCGACATCACCGTTCTCGACGTCGCCAAGTTGTGCTCCTTCACCGACCACATGGTGCTGGCAAGCGGCACATCCAACCGTCATGTCAACGCGCTTGTCGAGCACGTGGTGGACGCGGCAAAAGCCGATGGCCTGCGCCCGATCGGCGTGGAGGGACGGGAGACGAACGAGTGGGTGCTGGTGGACTTCGGCGACGTTGTGGTGCACGTCATGCAGAAAGATGCGCGGGCGTTCTACGATCTCGAACGGTTGTGGAGCGAGTTGCCCGACAACGGCGGTGAGAGCGCGACCGATCTGTGAAGATCCGCGTCATTGCGGTGGGCCGTCGGCAGCCGGATTGGGTGAACCGTGGTGTGCTGGAATATGGCAAACGATTGCCCCGTCATCTGGGGTTCAGCGTCGAAGAGGTGGCGCCGGTGGAGCGGCGGGGCACGCCTGTGTCTCGCTTGCGCGCGCAGGAAGCCGAGGCGATTCGTAGCCGTCTGCAGCCGCACGATCTCGTGGTCGCTCTGGACGAGCGCGGCGACATGCTGACCACCATGGACATGGCGGACGCACTTAGCGGGTGGCAGGCGGATGGCCAGGATGTCAGTGTGCTCATCGGCGGTGCTGATGGCCTGGATGATGCGTTGCTCGCCCAGGCCAACCAGCGCTGGGCGCTTGGCAGGCTGACGCTGCCGCATGGCCTTGTGCGGGTGATCATCGTAGAAGCCCTGTATCGCGCCTGGAGCGTCACCCAGAACCACCCCTACCACCGAGCCTGACCGTGGCAGCACTTGCGCTCAAGGACAAACTCAGCGAGCGGGCGCTTTATCGTTCCCGCTCCGCCATCATGTTCTTGTTCGTTCTTGTGCTTACAGCCGTGTTGGCAGTGCGCATGTTCCAGTTGCAGGTGCTGGAGCACGAGGCCTATCAGACGCGATCTGAGCAGAACCGCATACAGGTACAGCCGCTGGCGCCGCGACGCGGTCTGATCTTCGACCGCCACGGCGAACTTCTGGCAGACAACCGGGCGATCTATAACCTGTCGCTGGTCAAGGAGCGGGTGCCGGACCTGCAACAGACCATCGAAGCACTCTCTGCGCTGGTGGAGGTCGACGAGAGCGATGTAGAGGAGTTCGAAACACGCTTGAAACGCCGTCGCCGACCGTTTGAAGCAGTGATGTTACGCAGCATGCTGAGCGACGAGGAGCGCGCTGTGCTGGCGGTCAACCGCAATCGGTTACCTGGCGTTGAGATCACGCCGCAGACGGTGCGCCACTACCCCTACGGAGAGCTCTTCGCGCACGCCATCGGCTCTGTTCGCCGCATCAATGAAGATGATCTCCGGCGTCTGGATCCGGTGCGCTATAGCGCCTCGCAGTTCATGGGCAAGCGCGGTGTGGAGGCATTCTATGAACGCTCGCTGCACGGTGATGTGGGTTACCAGCAGGTGGAAGTGGATGCTCACGGGCGCATACGCAAAACCATCGACACCGACCCGCCGGCGGCAGGACAGAACCTCTCAGTACATCTCGACAGCCACCTGCAGATCGCTGCCAGCGCCGCGCTGGGGCTGCGCCGTGGCGCCATCGTCGCGCTGGACCCCCGATCCGGCGGCGTGCTCGCACTGGTCAGCAACCCTTCCTACGACCCCAATCTCTTCGTCACCGGCATCTCCGCGGCCGAGTATGGTGCGCTCACTTCGGCGCGAGACACGCCGTTGTTCAATCGTGCGGTGAACGGCCAGTACGCGCCGGGTTCCACCTTTAAGCCGGTGGTTGGGCTCGCGGCGCTGTCGCATCGCCTGGTCGCCTGGGATGAGCAGATTGAAGACAGAGGTTCGTTCAAGCTTGCCAACCAGGATCGCATCTACCGCGATTGGAGCTGGCAGAAGAACAACTCCGGCGGCCAGGGCATGGTGGACCTCAACCGGGCGATCTACCGTTCTTCCAACGTGTACTTCTATCACCTCGGCACACGCCTGCACATCGACCAGCTCGTTGGTTTTGCCTCGCAGTTCGGGTTTGGCCAGCAGCTCGCATTGGACATTGCGGACAGTAGTGCGGGATTGCTGCCCAACCCCGTATGGAAGCGCGGCGCCAAGGGTGAAGTCTGGTACCCAGGTGACAACGTCAACATGAGCATTGGGCAGGGCGATCTGCTGGTCACGCCGCTGCAGCTTGCAAGCTATGCGGCGACGATCGCCAATCGGGGCCGTGTGGTGCGGCCGCGGCTGCTACTGTCGAGCGATGCGCCCCTCGTCGAACACGATCCGCCGCCACCGAGACCGCCGGTGGAAGGGCCGAGCCCGGACGATTGGGAGCGCATCGTCGATGCCATGGAAGACGTCGTGCACAGGGGCAACAAGGGTTTCCGCCAGAATGGCACCGCTTGGGCCTACATCGGCCGGGACATCAGTTACCGCATGGCCGGAAAGTCCGGCACCGCGCAGGTGGTGGAGATCAAGCAGGGCGAGGAATACGACGAAGAGGAGCTGGACGAGTACAACCGCAAGCACGCCTGGTTCATCGCCTTCGCACCGGCGGACAAGCCGATGATTGCCCTGGCGGTTCTGGTGGAGAACGGCGGTGGCGGCAGCTCGGTGGCCGCGCCTGTAGCTCGCCAGGTGATGGATGCTTACCTCTTACCCAAGCTCGCCGTCAGCCAGGTTTCTACGGGTGACGCCCTGTGAGCCGGGATTTCGTTCGTTCCATGCCGCGTGCCGGCGCGTTGCCCAGCAGCGCACAACCGCGTGGCTTGATTCCAGACCCTATCCTCACCGCCCTGATTGCGGTGGTGATGGCCTATGGCCTGGTCGTTCTTTATTCGGCCATCAGCGCCGATCCGGCGGTATTTCGTGCCCAGCTCGTGCGTCTCGGCCTCGGCGTGCTGGTGATGCTGGTGCTTGCCAACCTGCACCCGCGCATCTACCTGCGTTGGGCACCCCTGGTGTATCTCGGAGGTACAGCGCTGCTGGTCGCGGTGCTGTTGATGGGGGTCAATGTCAAAGGCAGCACGCGCTGGCTCGACCTGCCCTTGCTGCCTCGGTTCCAGCCTTCTGAGGTGATGAAGCTCGCTGTTCCCATGGCGGTTGCCTGGTACCTGCACGATCGGCCGTTGCCGCCCACGTTGAAAGACGTGGTTGTGTGTCTTGCCATCATTGGCGTGCCGGCCGGTCTCATCGTGCTTCAGCCCGATCTGGGTACCGGCATTCTCGTTGCCGCGGCGGGTGCCCTGGTGATGATGCTTGGCGGGTTGCGCTGGCGGCTCATCGGCATCACCGGTGTGCTGTTGGCGGCTGCTGCGCCGGTGTTGTGGCAGGGTCTGCAGGACTACCAACGCCAACGGATACTGACGCTGTTCGACCCGGAAAGTGATCCTCTGGGTGCTGGCTGGAACATCATCCAATCCACGACCGCCATCGGCTCCGGCGGGGTGTCCGGCAAGGGGTTGTTCCAGGGCACGCAGAGCCATCTGGAGTTTCTGCCGGAAGCGCAGACGGATTTCATCATCGCCGTCATCGGCGAAGAGCTCGGGCTGGTTGGCATCTGCACGCTGCTGGTGCTCTACGTGATGATCGTCGGCAGGGGGCTGTACACGGCTGCCACATCGCCGCGCACGTTCGATCGGCTTCTCTCGGGAGCGCTCACCCTAACCTTCTTCGTGTATGTGTTTGTCAATGTGGGTATGGTTTCGGGGCTGTTGCCGGTGGTTGGCGTGCCGTTGCCGCTGATCAGCTATGGCGGTACATCGGCGCTCACGCTGCTGGCCGGGTTCGGCATTGTCATGAGCGTTTACAAACATCGGGAGTGGTAGATGAGACAGAGCCGCGCGGTATTGCTCAGCCTGGCGTTGGTGTTGCTGCCGGGCTCAGCGGTTGCGGACTACAGCAGCCACGTACTGGTGCGTCAGTACATCGAAGAAGTGGCGGCGGAGCACGACTTTCCGGCGGATGAGCTGACGAAGCTGTTTGCTGCAGCAAGTAAGAAGCAGGCGATACTGGATGCCATCGCCCGCCCGGCGGAGAAAACCTGGCAGTGGCACGAGTACCGCGGCCTCTTCCTGCAGCCGGAGCGCATAGAGGAGGGTGTGGCGTTCTGGGAGGAAAACCGGCAAGCCCTGCAGCGGGCGCAGGCACGCTTTGGCGTGCCGCCCGAATACATCGTCGCCATCATCGGCGTTGAAACGCGGTACGGCCGCATCGTCGGTCGCTACCGGGTGATCGATGCGCTGACCACCCTCGCCTTCGACTACCCGCCGCGCTGGGATTTTTTTCGCCGCGAGCTCACGCAGTTTCTGCTGCTTGCCCGGGAGGAGGGCAAAGATCCGCTCACGCCGGTTGGCTCCTACGCTGGCGCGATGGGTTATGGTCAGTTCATTCCATCGAGCTATCGCCGTTACGCAGTGGATTTCAACGGCGATGGTGTGCGTGACATCTGGACAGATCGGACCGATGCGATCGGCAGCGTCGCCAACTATTTTGCCGAGCACGGTTGGCGCGGTGGCGAGCCGGTGATCGTGCCTGTGGATGGCGTCACCCCGGAGCTCGACGCGCTTGCCAATACAGATCTTGCTCTCACCCACACGGTGGGTGACCTGAAAGCCCGGGGCCTGTTGCCGCGCCAGCCGTTAGCGGATGACACACAGGCGGCGTTGTTCCGCTTCGAGGATGTCGACGGCCCGCTGTACCATCTGGGGCTGAACGACTTTTACGTAATCACACGATACAACCACAGCCGACTCTACGCGCTGGCGGTGCACGAGCTCAGCCAGGCGATCCGGTCGTTGCATGAGGAACGCACAGAGTGAAAGGACTCCTGCTCGTATTGATGGCGGCATTGCTTGTCGGCTGTGCCACCGGCGGTCCGCGGCGTTCTGCGCCCGATGGCCCGCCACTGCAGGCGCCGGCAAACCTTGCGCACCTGCCGGACCCTGTACCGCGGGTGGAGCCGAAGAGCCGTCGCGGCAATCCGCCCTCCTATGTGGTGCATGGCCGCACGTATTTTGTGATGCCGACCGCCGAGGGTTACTCCGAGGTGGGCCATGCATCGTGGTATGGGCGAAAATTCCACGGCCGCACCACATCGTCCGGCGAGCCGTTCGATATGCTCAAGCTGACTGCTGCGCACCGCAGTCTGCCTATTCCGGCATATGTCCGCGTCACCAACCTGGAAAACGGCAGGAAGACCATCGTCCGGGTCAACGACCGCGGGCCTTTCCACCCCAACCGCATTATCGACCTGTCCTACGCAGCGGCAGTCAAGCTCGGTTTTCACAATGCCGGTACAGCCAGGGTAAAGGTCGAGGTCATCGGTCCAAGCAAGTCCTACATGTTGCAGGCTGGTGCGTTTTCGTCCCTCGCTGCGGCGGATCAGCTCAAGGCGCGGTTGCTCGCGTTCGTGGATGCACCGGCGCACGTTGTGCGCACGCCTGGAGATGCCCTGTACCGGGTGCGTATCGGCCCCGTAAACGGCGAAGATGAAGCGCGCAGACTGCAGTCGGAGCTCGAGGCGCGGGAGTTGGGCCGCGCGTTGCTGCTGGAGCACTGAGGCGGCAAAAAAGCTGCGGCGTGCCTGATACAATACACCGGCGCTTCTGCTAGCCAAGGTCATGATCAAGTCGATCTTTTGTCTGCTGCTGTTCCTCAGCATCCCCGCCATCGCCGTAGAGCCGGTGATACCGCCACCCCCGAGCATCGCCGGCAGCTCGTACCTGCTCATTGATGCCGACACCAGTCGTGTGCTGGTGGAGGAAAATGCGCACCAGCCGCTGCCGCCGGCGAGCCTTACCAAGATCATGACGATCTACGTCGCTGCCTACGAGTTGGCGCAAGGGCGTATCTCGCTCGACGACATGGTGTCGGTGAGCGTCAAAGCCTGGCGCATGGGCGGCTCGAAGATGTTCATTCGCGAAGGCACACAGGTGCGTCTCGAAGACCTGTTGCGCGGCATCATCATACAGTCGGGCAATGATGCGAGCGTTGCCCTGGCCGAGCACATCGGCGGCAGTGAAGACGCCTTCGCAGACATGATGAATCATCATGCGACCGAACTGGGCATGACCTCGACGTTCTTCGTCAACTCCACAGGCTGGCCCGCTGAAGGGCACGCCACCTCCGCGTGGGACTTGTCCCTGCTCACACGGGCCATGATCACGCGTTACCCTGACATGTACGCCATCTACTCCGAACGGTCGTTCAAGTACGGTGACATCGAACAGAGCAACCGCAACCGGCTGCTGTGGCGTGATCAGACGGTGGACGGGGTGAAAACCGGGCATACGGATGCCGCTGGTTACTGCCTGGTGTCGAGCGCGTTGCGGGATGGTATGCGCCTGATCTCGGTGGTGATGGGTACGCAGAGCGAAGAAGCGCGCATGCGCGAAAGCCAGAAGCTGCTGTCCTACGGCTTCCGCTACTTCGAGACCCGACAGTTGTATGAAGCCGGCGTATCGCTCAAGCAGGCGGAGCTTTTCTATGGGGAAAATGAGGAGGTCAATCTCGGCCTCGCTGAATCCGCGGTGGTTACCTTTCCGCGCGGTCACTACGCGGATCTGAAGGCTGAGTTGGAAACGCCTGGAATCATCGAGGCACCGCTTGCTGCAGGTGATGAGGTGGGTGAACTGGTGCTGCGGCTAGGCGAAAGCAGCGTCTATCGAGCGCCGCTCGTAGCGCTCGAAGACCGGCCTGAAGCTGGCTGGATGTCGAGCTTCGGTGATTTCGTGTATCTCTTCTTCCGCGAGCTGCTCGAGTGATCGACCCGAAAGACATCACCATCCAGTTTCCCTGCGCGTATCCGATCCGGGTGATCGGCGAGCACTCGGAAACCTTCGTGCGTGATGTGGTAGCGGTGGTGCGACAGCATGATGAGTCTCTCACACCGGACGCGGTGAGCTTGCGCCAGTCGAAGAAAGGACGCTACGAGAGCGTGCGGATCACGATCACCGCTACCGGCGAGTCCCAGCTCAAGGCCATGCATACTGCGCTGATGGAAATCGACGAAGTGAAGATGGTGCTATGAGCCTCGCCGTACTGTTTCGCGATCTTGGGCTTACCGACTACGAGCCGACCTACCGCGCCATGCAGAGGTTTACCGAAATGCGCGGCTGCGAAACCCAGGACGAAATCTGGTTTACCGAACACCGCCCGGTGTTCACGCAGGGGCAGGCAGGCAAGGCCGAGCACGTGCTCGCACCTGGGGACATTCCTGTTGTGCAGACTGACCGAGGCGGGCAGGTCACGTACCACGGCCCCGGTCAGATCACTGGCTACCTGATGCTCGACATCGAGCGGCTGGGCTGTAGCGTTCGCCAACTCGTCACCAATATCGAGCAGGCGTGCGTGGATACCCTGGCGCACTATGGCATCACCGGCGCACCCCGTTCGGACGCTCCAGGTGTGTACGTGAACGGTGCGAAGATCGCCTCGCTCGGACTGCGGGTGCGCAAGGGGCTCACCTATCATGGCCTGGCGCTCAACGTGGATATGGACCTGATGCCATTCCAGCGCATCAACCCCTGCGGCCTCATGGGCATGGAAATGACGCACATGGTGGCGTTCGATCCGAACATCCGCCTCGCAGAAGTTCAGGATGTTCTCAAAGCGTGTCTGGCGCGGAGCTTTGGGGTCGATCTGCACACGTCGGACAGTTCGGTTCCCGCGTCAGCCTGAACTTTCTCCAGTCGGCGTACTTGGCGTCGTAGAACAGCACGTTGCCGGTAAGCGGTTCACCTACCCCCGTAATCAGCTTGATGGCTTCCATTGCCTGATGGGTGCCGATGACGCCCACCAGGGGCGCGATCACACCGTTTTCTGCGCAGTTGAGGTTGGTGCCGCTGGCGTCCGGATAGAAGCACTGGTAGCACGGTGACGCTGGGTCGCGGGGATCAAACACCGACACCTGACCTTCCC
>JAUIED010000329.1 GCA_030428905.1 Gammaproteobacteria bacterium
CCGACGTGGACGGCGCGCATATCGCGTCGCTGCTGATGACGTTCTTCTTCACCCAGATGCGCCCGATGATCGACGCAGGCCACCTCTACCTCGCCTGCCCGCCGCTGTTTCGCCTGACCCAAGGGGCCAAGCGGGTTTACTGCATCGACGAGGCCGAGCGTGAGCCCGCCGAACTCGTGCGTTTCGATGGAGAGGTTCGCCTCAAGGCACTGTGGAGCCGTGACGTCGGCAAAGGGCTCGGCAAGAAATATCTTCGGCTGCGCGCTGCAGTGCTCGCCGATCGTGTCTACGCCGCAGACGGCTACGGCACGGTCATGGCGCTGGATCGTTTCACAGGCAAGCCGGTGTGGGAGGCGGCGGTCGACCCGTTGGAGCGTGGCTTTCTTTCCAGCCTGAATTTCCTCGACCGCAAAGACCCGAGCTTCGTCAGCGGTGGCGTCGGCACAGGTGGTGGCAACATCTTCATCGGCACCACCACGGGCTACGTGGTGGCACTTTCTGCGGCGGATGGCAGCGAGGTGTGGCGGTCGTTCGTGGATAGCGAGGTGTTGTCCACGCCGGTTGCGGGCGAAGGTCTGGTATTTCTGCAAACCATCGATGGGCGCCTGGTGGCGCTCGAAGACGAAACCGGCGAACAGCGCTGGAGCTTCAACAACCAGGTGCCCGTTCTCACGCTGCGCGGCACCAGCTCGCCGGTGTACAGCAATGGTGTGGTCATCGCAGGCTTTTCCACCGGCAAGGTGAGCGTTGTGCGGGCGTCCAACGGTGAACCCGCCTGGGAGCATCGACTCATGCTGCCGGAAGGCCGGTCTGAGCTCGACCGCATCGTCGACGTGGACGGTCAGCCGCTGGTTGTTGGTGGCACCGTGTATGCCGCTGCTTATCAGGGGCGCGTCAAAGCTCTTCGCATGCAGGATGGCACGGCCATCTGGGAGCGGGACATTTCCACCGCCATGGATCTGGCGGAAGGCTACGGGCAGATCTATGCCATCGACAGCGACGATGAGATCACGGCCATCGATCGCGATTCGGCGGAAATCGCCTGGACGAGCGATGCGTTTTATCGTCGCAAGCTGAGCCCGCCGGCGGCGTTTTCCAACTACCTGCTCATAGGCGACGACGAGGGATACCTGCACGTGCTGGCGCAGAGCGACGGGCGCATGATGGGGCGGCGTAAGGTTGACGGTAAAGGCATACGCAGCGCTATCGTCATCGCCGACAGCGTCGTTTACGTGCTCGGCAATTCCGGAAAGCTCGTGGCGTACGAAATCGAGGTCAAATGACCTTTTCCATCGCGTTGGTAGGCCGGCCCAACGTCGGCAAATCCACGCTCTTCAACCGCCTTACCCGGCGGCGCGATGCGCTGGTGGCGGACGTTCCGGGCCTGACCCGCGACCGGCGATACGGCCGCGCCGAGATCGAGGGGCACCCTTGCGTGCTGATCGATACCGGCGGTCTCTTCGGTGAAGGCGTGCTCACCGCGGCGCTGGAGTCGCAGACCTTTCAGGCGGTTGCCGAAGCGCAGCTCGTGCTGCTCCTGCTCGATGCTAGAGACGGCATTACCAGCAGCGATCACGAAATCGTGCAGGCGCTGCGTAGCCGCAACGCCAACATCGTCGGCGTGCTGAACAAGATTGATGGGCTGGACGCGGAGATTGCCGCTGCGGAGTTTGCCGAGCTCGGCCTCGGCGACCTTGCGTTGTTGTCGGCTGCCCATGGCAAAGGAATTGGCCAGCTTCGGGAGCGCATCGCAGAGCATGCTGCAGCAGCACCGGAAGGCGAACCGGTTGAGGAGGAGCCGCTTGACGGGGGCGCCGTGCGCCTGGCAGTTATCGGCCGGCCGAATGTCGGCAAGTCGACACTCATCAACCGCCTGCTCGGCGAAGAGCGCCAGGTGGTGGCAGACCTGCCGGGCACCACCATGGATGCCATCGACATCCCTTTCGAGCGCGACGGCGAGGCCTACGTGCTCATCGACACGGCGGGCGTGCGCCGCAAGGGCAGGGTGGAAGGCGTGGCGGAGAAGTTTTCCGTCGTGAAGGCGCTGCAGGCCATGGAGCGGGCGCATGTGGTCATCCTCGTGCTCGACGCCCGCGAGGGCATCGTCGATCAGGACCTGCACGTGCTCAAATACGCCATGGACGCCGGCTGCGGCGTGGTCATCGCCGTGAACAAGTGGGACGGGCTTTCTGCTGAGGAGCGCCAGAGCGTGAAAACGTCGCTGGAGCGGCGTCTGGAGTTCGTGCCCTGGGTTGAGTTGCAGACCATTTCGGCGCTGCACGGCACCGGTGTGGGGCATCTGTGGAAGTTGGTGAATCGCGTGTTTGCCGCAGGCAACTTCGATGTGTCGACGTCGCTGCTGACGCGCCTGCTGGAGAACATCACGCACGCCCACCCGCCGCCGGCAGTGCGCGGCCGTCACATCAAGCTGAAGGTTGCGCACAAACAGGGCGACCATCCGCCCACCATCGTCGTGCACGGCAACCAGGTGGAGTCGTTGCCGGCGAGCTACGTGAAGTACCTGGAAAACAGCTTCCGCGAAGCGCTGGATCTGGTGGGGAATCCTGTGCGGGTGATGTTCCGGTCACCGGACAATCCCTACGCCGGTCGGCGTAACAAGCTTACGCCACGGCAGGAGCGTAGGCGCAAGCGCCTCGTTCGTCACCACAAGAAGAGGTAACCCCATGGATCTGCAGCAGTGGGTGGGCAACACCGAAACCCTTCACGACGTAATCTATCCCACGCCGGCGCGGGC
>JAUIED010000099.1 GCA_030428905.1 Gammaproteobacteria bacterium
GTTGGAGGTGGATGCACAGTGCTCCCCCGGCCCCAGCTTGTCAGGGTTCATGGCCAGGCACATGGAGCACCCGGCATCGCGCCAGTCGAATCCCGCTGCGATCAGAATGTCGGCGATACCTTCCGCCTCGGCCTGAGCTTTGACCAGACCCGAGCCCGGTACCACGAGCGCCTGCTTGACCGAACTGGCCACTTTTTTGCCTTTTACCACCGCCGCGACCGCCCGCAGATCTTCGATACGGGCGTTGGTACACGAGCCGATGAACACCCGATCCAGTTGGATATCGGTGATCGGCTGATCAGCGCTGAGCCCCATGTACTCCAGCGCCAGGCGGATGGATTCAGCCTTCACCGGATCGCTTTCGCGCGCTGGGTTGGGCACCGCACCGTCCACCGGCACGCCGAGCTCGGGGGAGGTGCCCCAGGTAACAAACGGCGCCAGAGACGATGCGTCGATAGAAAGCTTGCGATCGAACACCGCCCCGTCATCGCTCACGAGCGTGCGCCAGTAGGCTTCTGCCTGCTCCCACATGGCCCCGGCTGGCGCGAATGGCCGGCCATGCACGTACTCGAGGGTGGTGTCATCCACGGCTACCATGCCCGCCCGAGCGCCCGCCTCGATGGACATGTTGCACAGCGTCATGCGCCCTTCCATCGTCAGCGCCCGCACCCCTTCACCGCGGTATTCCAGCGTGTGTCCCGTGGCACCAGCAGTGCCGAGTTCGGCAATGATGGCGAGAATCAGGTCTTTTGCAGACACTCCCTGGGCAAGTCGCCCGGACACATCGATGGCAAAGTTCTTCGCCTTGCGCTGCGCCAGACATTGTGTGGCCATCACGTGCTCCACTTCCGACGTGCCGATGCCCTGGGCCAGGGCAGCAAAGGCGCCATGCGTGCTGGTGTGGGAGTCGCCGCAGACCACCGTCATGCCAGGCATCGTGGCGCCCTGCTCCGGGCCAACCACGTGCACGATGCCTTGACGACGGTCGAGAATGTCAAACTGCGTGACACCATGCCGCTTGCAGTTGGCGTCGAGGGTAATCACCTGCTCGTAGGCCACCGGATCGGTGATGCCGTCCAGCCCCTGGGCACGGTGATCCGTGGGCACATTGTGATCGGGCGTGGCGAGGTTGGCGGATGTGCGCCACAACGCCCGGCGGTTCAGTGCGAGGCCTTCAAAGGCCTGCGGTGAGGTGACTTCGTGCAGGAGCTGCAGGTCGATATACAGCAGGCTCTCGCCGTCCTCGCGCACACCCACCTCGTGGGCGCTCCATACCTTGTCGTATACCGTCTGGCCGCTCATGGCGAAACGCCCCTTTTCAGCGTGGAAACCCGCGCACTTTACGGCGCACCAAGATATACTTCCAATTCATATTTTTCATTTTTTCTATGCGAATATGACATGAATCTTCAGGCACTGCTCACCTTCGTCACCATCCAGGAGCACGGCTCGATTTCTGCCGCCGCAAACGCCCTGCACGTCACGCAGCCGGCGGTGAGCCGGCGCCTGCAGTCACTGGAGAGCGACCTGGACACCACCCTCTTCGATCGCGTCGGCAAACGCCTGCAACTGACCGAAGCCGGCGAGGTACTGTTGCCGCGGGCGGTAGCGATCCTGGCCGCGCGGGATGACGCACAACGGGCGGTGGCCGATCTTCAGCATCGTGTGGGCGGCCGCCTGCGGCTTGCCACCTCGCACCATATCGGCCTGCACCGCCTCGCACCGGTGCTGCGCGCCTTCACCCGTGCCTATCCGGAGGTCACCCTGGACATCCGCTTCGAGGACTCGGAAGCGGCGCATGATCTCGTGCTGGCGCGCACCTGCGACCTGGCCGTGGTAACGCTGGACCCGGAAGCGGACGCAGCCGCCAGCGGCCAGTTTGCCTACGAGCCGATCTGGCACGACCCACTGGTGTTTGTTGCCGCCCGCGAGCACCCCCTCAGCCATATCGAGGCCCCGAACCTCGCCAACATCGCCGCGCACCCTGCGGTGATCCCCGGTCTTTCCACCTACACCGGCCGCATCGTCGCCAAGCTATTCGCCAGACACGGCCTGACCCTGCGGCAGGCCATGTCCACCAACTATCTGGAAACCATCGGCATGCTGGTGGCCATCGGCCTCGGCTGGAGCGTGCTGCCACGCACGCTGCTCAAGCCCGAACTCTGCGAGATCGCCGTCGGTAGTACGACCCTGGCGCGCGAACTCGGTGCGGTCCGCCTGCCTGAGCGTTCGCCATCGCGCGCGACGTTGGCCTTTCTCTCCACTCTGCGTGAGTTCGCCTGACCGGGCACGCCACGCGCACGCGGAATTTGCGATTCCCATCACGCCACCGCGGCACAAACCCCGTTAGTGTCGGCATACCGACAGGAAATCGGTGGTCCCGTGCCCGAAGCACGACAGCAGAGGAAGCTCATGCAGGCATTCAAACGCGCCTCATCGACAGCATTGCGGGCGGTCGTTTTTGCGTGCTTGTTTATTCTGACAGCATGCCAGACGCTCGTCCCGGAACCTGCACCGGTAGAAGCGCCGGAGCCGGTGTTACCTGTTCCGGCGAAACCTGTGGTGGTGAAGCCCCCACCCGCGAAACCAGCACCCCCTCCACCGATTGCCGTGCTGTTCAACAGCGACATCGCGACCTATGCAGAAGTCGCCGAGGCCCTTAAGGCTACCCTTCCGGAACGGCTGCTGGTCATCGATATCGACGACCAGAATAGTGATGCACTGCAGGTGCAGCTCGCCGAGAACAACGTTCAGCAGGTCGTCGCCATTGGCGACAAGGCGCTCAACGAGAGTCGTGCGATCGCCAAGATCGACGTCATCTACGCACAGGCATTCACTGCAGATGCTTCCATGCGCGGCGTTCCAGCCCTGCCCCCGGCGAACCTGCAGCTCGCCTACTGGCTGGATCAGCAACCGTCGATTCGTCGCGTTGGCGTGCTTGGCAGCGAAGCGTTTGCCGATGCCCTCAACGAGATCAGGGAAGCCGGTGCTCTGCTCGGCATAGAGGTAGACAGCCAGATCGTAGCCAACGACAAACAGGCCTGGTTCGAATTCCGCCGCATGCTACCCGCCATAGACGGCTTCGTGTTTCTGCCGGATGCCAACATCCTCAGCCCAAGCGCCATCCAGCGCATGCTGGCGCACGGCTCGAAAAACGAGCTCGCCTTTCTCACCTACAACGCCCTGCTGTTCAAACTCGGCGCGCAGCTGCACATCACACACAATCCGCGCAACGTAGCGGAGCAGATCGCCCGGCTGATCGACGACCGGGCGTTGCAAACGCTGCCGCAAACCACGTTCCGAGCGAGAACCAGAGGGATGGAGGAATTCGTTGACGTCAACGGTTGAAGCCAAGGCGCCGGCGCGGCGCAGTAGAACCTTTGTCTCGGAGATCATGTTCACGCAGCTTTCCTTTGCGGTCGTGGTCGGTCTCATCGCGCTCGGCTGCCTGTGGTTCGTGGCAAGTTGGGTGGTACGCGACAACCTGGAAGACTGGTCTGCACGATGGGTGCATGAGCTTGAGAGCCTCGGCAGCGGACTGTATCTGGAACAGAATGACCCCAGCTACCTGGCGCTCGGCAACTACCTCGAGCGTTACGAGGAAGTGCTGTATGTGCGTTACTACGACGCTACGGGCAAACCGTTCTACATCGAATCAAGCAACGAGACGGTACCGTTCGAACCGCTGGACGCGGCAGCCATCGAACGCCTTGCCAGCCGCGCGGAGCTGAACAACGCACACGTGGTGGACGAGTCTCTTGCACCGGTGGTGCGTCTCAGCCGTGCCATCGTCACCGAATCCATCGCCAACCCCACGGACCTGTTTGCCGCCGAATCGCTCGATGAGCTGACCACCGAACGCTCGACAGTCGGCTACGTGGAGCTGGGCGTAGACTACAGTCGTTACGACCGGCAACTCGTAAGTAGCGTTTTTCTCGGCAGCGTCTTTGTAACTCTGGCCTTTTTCATACTTGCGGGCATCGGCTGGCTGATCATCGCCCGTGCGGTGCAGCCCCTGCGGCAGCTCGAAGCGCCACTGAAGAAGCTTGCCGCCGGTGAGCTCGATATCGAGGTACCTGACTCACCGCACCGTGAGATAGCCGCCATCGGTGAGGCGCTCACGCAGGCTGCGCGCGCCATAAAGGAACGCGACCAGCACCTGCGCCACCTGGCGAGCTACGATCAGTTGACCGGTCTAGCCAACCGACGTCACTTTCTCGAAGAGGTGGAGCAGCGCCTGCCTGGTGGCGGCGCACTGTTGTTCATAGACCTGGACCAGTTCAAGTACGTCAACGACACGGTTGGCCACCGCGGCGGCGATGCGGTGCTCGCGCAAACCGCCGACCGGCTACGCCAGACCGTACGCCCGGACGACCTCATCGCCCGTTTCGGCGGCGATGAGTTCGTCATGTTCGTTGGCGGCGTCACCACCGAACGCGCGGAGCAGCTCGCCAACAAACTCCTGAACGACCTGAAGGAGTATCCTCTCACCCATGCCGGCCAGTCGTTCAACGTCGGCTGCAGCGTGGGCGTGGCGATGGTCGAAGCCAACACCGGCTTTACCCCTACCGAACTCGTGTCCCAGGCGGACGTTGCCTGCCGGCAGGCGAAATCCGAAGGGCGCAACCGCGCGCACCTCTATCTGCGTCAGGAAGGCGAGTTCGAGAACATCCAGAGCGATCTGGACTGGCAGCGTCGCATCAAGCGCGCCATCAAAGAAGACCGCCTGGAGCTGCACTATCAGCCGCTGATGCACACCGCCTCCGGCCAGATCAACCACTACGAAGCACTGGTACGTCTGCGCGATGAAGGCGGTAAACTGCACTACCCCAACACGTTCCTACCCGCAGCGCAGCGCTTCGGCATGCTCAAAGAGCTGGATCAATGGGTGATTCGGCAAGCCATTCGCGAGCTCGCCGAGCACCGCAAGCGACGGCCAAACCTGCGCTTCAGCGTCAACATCACGGGTAACACGTTCATCGACGGAGCGTTCGCCGATTTTGTGATCGAAGAGCTCGAGCGCAACAGCCTGCCCGCATCGGCCATCATCTTCGAGATCACCGAGCAGGTTGCCATCGGCACCTTCTCCGACACCGTGCCGCAGATCCGCGCGCTCATCAAACGCGGTGCCGAGTTTGCCGTGGACGACTTCGGCACCGGCTACAGCAGCCTGAGCTATCTCAAACGGCTGCCCGTGGCCTACATCAAGATCGATGGCGTGTTCATCAAGCGCCTGACGGAAAGCACCGTGGATCAGACCATCGTGCGGGCGATCGCCGACATCGCCCGCATCATGGGCAAGCGTACCGTCGCGGAGTTCGTTGGTGACGAGGCCACCATGGCGCTCATCAAGGACATCGGTATCGACTACGCGCAGGGCTTCCACATCGGCAAACCGGCTCGCGAGCTGCTGGAAGAGGCGCCGGAGAACGTGGTGGAATTTCGCGCCGGCTGATTTCCTGGCGCTTGCTGGCGCGCTATGCAGACCCCACCTGGCCGCGATGGCGCAGGTAGTGATCCATGAGCACCAGCGCCACCATCGCCTCAGCGATGGGCACCGCACGGATGCCCACACACGGGTCGTGCCGGCCCTTGGTGACCACATCCACAACATCCCCGTGGACGTTCTGCGTGCGCCCCGGCGTCGTCAGGCTCGAGGTGGGTTTGAGGGCGATCCGCGCAACGATGTCCTGACCGCTGGATATGCCGCCGAGCACGCCGCCAGCATGGTTGCTGGTGAAACCGTGCGCATCCATCTCGTCGCGGTGCTCCGTGCCCTTCTGCCGCACCACATCAAAGCCGTCGCCGATGGACACACCCTTCACCGCATTGATGCTCATCAGCGCGCCGGCCAGATCCGCGTCGAGCTTGCCGAACACAGGTTCACCGAGCCCCACGGGTACACCGTCTGCCACCACGGTGACCTCGGCGCCAATGGAGTTACCCTCCCGCCGTAGCGCATCGATCAACTCGGCGATCGCAGGCGCCGAGCCGGCGTCGGCACAGAAAAAGTCGTTGCGCTCCACCTCGGCCCAGTCGGTGAGCGGCAGATCCAGCGGGCCGATGGCCGAAAGACAGCCGCGCACCCGCACGCCGAGGGTTTCTGCCAGGAACTTCTTGGCGATGCCGCCTGCCGCCACCCGCATGGCGGTCTCCCGAGCCGATGCACGCCCGCCGCCGCGATAGTCGCGCACACCGTACTTGTGATGGTAGGTGTAGTCGGCGTGGGCGGGGCGGAAGAGATCCTTGATGTCGGTGTAGTCCTTGCTTTTCTGGTCGGTGTTCTCGATGAGCAGACCAATGGACGTACCGGTAGTGCGCCCCTCGAACACGCCGGAGAGGATGCGTACCTGATCCGGCTCCCGACGCTGGGTGGTGTACTTCGACTGACCCGGCCGACGCCGGTCCAGGTCCGTCTGCAGATCCGCCTCCGACAGCGCCAGACCCGGCGGGCAACCGTCCACGACTGCGCCCAGCGCCGCGCCGTGGCTCTCACCGAACGTGGTGACGCGAAACAGCTGCCCAAAGGTATTACCGGCCACGACTGCCTTCCTGACTCATTGCAGCGGCGCAGTATGGGAATGCAGCGCCGCCGCTTCAAGCAGGAACACCCCCTCTCCGCCCTCGCTCAGCTCCGGCCAGATGAACGGCAGGCGTGGATACTGGCGCAGGAGCGCCGCGGCACTTGCGCCCACCTCGCACACCAGCAGGCCATGCGGGGTGAGAAAGCGGTGTGCCTCAGCGATGATGCGGCGCGCCACCGACAGCCCATCCGTCCCGGCAGCAAGGCCCAGATCCGGCTCCGCGCGATACTCCGGCGGGCGCGAGGACATGTCCGCTGCATCCACGTAGGGGGGATTGCTTACGATGAGGTCGAAAGGCCCATGCACCGGCTCGAAGAGATCTCCCTGAACCACCGTCACCCGGTCGGCGAGGCCATGCAGTGCCACGTTGCGCCGCGCCAGCGCCGCGGCCTGCGCGTCCAACTCCGCCAGTTGAACGGTGCAGTTCTCGAATTCCAGCGCCGCCAGAATGCCGAGGCAACCACTGCCGGCGCACAGGTCGAGAACCCGTGCCGGGGGTGCCGCCAGCCAGGGCTGCAAGCCATCACGCAACAGGAAGGCGATGGGCGACCGCGGCACCACCACACCCGGTTCGATAAGGAAGTCCACACCGGCCAACTTGCACCGGCCAAGCAGGTAAGGCAACGGCTGCCGCTCCTGCACCCGCAACTGCGCCAGCCGCCGCACCTCATGACTCGCGGCCGCGGGCACCGCCAGCCCAAGGGCAGACACGTCGTCTTCCATGCCCGTGACCGCCAGAACCAGCGCCACCGCCTCGTCCCAGGCGTTGTCGGTGCCGTGCCCATACACGAGATGGGCGTCGGCAAACTGAGCGTGGACCTCGTCAATCAGGCCGGAAAGATCAGTCACGTTCTTGCCGGTGAGGCATCACCAGCTCGATGCGGGAGTGGTTCTCGGCTTCCCGCGGCAACATCGGGCCCGCCGCAAACGGCAGAAACTGCGCGGTCGTTCGCTCCGCCAATGCCTGCGCCGCAGTTTCCGCACAGGTCTGAGCGCGGGCGAGCAGCGCCTCCACATCACCGGGCGCGTAGAGATGGCACACCACGTAGATGGCATTGTCTCGCACGGGCTCCAGGGCAGCGCCGATATCGCTCAAGCGGCGAAGGTCCGCGGCGGCGAGCGCGCCTGTTCGCGCGGGTTCGATGCCCCGCACCACGACATGGCCCGTACCGGTGAGCGCCTGCACCAGCCGCTGGTTCGGCGTGACCGCCACGGCCTGCTCGGGGGCGAGCACCACCAGATGGGCATAGACACGGCGGTTACCGCGTTGCACCACATACACCGACACGAGTTCGCCGGCCTGTTCGCCCGCCAGGTAGAACTGGTTGGCGTCCGGACCGTAGAGCAGAGACATACCAAAAATCTGGTTCGCCCACTGGCTGCTGCCGCCGCAATCGCGCCCACGACAGCGAAACCGCACGTTCGCAGAGGCCAGCAACCCATCATAATGCGCGATGGCCGCATCGAGGCTGGTGCCGTCGGGCAGCAGGTGCGTTGCGGAGCGCCGCTTCGCCATCACGGTGAGCGCATTCTCGATTTTCAGCTCTCGGCGGATCTTCTCCACCGGCGCCATGGCAAAGGTGTACTCCCGCGCCGCATCATCTTCGGTGCGCTCAACCAGCTCAGCCCGCGGATAAGACGGAAAGGCCAACGGATCTGCGTGCGCGGAGGCAAATGCCCCGAGCATCAGGAAGACTATTGCTCTCATGGGGCGATCCTACCCGCCCATCAGCTCCAGCAGAAGGCGGTTGAGCCGATTGACGTATCCTGCGGCATCCGCGGGCGCCTCACCCTCTGCAAGTGCTGCCTGATCGAACAGCACCAGCGCAAGGTCACCGAAGCGGTCTTCATCGCTCTCCGCGTCCAGCCGCTGGATGAGGGGATGCGTGGGGTTGTACTCGAAAATCGGCTTCGACTCCGGCACCGCCTGGCCAGATGCTTCGAAGATACGCCGCATCTGCGCACCCATGGCGAACTGGCCAAGCACCAGGCACGCCGGCGACTGCGATAAACGCTTGGAGACAACCACATCCTCCACACGCTCGCCGAGCACGCTCTTGATGCGCTCGGTGAGCGCCTCGTTCGCGTCGTCCGTCTTGTCGTCTTCGGCGCTCTCATCGTCTTTGCCGGGCAGCGCGATGTCCGCGCGCATGGCATCCTGAAACTGCACGTCCTTGTACTGATCCAGCCCGCTCATCAGCCACTCATCGATACGGTCGAACAGCAGCAGCACCTCGATACCCTGCTCCTTGAGCACTTCGATATGCGGCGAGTTCTTGGCATGCTCCCAGGACTCGGCCACCACGTAGTAGATCTTGTCCTGGCCCTCGGCTTTGCGTTCGAGGTAGGCGTCGAGACCGACGTTTTTCGTTTCGTCATCGCCCCGGGTGGAGGCAAAGCGCAGCAGTCCGAGCAGCGCCTCGCGATTGGCGAAGTCTTCCCCGGCACCCTCTTTGAGCACCTCACCGAACTCGTTCCAGAACGCCTGGTAGTCGTCCGCCTCCTTGTCAGCCATGCTCTTGAGCATGGTCAGCACGCGTTTCGTGAGCGCGTTCTTGATAGTGGTGACGCGTTCGTCCTGCTGCAGGATCTCACGGGATACGTTCAGCGGCAGATCGTTGGAATCCACCACACCTTTGACGAAGCGCAGGTACAACGGCAGAAACTGCTCCGCCTCGTCCATGATGAATACACGCTGCACGTACAGCTTCAGACCCCGCGGCACGTCGCGGTTCCACAGATCGAACGGCGCGCGCTTGGGCAGGTACAGAAGCGAGGTGTACTCCAGCTTGCCCTCCACCCGGTTGTGGCTCCAGGTAAGCGGCTCTTCGAAGTCGTGGCTGACGTGCTTGTAGAAGGCTTTGTACTCGTCGTCTGTCACATCAGAGCGCGAGCGCGTCCACAGCGCCCTGGCCTCGTTCACCGCCTCCATCTGCGGCGGCGCCGCCTCGGCATCGTCCTCGCTCGGGCTCTGTTCCTCGAGCATACGCACCGGCACGCCTATGTGATCCGAATAGCGACGCACCACCGCACGCAGGCGATAGCCGTCGAGGAACTCCTTGGCATCTTCCTTGAGATGCAGCACCACCTGTGCACCGCGCGGAACATCGGCCGCCGGTTCAATGGTGAACTGGTCCTCGCCGCGGGAACGCCAGCTCACGCCGTCCTCCGTGCCGGCACCGCGGGTGCGCACTTCCACCTCGTCGGCGACGATGAAGGCGCTGTAGAAGCCCACACCGAACTGGCCGATGAGCGCTGAGTCTTTCCGCTGATCGCCCGTGAGACGGTCGAGAAACTCCGCCGTGCCGGAACGGGCAATGGTGCCGAGGTTGGCGATCACCTCGTCGCGGGTCATGCCGATACCGTTGTCGGCGATGGTCAGCGTGCCGGCGTCGGCGTCGAAGGTGATGTCGATGTGGTAGTCCGCGTCGTTCTCGATCAGCTCCGGGCGCTCGATGGCTTCGAACCGCAGCTTGTCGATGGCGTCAGAGGCGTTGCTGATGAGCTCACGCAGAAAGATCTCGCGGTTGGAATACAGCGAGTGGATCATCAGTTTCAGCAGCTGCTTGGCTTCGGTCTGGAATCCGAAGGTTTCGGGTGCGGCTTCCGCCATCGTGGACATTCCTCCTGCCGGTGGTCGATTCTGGTTCAGGTTGCCATATGGGGGCGGACTTTCCCCGATTCAAGCGTCGATTCAAGCGCTGGGGCGGTTCAGAGCGGGATCACCTGCGCGTTGCCCACGTGGGCGAAGCGCCCCGGCGTGCAGGTGAGAATGATGATCTGGCAGGTGCGGCCGGCGGCGGCAATGGCCGCCCCCATGGTGGCCAGGCGTTCCGGGTCGGAAAAGCCGAGCGCATCGTCGATGATCAGCGGCACGCCACCGCTGGATGAAACGATCTGCGCGGCGGCCAGGCGCAGCAGGATACCGAGCTGTTCACGGGCGCCGACACTGAGCGCTTCGAACGGCAGGGTGATGCCGTTGAGGGTGCGGGTCTGCAGCTGCCAGTCGTCACCGATCTGCACCTCGAAGTCGGCGCCGTACACCACGCGCCCCAGCCGCTCCACCGCGTCTTTCAGCGGCGCCACGTAGGCTAGGCTTGCGGCCATTCGATGGGCGTTGAGCGCCTCCCAGAGCCGCTTGGCCGCTGCCGCGCGCTGCTGCACCGCCGCGAGCTGGTCGCGGGCCGCCTGCTGCTCGCGCTCTGCCGCCTCAAAGATTTCGTAGCGGCCGTCCGCCTGGTGCTGACGCAACCGGTCGTCGAGCACGGCCAGCTCCCGTTCCAGCGCCGTGAGCTCGGTGCGGGCACGGTCCAGCGCGGCGGTTGCGTTTTCGAGCCCTTCAATAACGCCTTCGAATGCACCCGCGCGGCTTTCAAGGTCGCGATCATGAGCTTGCGCCTCGTGCGCACGCGCCAGGGCGGCGGACGCGGCCTGTTCCAGCGCCTCGTCGCTGTGTTGTTGCCGCGCATCAGTCAGTTGCTGCACGCGGCTGTCGAGGGTTGCGCGCAGCCGCAATCGCTCATCTTCCTGCCGGCGGATGCCCTCCTTTGCGGCGTCCAGCGCCTCCTGCTGATCGGAAACCCTCCCCTCCGCCGACTGCAGTTGCGCATCGAGTGTTTCCAGGGCCCGCTCCAACTCGGCAACCCGCTGCTGTGCCGCACCCTCGTCTTCAGGCAGCGATGTCTGCGACTGCCGCTTGCTGGTGTAGGCAGCGATATCCTGCTCCAGCCGTTTGCGCTGCTCTTCGAGTTCCTCGGTAGTGACACCAGCCAGAAGCTTCTCGCGCTGTTGCTTGGCGGCGTCGAGGGCCCGGCTCGCCGCCTGTCTGCGTTCCAGCGCCACCGCCGCTTGCGCCACATCCACCACACCCAGCCTCTGCAGGCCGGTTGCAAGTTCGGCCTGTGCTTCGGCCAGCGTCTGCGCCACCGATGCCGCATCCGGTGGCGGTTGGATCACCACGTCCAGAAGGCCCGGCACTCGCAGCTGCACTGCTTCGCCAAGGTATCTCTCCAGGTGCTCGCCACGCGCGAGGGGCAGCTCCTGTCCGTCCAACTCGATCCGTTGATCCTCTTCGGCGGTGATCGCCAGCCGAGTGGCAATCAACTGCCGCTGGCCTTCGGCCACCTGCACCGCGTTCTCCGCCCGGCGCAAGGCGTCAAGGCCTGCCGCATCCACGGCAATGGCCGCCAGCAACGCGGCGTGCTGCTCGATGGCCAAACCCGCTGCACGCACTTCGGCAAGCCGGTCGCGCAAAGCCTCGACTTCCTGCCGGGCACGAAGATGTCGCGCGTCATCCCGCGCCTCGGTAAGCGCCTTGTGCTGCTCGATGCGCTGCGCGCGCTGCTCAGAAACCTCTTTGCGCGCGCGAGCCAGCGAGGCTTGCATGTCGGCGAGCCGGGTCTGCGACGGCTCCAGAGCCTGTTCCAGAGCAGCCAGTCGCTGGCGCAAGTCTGCCACCTCGTTCACCAGCTCGCCGCGCGCCTGCACGGCACTTCGCAGCTGTTGCGCCGTTGCAACGGCCACCTGTTTTGCCATGCGCGCCGCATGCAGCGCCTGGCGGACGTCCCGTGCCTCCTCCTGGCGTTCCTGCCAACGCCGATGGCTGACCTGCAGTTCAGGAATACGCGCCCGCGCCTCCCGCTGCTTCTGCGCCAGGCGCGCCTGCGCCTCGACATCCGCCTGCACCTGCGCAAGCGAGGCCTCCGCCTGGGCACGCGCCGCGTCTGCCGCGCGCAAGCGCTGCTCGTCTTCAGCGAACCGAGGTTTGCCAGCCTTGAGCGTGTAGTACCGCTCATACTCCGCCTGCGCGGCGGCGAGAATACTGCTGTCGTCGTCGCCGGCGAGCCCTGCACCCGCCGCTTCATCCAGTGCGGCGATGAGGCTTACGCTGCCGCGCAGATCCGCAAGCTGTACCTTCTCACCCTGGTCGAGCAGCAGCGCCCGCCACAGATCCAGATCAACGGTTTGTGCCAGCAGCGCATCCACCCGCTGGTGGGCGTCGCGGCCGGTCAACTGCTCCCTGACAGGTTCGTGCACGTGCAGCGTGGTGGCTTTGCCGCGGTTGAAAGTCTTGGCGTAGGTGAATCGATAGTCACCTGCTTCGATATCCGCCTCCACCGAGCTGCCGACATCCTGGCCGGCCGGCTGCACGGCTTTGACATCACGTTTGGCTGAGGAGTCCAGCCCGCCCACCAGCATGCGCAGCGCCTCGATGGTGCTGCTCTTGCCGATCTCGTTCGGCCCTTCGAGGATCGTCACGCCGTCGCCGAAGACGAGCTCCCGGCTGCCGACGCCCCGCCAGTGGTCGAGTTTGAGGCGCGTGATCTTCATGAGGACGCCGCCTTACGGCTCAGGCGGTACAGAAGTTTGAGCGCATCACGGGCCGCATCGTCGCCCGCGTGGGCCGCCGCCTGCAGCTCCTGCCACGTCGCCCGCGCGTAGCCCGACAGCGCCGCCGTGTCCGCATCCAGCGCATCGGCCAGCACCGCGAGATCGCTGTGGCGCTGGCGACGCCGGAGGCTTGCGAAGCTTTCCGCGTACCGGTCCAGCATGTCATCGAGCCGGGCCGCGTCTGCCAGGTTCAGGGTGCCCGCAAAGCTCACCTTGACAATCGTACGCACCGGATCTTCCAGCGCCTGCAGCCAGGCCTCGAAGCGCTGCACATCGGCGGTGCTGTTCATCTCGAAATGCGGCGCCAGAAAATGCCAGCCGCCCACCACAAGCGGTTCGACGTGGCACCTTTCACTGTCAATAGTTACCAGCAACGCCTGATTGGGATCGCTTTCCGTGAAATCGGTGGCCACCGGTGCGCCCGAGTACCAGATCCTGCCGGTATCGCCCACCGAGGTTACGGAATGGCGATCGCCCAGCGCCAGATAGTCCAGCCTGCCGTCGCGCAGGGCCGCCTCGGCCCAGGCCAAAGCGATGGTCTCCGGCTTGTCTGCATCCGGCTCCAGCGCATCCACCTGACCGTGACATATCGCCACACGCAAATTTGCGCCCGCCGGTTCGAGGCTGTCGATCAGCTGCGCACACAGGTCACGACCGGGCCGTTTGGAAGTCCACGGCGCGCCGACCACCTCGACGCCCTGCACACCCGGCACCGCCACCGGCTGCATGTCTTCGAGCACGATGACCTGCTCCGCTTCCGCGAGCTCCGGCGCGCGCAGAATGGCGCTGCCGTCCAGAGGGTCGTGATTGCCGGGCAGCAGAAACACCGGTACCGGCAGCCGACGCAGCGCATCCACGGCCCGGCGCAGGGTTTCCCGGGACAGCTGGTTGGATTCGAACACATCGCCCGCAACGACGATGAACGCCGCCCCATGGGCAACCGCCAGCTCTCCGAGGGTGCGAATGGCGTCGATTCGCGCCTGGCTGAAACGGGCCGACGCCTCGCTCGCCAGATAGGCGCGCGTCATGCCGAGCTGCCAGTCGGATGTGTGGATGAACTTCAATGGATGCCCGCATGTTGCCTGCAAGGCAGGCTATGTGGGTGCCCTGGCACAGTCAACGCACGTGAGGAATCGGCGCACGTTGCCGCGCGCCGTTCTCATCAATGCAGGCTCAGCTCCAGCCTGTGACCTCAGCCAGCGCGTCGCCGATCTCCGCAAGGCTCTTCACCGTGCGCACGCCGGCATCTCCCAGGGCTGCGAACTTCTCGTCTGCCGTACCCTTGCCACCGGCGATGATGGCGCCGGCGTGGCCCATGCGCTTGCCCGGAGGGGCGGTAACGCCAGCGATGTAGCTCACCACGGGCTTGGTAACGTTGTTCTTGATGAACTGGGCCGCCTCTTCCTCAGCCGTGCCGCCGATCTCACCGACCATGACGATGGCCTCAGTGGCCGGGTCGTCCTGGAACAGGCCGAGGATGTCGATGAAATGGCTGCCGGGAATGGGGTCGCCGCCAATGCCCACGCAGGTGCTCTGGCCGTAGCCGCGATCGGTGGTCTGCTTGACCGCCTCATAGGTGAGCGTACCTGAGCGGGAGACGATGCCGACCTTGCCCGGCAGGTGGATGTCGCCGGGCATGATGCCGATCTTGCACTCGCCGGGGGTGATCACACCCGGACAGTTAGGGCCGATGAGCCGCGAACCCGTCAGCTCCAGCCGTGCTTTTACCGCCAGCATGTCCAGGGTCGGGATGCCTTCCGTGATGCACACGATCAGCTCGATGCCAGCATCGAGCGCTTCGAGGATCGAGTCTTTGCAGAACGGCGCGGGCACATAAATCACGGACGCGGTAGCCCCGGTGGCCTCGACCGCGTCGGCAACGGTGTCGAACACCGGCCGGTCCAGGTGCTTGCTGCCGCCCTTGCCTGGCGTCACGCCGCCGACGAGTTGCGTGCCGTAGGCAATGGCCTGCTCGCTGTGCAGGGTGCCCTGGGAGCCCGTGAAACCCTGGCAGATGACTTTCGTGTTCTTGTCGACCAGTACGCTCATGCGGCACCTCCTGCTGCAGCCACAGACTTTTCGGCGGCTTCGGCCAGCGAGCCGGCCGGGATGATGTTGAGGCCGGAGTCGGCGAGAATCTTGCGCCCGGCAGCGGCATTCTTGCCCTCGAAGCGCACCACCACCGGTACCTCCACGCCCACTTCCTGCACCGCGCCGATGATGCCCTCAGCGATGACGGCGCAGCTGACGATGCCGCCGAAGATATTGATCAGCACCGCCTGCACGGCATCGTCGGAGAGGATGATCTTGAACGCTTCTGCCACCGCTTCCTTGGTGGCGCCACCGCCTACGTCCAGGAAGTTGGCCGGCTGGCCGCCGTAGAGCTTCACCAGGTCCATGGTGCCCATGGCCAGGCCCGCGCCGTTGACCATGCAGCCGATGTTGCCGTCGAGCGCCACGTAGTTGAGGTTGAACTCGGCGGCTTGCGCTTCGCGTTCGTCCTCCTGGCTCGGGTCGTGCATCTCGGCGAGTGCGGCCTGGCGATACATGGCGTTGCCGTCGATGTTGATCTTGGCATCCAGGCAATGGATGTCGCCGGCTTCGGTCACCACCAGCGGGTTGATTTCGAGCAGCGAGCAATCCAATTCATGAAAAAGCTTCGCCAAGCCCATGAAAACATTGGTAAATTGCCGGATCTGTGCCCCTTCCAAGCCGAGCTTGAAGGCTAACTGACGGCCCTGGAACGGCTGCGGGCCAACGTAGGGGTCGATCACCGCACGCAGGATCTTCTCCGGCGTTTCCTCCGCCACCTTCTCGATCTCCACACCGCCCTCGGTGGAGGCCATGAACACCACGCGGCGCGACGCACGGTCGATCACCGCGCCCAGATACAGCTCCGTGGCGATGTCCGTGCAGCTTTCCACGTAGATCTTCGACACCGGTTGCCCGTCGGCGTCCGTCTGAATGGTAACCAGACGCTTGCCCACCCAGCTCTCAGCAAAGGCGCGCACCTCGTCGAGAGAATCCGCCAGCTTCACGCCGCCGGCCTTGCCGCGGCCGCCTGCGTGCACCTGCACCTTGCATACCCAGCGGTTGCCGCCGATCTTTTCGGCTGCGGCCACCGCCTCGTCAGCGGTGTCCACCGCATACCCTTCCGACACCGGAAGCCCGTACTGCGCGAAGAGCTGCTTCGCCTGATACTCGTGTAGGTTCATCTTGCTACCTGGTTATTTTTTCTTTCGGTTGACCATGTGGATG
>JAUIED010000330.1 GCA_030428905.1 Gammaproteobacteria bacterium
CCATGGCAAGCGCTGTCGGCCTGCGCCGTAGCCTCATGTTGCTGGATGCCCTGCGCGCCGTACGGGCAGCGGTCCACGAGCGCAAGCAACGCGCGCGCCAGTTCAGCTTCAACGACATGATCGAGGCACTGCATGCCGCGGTGATGGACGCCACGTGTGGTGCAGCGCTGTGTCAGGCGTTGTTCGATGCGTGGCCGCACGCGCTGGTGGATGAGTTTCAGGATACGGACCCAATCCAGTACCAGATTCTTCTCCGCATCTATCAGGGGCGGGAGACCGGCAGCCTGACGATGATCGGCGATCCTAAGCAGGCAATCTACGCATTCCGCGGCGGTGATGTGTTCGCTTATCTGCAGGCCGCACACGACGCCGCAGGCCGCTACAGCCTGGACACCAACTATCGTTCCACTGCTGGTGTGCTGCGTGGCGTACAGGCGCTGTTTGAAGGCGCCGGTGCGGCAACCGACGGTGGGGCGTTCCTCATTCCGGAGATTGCCTTTCACGAGGTGCGCAGCGGCCGTGATGATGGCGACAAGGTGATCTACGTGGATGACGTGCCGCTGCCGGCGGTCAACGTGTGGAATGTCGCGCCCGAGCAGCAGATCAAGACACCCCAGGCCCAGGGGCTGTTGCTCGATGCGACCGTGGCGCAAATCTGTCGGCTGCTCGATGGTAGCGCTGGTTACCGATATGCGGATGGGAAATCCCGGCAGCTGCTACCGGGCGACATTGCGGTGCTGGTCAACTCCAACGCCCAGGCCGCCGATGTGCAGCGGGCGCTGTCGGCGCGCGGTGTGCCATCAGTGTGTGTGCATAACGCCAGTGTATTCGCCAGCGATGAAGCAAACGACCTGCTGCTCGTGCTTCGCGCTGCGGATAGCGCCGCCCATCCAGACACGGTGCGTGCGGCGCTTGCGAGCAACCTGCTGGGGCTGCGCCTCGGGGATCTGCTCGCCCTCGGCGAGGATCTGGATGCCTGGCAGACGCAAGTGACACGGTTTCAGATGGCGCATGAAACCTGGCGCAGCCGCGGTGTGCTGGCGATGCTGGAGCCGCTGCTGCAGGAGGCGGCGCCCCGCGTGCTGGCGTTGGATGATGGTGAGCGCCGCATGACCAACTACCTGCAGCTGGCGGAACTGCTTGCCGGCGCGGAAGCGGAGACCTTTGGCGCGGCAGGGCTCATTCGCTGGCTGGGTGAGCAGATTGCCAACACCGAAGAGAATGCCGCCGATGAAGCGCAGCAGCTTCGCCTGGAGTCCGACGACGATCTGGTGCGCATTGCCACCGTGCACAAGGTGAAGGGATTGCAGTTCGGCGTGGTGTTCCTGCCGTACGCTGCGTTCATGAAGCCGGGTAACGAGTCCGAGCCCTTCCTGCGCCACGACGAAGACGGCACTGCGGCGTTCAGCCTGACTGACGCGGCTAAAGATGGGGCGATTGTAGAGGCGCGCGCGGAACGCCTGCGTTTGCTGTATGTAGCGCTCACCCGCGCTGAGCAGGCCTGCTTCTTCGGTTGGGGAGCGATCAACGCCACGCAGAACTCGGCCCTGGCCTGGCTGCTGCATGGCGAGCAGACGAACGTCGAGCCTCAAGCGATCGCCCAGGGTCTGGCCGAGTGCGCTGTCCGTTCCGCGGGAGCCATTCAGTTAGCACCGCTGCCGCCGGTCCTGCCCGAGGGGTTTCGCCTGCCGCCCGGTACGCTGCCGGACGGTCAGGCGCGCACGGATCTGCCGGATCGCCGCCCGCCGTGGTCTGTGTTCAGCTTCTCGCGGCTGGTCAGCAGTTCAACCCATACCTCTGGCCGTGCTGGTGATGATGATGAGGCGCACATCCCACCAGCATTGCCGGATGCTGTGCGGATTCCAGACATCCCGCTGCGCGGCGCCGCTTTCGGTACCGCGGTGCATGACATGCTTGAACGTCTGGATGTGACGGCGTGGCCACGGCCCGATACGCAACCGGCAGACACGCACCAGGAATTTGCCGCCCGCAGCCTCAGCAATGCCGGCTTGCCGCTGGGCGAGGGTGAGGCACGCACCGACCTGCTTGCACGGGTGTGCGCCATGCTTTCCCGCACGTTGCACACACCGCTGCCGCACATCGGCCCGCTGGCGGAAGTTGCGGCGTCGGCGCGGCTGGTGGAGATGGAGTTTTACATGCGTCTCGGTGGTGCTCCGGCGCGTGACCTGATCGCACTGATGCACCGCTTCGACTATGCGGCGGAACTGTCCGAAGCACGTGCCGAGCAGACCCTGGCCGGCTTGATGAACGGTTACATCGATCTCGTGGTGCAGGCCGATGGCCGGTTCTGGGTGATCGACTACAAGACCAACGATCTGGGTTTGCCTGCCGATGGGTACACGCATGAGGCCATGGCTGGCGCCGTGCGCCAGGGCCACTACGATCTGCAGTACCTGATCTATCTGGTGGCGCTGCACCGACATCTGCAGCAGAACCTCCCGGACTATAATCCGCAGCAGCACCTGGGCGGCGCACAGTACCTGTTCCTGCGCGGGCTGAACGGTACGGCGCCGACGACCGGCGTGTTCATCGATTCGCCTCCGGCGGATTTCATCCTTGCGTTCGATGCGCTCCTTGCCGGCAAAGGCGCACCCCTATGACAGGTCTATTGGAACGTGTTCGACAACATGTCAGCAATGGCACGCTTCGGCCATTGGAGTCGGCGC
>JAUIED010000331.1 GCA_030428905.1 Gammaproteobacteria bacterium
TGGCTGACCGTAAGGAGGTGGATCTCTATGCGCCGGTCAAACGTTATTGGCCTGAGTTTGCTCAGAACGGCAAGGGTGCAGTCGAGGTGCGCCATTTTCTAAGCCACAGCGCGGGCCTTTCCGGTATTGAAGAACCGTTGAGTAAGGGTGATGTGTACGATTGGGAGAAGATGGTGGATCTGCTCGCCCGGCAGGCACCCTGGTGGGAACCTGGCAGCCAGAGTGGTTATCACGCGCTCACGCAGGGGCACCTCATCGGTGAGGTGGTGCGCAGGGTGAGCGGCGTCAGCCTCGGTAACTTTTTCCGTCAGGAGATCGCAGAGCCGTTGCAGGCAGACTTCCACATCGGTACTCCGGCGGCGCTCAACCCGCGCATCGGAGAGCTGCTACCGCCAGATACAGCGCCTTCCTCAGGCGTGCAGGCCGACTCCATTGCCGCCCGAACCTTCGCAAGCCCAGCCATCGACGCGCGTGACTCGCGCACGGATGCCTGGCGACAGGCGGAAATTCCCGCTGCCAATGGACACGGAAACGCACGAAGCGTGGTGCGCGTCCAGTCGGTGATTGCCAATGGCGGCTCGGCATTTGGCACACGTCTCATGTCTGAACAGGGCACTCGTGCGGTGTTCGACGAACAGACCAACGGCCAGGACCTCGTGCTTGGCGTGCCCATTGTGTTTGGCATGGGGTACGGCCTGACCAACCCGGCGATGCCCATGGGGCCAAACGAGCATATCGCCTACTGGGGCGGTTGGGGCGGGTCCACCGCGGTGGTTGATCAGGATGCCCGCATGTGCGTTTCCTATGTCATGAACCGCATGGAAGGCAGCTTGCTCGGAGATACCCGAGGCTTCAGCCTGCTTCAGGCAGCCTACGCCTCACTCGATTAACCACGTTACCCGCCCGCTCTGAGGCCGGCTTCAGCCGGCCTGTTCATCGTTTCCATTGAGAATTCGTCGTGCGTCGTCGAACAGCGCAAGCGCTTCCGGGTCTGGCGCCGGAAAGCCAATGGGTAGCTGGCTGAGCGTCTGCACAATGGTGCTCGCAACGATTGCCCGCATGGTTGGCTTGTGATCTGCAGGCACGACGTACCAGGGGGCGTGATCCGCATGCGTGTGCGTTATGGCCTCCTGGAACGCGAATTGGTAGTCGTTCCAGTGCACCCGCTCATCCACATCACGAGGATTGAACTTCCAGTGCTTCTCAGGCACATCAAGACGTGACAGCAGCCGTTGCCGTTGTTCCTCGCTCGACACGTTGAGAAAAAACTTCACCACGATAACCCCGTTGGCTGTCAGGTGTGTCTCCATGCTGCGAAAATCGTCGTAACGCTGCTGCCAGAAAGACTCATCTACTTCGACATTCGGAATCTTACGGCCGTCCAGAATCTCGGGGTGCACACGAACGACGAGTACCTCTTCGTAGTATGAGCGGTTGAACAAACCGATCATGCCGCGGGCAGGCATGGCGGCCCAATGCCGCCAGAGAAAGTTGTGGTCGTTGTGTTCGTATGTTGGCGCTTTGAAGCTGTGCGTCTGGAAGCCGGCCGGGTTGACGCCGCTGGTCACCTTCTTGATGGTCGAGTCTTTACCGGCAGCATCCATACCCTGAAACAGGAGCAGCAGGGCAAAACGGTCGTCTGCGTAGAGCTTCTCCTGCAGGTCCGAGAATTCCGCCACGGCGCGTTTCAGATGCCGTTTTGGTTGCTCTATGCCTTTCCAGAGTGTCGGATAGTCGGCAAGCGAACTTCCGGGACGATAGCGAAATGGTTGAATCAGCTCTTCGTGAGTCATTGTGATAGCCGGCTTTGGTGTTCCACGTACTCCGAAATTGTAGGTGATTTTCCTTTCTCCTACGTCGCGCTCAGGGCTGCTTTTGCGCACGAGTTCCGCGGGATGTTCGCAAGATGCTACATTTGGCGCATTCAGAGCGCTTCAGGCTATCCCATGGGTGACCAGTTCAAGTTGATCTACCGCGGTGAGGTGCACGAGGGCCAGCACGCAGCCGTTGTGCGCAAACGGCTGTGCGAGCTGCTCAAGCTGGATGGTGCCCGCGGTGAACGGCTGTTCTCCGGTGAGCCGGTCGTACTCAAGAAGTCGGTGGATGAACACACCGCAGCGCGATTTCAGGCTGCCTTCAAGAAAGCCGGAGCGGTGCTGCGCGTGGTTCGGGTGCAAGCCGACCCGGCGGAACCGGCGGGCGGCAGCGAGCAGGAAGGTGGGTTGAGCGTATTGCCGGTGGGGAGCGACGTGCTTTCCGAAGGAGAGCGCTCACACCATACGCAGCGCGATATCGATACCAGTCACCTTGAATTGCTCAGCGGTGCGCCTGTTCCTGCGGAAGAGGAAGAGCTGCTGCCTCCCGACGTGTCACACCTCGAGCTGGCAGAAGTTGGATCACGTCTCGGCCCGACCTCCGACAGCACGCCGGTGCCGGAGCTCGATGTCTCCTTTGACCTTGCCGCGGTGGGCGAAGATATCGGCGAGTCGCGCGCATCTGCTGCGCCGTTTGTGTCGGTTGACCCGCAGTTCGATCTGGCAGAGCCAGGGGCGCGGCTGGGAAGCGAGGATGATCAGCCGCCGCCAGCAGCGCCCGACACGTCTCACATGACACTGAAAGAAGAGGAAGACCACAAATGAAACTCTACGAATCCCCCTCACCCAATGCGCGCCGGGTGCATATCTT
>JAUIED010000100.1 GCA_030428905.1 Gammaproteobacteria bacterium
CACCGTGTTTCACGACGCCCCTCAGGTAGTGCACTACGGCCGCCCCGGAACCGGCATGAAGCTGGAAGCGGGCATGACGTTCACCGTCGAGCCGATGATCAACCAGGGTCGGCGTCACCTGCGTATCCTCGCGGATCAGTGGACCGCAGTCACCAAAGACCGCAAGCTCTCTGCGCAGTGGGAGCACACCATCATGGTCACCGACACGGGCTGTGAGGTGTTCACCGCGCGCGACGAAGAAACCGCGTTGCCGGGCCGCGTGTGACCGACCTCACCGTCGCCGAAGCGCGCCAACGGCTGCAGACGAGTACCGATGAGCTGGCCCGGCGTTACTGGGCCCGGGAAGATGTCTCCGAGCTGGTCGCCGACCACACCGCCGTGCTGGACGGTATCGTGCGCGAGTTCTGGGAGAAACACTTCGCCGGTGTTCGCGCAATGGCTCTCTTTGCCGTCGGGGGCTATGGCCGCGAGGAACTGCACCCTGGCTCGGACATCGATCTGCTGATTCTCGGCAAGTCGCCGCGCAAGCACAAAGCTGCCATCGAGGCATTTCTTCGTGACCTTTACGACCTGAACGTCGAGATCGGCCACGCGGTTCGCACGCCAAAGGAGTGCCGAGACGTTGCCGCCGCCGACATCACGGTGACCACCGCCCTGCTCGAACACCGCTGGCTGGCCGGCGATGCTGCGCTCAGCGAGCAGCTCGTGAAAGCGTTGCAGTCGCGCAAGGTATGGCCGAGTGCGGAGTTCTTCGCCGCCAAGCGTGATGAACAGAGCAAACGCCATGCACGCTTCGACAACGTCGACTACGGTCTTGAGCCGAACGTGAAGTCTTCTCCCGGCGGCTTGCGCGACTACCACACGGCGATGTGGGTGTGCCTGCGGCACTTCGGCACCGCCGATCCGGCCGCGCTGGTCACCCTCGGTGCGCTCACCGCTCAGGAGATGACGTGGCTCGTCGAGGGGCGGCGGTTCCTCTGGTGGGTGCGTTTTGGCCTGCACCTTCTCGCCGGGCGCAAAGAGGACAGACTGCAGTTCGAGCATCAGCGCGAGCTGGCGCAACGCCTTGGCTATGCGGACACGGAGGCGCGCCTGGGGGTGGAGCGCTTCATGCATGCCTACTACCGGCATGTGACCTACCTGCGCGAGGTGAACGACATCCTGCTGCAGCATTTCGAAGAACAGATCTTCAACGAACGTGCTGACACCATCCGGCCTCTGACAAGCCGTTTCCAACTACGCGGCGACTACATCGAAGCCGTAGACCCTGCCATCTTCCGCAAGGAGCCGGAAGCGCTGATGGATCTCTTCGTCGTGATGGCCAACCGTCGAGACATCGCCGGCGTGCGCGCCGACACCATCCGCGCCATCCGCGACAGCATCGACGTCATCGACGACGACTTCCGAAGAAACAAACAGATAAACGCACAGTTCATCAATCTTCTGAAAGCACCATACATGCTGGTATCGACACTCACCCGCATGCGCAGATACGGTGTGCTTGGCCGCTACATACCGGACTTCGGGCGGGTAATCGGCCAGATGCAGCACGACCTATTTCATATCTACACCGTCGATGCGCACACCATACAGGTGATACGCAACATGCGCCGATTCTTCTACCGTTCGGCGGAGGAGCTGTACCCGGTTGCCTCACACTGCGTCAAGAAGCTGCCCAAGATCGAGCTGCTGTACATCGCCGGGCTGTTTCACGACATCGCCAAGGGACGCGGCGGCGACCACTCGGAGCTGGGAGCCATCGAGGTACGTGACTTCTGCCGCCAGCATGGCCTCAGCCCAGACGACACCGAACTTGTTCGGTGGCTTGTCAAGAAACACCTGTACATGTCGAGCGTCGCACAACGCGAAGACATCTACGATCCTGATGTGGTGCACGAATTTGCGGCGGAAGTGAAGTCCGAGCGCCGCCTGGATTACCTTTACACCCTGACTGTAGCAGACATCAATGCCACCAATCCGAAGCTGTGGAACAGCTATCGAGCCACCCTTCTGCGTCACCTGCACGGTGCCGCTCGACGCGCGCTGCGCCGCGGCCTCGAGTCGCCTCGCGACAAACAGGAAAGCATCACCGCCGCCAGGGATAGCGCCAGAGAGAAGATCATGGCGCGCATGCCAGAAGTCAGTGAAGTCGAGGTGGATGCGTTCCTCGCGAGCCCGAGCGACGACTTTTTCCTGCGCCATACTGCACGGCACATTGCCAACGTGGCCGAGCAGCTGATTGGCAAAGCGGGCACCACCAGTGTCTGGCTCACCAACATCACGCCGCAGGTCGAGGAGGAGTCGGTCACCGAAGTGTATCTGTACACCAAGGACAGACCCGGTCTTTTCGGCGCCAGCACTATCGCGCTGGACAAGCTCGGCCTCTCGGTGTTCGAAGCAAGCATCAACACCGACGAGTCTGGCACCTGCTTCAATACCTACGTGGTGCTCGATCGCAACAACAACGCCATCGAACCTGCCAACCATGCGCGCCTGGCCGAGCAGCTGCGAGACATCATGCTCACGGTAGACGAACTGAAACCCGGCGCCGGTCGTCTGCTCACCCGGCAGAACAAGCAGATGAGCCGATCCAGCCAGGTCACCATCGAACGCGACGAAGACGGCTTGTGCTCCATCCTCACGATCCACGCTTCAGACCGGCCGGGCCTGCTGGCCGAGATCGGCCGGCTGTTCAGCGAGTACGACGTGGACGTACAGCGCGCGCGCATCAACACACTCGGCGACCGTGTGGAAGATATCTTCGATGTGGTCAACCCCTCAGGAGAGCCATATAGCGAAGCCGACGCCTACGAGCTGAGCCAGACCATCCGCCAGCTTCTCGACCGCCACCTGAGTAGAGCCCTGTGAACCCACGCCTGGAAAAACTGCAGCTGTATCCGTTTGAGCGCCTTGCACTGTTGAAACAGGGGCTGACCCCGGCGGTGCAGGCACCGCACGTGGCACTGTCCATCGGCGAGCCGAAGCATGCGCCACCCGCTTTCGTGATTGAGCGCCTGACAGACGCAGCGTTGCTCGCCCAGGACCTCGCCACCTACCCGGCTACCCGCGGTTCGCTGGCGCTACGCCAGGCTATCGCCGAGTGGATCGCGCGCCGTTTCGGCACCGCCGTGAGCCCGGAAACTCAAGTGCTGCCAGTTGCCGGCACCCGCGAGGCGCTGTTCTCCTTTGCGCAGGCCGCTATGAGCGGTTCCGCTGATGCAGTCGCCCTGTTGCCAAACCCGTTCTACCAGATCTACGAGGGGGCCGTGCTGCTCGCCGGCGGCCAGCCGCGGTTTGTGGGCAGCTATGCAGACAACGCCTACCTGCCGGACTTCGACCACATTGACGAACAGACATGGAAACGCACGGAGCTCGTGTACATCTGCTCGCCGTCCAACCCAACCGGGCGGGTCATGCCCACGGACGCCCTGCAGGACCTCATCCGCAAAGCCCATACCTACGACTTCGTCATCGCGTCGGATGAGTGCTACTCGGAGATCTACCTCGACGAGGGCGCCCCACCGCCGGGCCTCCTGCAGGCGAGCGAAGCCATGGGCAACGAAGGCCACGCGCGCTGCGTGATTTTCCACAGCCTCAGCAAGCGCTCGAACCTGCCCGGGCTGCGCTCCGGATTCGTCGCCGGCGATGCCCACGTGCTGGACCGCTACTACCAGTACCGCACCTACGAAGGCTGCGCCCTCCCCGCCCAGACCCAGGCTGCAAGCACCCTTGCATGGCAGGACGAAGCACATGTCATTGCCAACCGGGCGGCCTACCGGGCGAAATTCGCCGCCACCCGCCGCATTCTCGGCAGCTTCGCACCGCCAACGGACCCGGAAGGCGGCTTCTACTGGTGGCTGCCGGTACCCGGCGAGGCCGAAGCGTTCGCCGCCAGCCTCTACGCTGAACAGAACGTCACCGTATTGCCCGGAACGTTTCTCAGCCGCGCTGGCAACCTGGGAGGCGACACACGGGATCCGGGTGCCGCACACGTTCGCATCGCCTGGGTTGCCCCGCTGGAGGAATGCGAGGATGCGGCGGGCCGCCTGCTGGCGCACCTGCAAAGGCATGCTTAAGCCCAACGCCCTGCATCTGTGGTAGCGTACGCGGCCTTCCGGACCAAACCGATGAGCGCACCATGACCGACGTCTATGCCTGGGGCCTGGGCACCTGCAACGAGTCCGCATCCGGCGTGATGCTGGATTGTTTCTTTCCCGCACCTGTCATCCGCCCTGCAGCGGAAGTCGCGCAAGCCATAGCCGCCGCGTTCGGCCGTGGACCGAGCCGCGTAGACCCCGCGGAGGTATCCAGCCGGCTGGCCGGCCTGCCGGCGGAGCTGGCCGAACGCCTGGCGCCGCTGGCAGAGAGCACGCGGCCGCTCGTCAGCGTGGTACTTGCCGCGGATGGCCCCATCGCCAGCACCGCCGAGGCTTACCTGAAGCTGCACCTTCTCTCCCACCGCCTGGCAAAGCCCAACAGCCAGAATCTGGATGGCATCTTCGCCCACCTGCCCAACGTCGCCTGGACGACGGCCGGTCCGATCCTCGCCGAAGAGCTGCCTGAAGCGGTGATGCGCGCAAGGATCAGCGGCCAGCACCTTGAGGTGCAGAGCCTCGATAAATTTCCGCGCATGGTGAACTACGTGGTGCCCACGGGAGTACGCATCGCTGACGCCAGCCGGGTACGCCTCGGCGCCTACCTCGGTGACGGCACCACGGTCATGCACGAGGGTCAGATCAATTTCAACTCCGGTACGCTTGGACAGGCCATGGTCGAGGGCCGCATCTCCCAGGGGGTTGTACTCGGCGCGCACTCCGATCTGGGCGGCGGCGCCAGCACCATGGGTACGCTGTCCGGCGGTAATTCGGTGGTGATCAGCATTGGCGAAAGCTGCCTTATCGGCGCCAATGCCGGCTGCGGGATTCCCCTGGGCGACCGCTGCACCATCGAGGCGGGGTTGTACATCACGGCAGCCACGCCGGTACTCGTGATCGACGAGCACGGCACCGAAGTCAGGCGCGTCAAGGCCCGGGAACTCGCCGGCGGCAGCGACATGCTGTTTATCCGCAACGGCGCCACCGGGCAGGTGCAATGCCGCACCAACCGCCGCGCCATCGAGCTCAACGAAGCGCTGCACGCACACAATTGACGGCCACCGCGTTGGGCAACGATGTACTTGAGCTGACTCGCGCGCTGATCGCGCGCCCCTCGGTGACTCCGGACGACGCTGGCTGCCTGGACCTTATCGGGCAGCGCCTGCAGCCGCTCGGCTTTCGCTGCGAACGGCTGGACCAGGGCGGCGTGAGCAATCTGTGGGCGACGCTCGGCAACGACAAGCCGCTGTTCGTGTTTGCCGGCCATACCGATGTCGTGCCTACCGGGCCGGAAGCGGACTGGTCCAGCGCGCCGTTTGCACCAACGGAGCGTGACGGCTTTCTCTACGGACGCGGCGCGGCCGACATGAAGGCGAGCCTCGCCGCCATGGTGGTGGCCGTGGAGCGGTTCGTCACATCATCGTCAGAATTCCACGGCACCATCGGCTTTCTGCTCACCAGCGACGAAGAAGGTCCGGCGCTGCACGGCACGCGCCATGTCATGGAACAGCTCACCAGCCGAGGCACCCACATCGATTACTGCGTGGTTGGCGAGCCGTCGTCTTCAGAACGGCTTGGCGACGTGGTACGCAACGGCCGGCGCGGCTCACTCAACGTCGTGATCACTGTGCAGGGCGTGCAGGGCCATGTCGCGTACCCGGAGCAGGTGCGCAACCCGATCCATCTGGCGGCCCCGGCACTGGCCGAGTTCACTGCCGAGGTGTGGGACGAAGGCAACCCCTCCTACCCGCCCACCAGCATGCAGATCTCCAACATTCATGCCGGCACCGGCGCCACCAACGTGGTGCCAGGCACGCTCGAGGTCACCGCCAATTTCCGGTTTTCCACCGAAGTCACGGCCGCGGAGCTGCGCCAGCGCACCGAGTCGCTGTTCGCCCGACACGGGCTCGACTGTCGCTTCGACTGGTCGCTGTCGGGGGAGCCCTTTCTCACCGAACCCGGCGCCTACACCGACACGGTGCTTGCGTGCATCGAACAAGCCACCGGCGTGACTGGCAGCCTGTCCACCTCCGGCGGCACATCGGATGGCCGGTTCATCGCCCCCACCGGCACGCAGCTCGTGGAGCTCGGCCCGGTCAATGCCACCATCCACAAGATCGACGAGTGCGTGGCCATCGCAGACCTGCAACCGTTGGCTGCGCTGTACCAGACGTTGCTGGAGCGCCTGCTCCCGGCGGCATCGTGATTCGCGGCATTCTCGTCGTCGTCGCGTTGTCCGCGGCATTGCTGGTGTGGAAGGCACCGGCAGCACTGCTGCGCAGCGCCTTCAACGCGGTGCAGGGCGTCGATCTCGTCGACACCTCCGGCACCCTATGGACAGGCCAGGGGCGTCTGCTGGTGGACCAGGGCCCGGTGGGCAGGCTCACCTGGCAGATCGAACCCGGAGCGCTGTTGGGACTGCAGCTCGCCTATCAGGTGCGTCTGTCGTCGGACGACATCGATCTGCATGGTGGGTTGCGAGGGACACCGAGCGGCTTCGGCGCCGATCTCGAGGGCCTCATCACCAACGCCGCGTTGAATCGCTTCGCCGGTACCTATGACATGACCCTCGCTGGCGACATCCGGGTTGAGGCTCTGCACGTCGCCGCTGCCTACGACCGCAGGCTCGAAACGCTGCGCGGCACGCTGCGTTGGCAGGGAGGGCCGGTGTCTTATCCGGAAGCAGGCGGCATGCAGCGGGCGGAGCTGCCGCCGCTGTTTGCAGAGCTGACAGACGACGCAGGTCACGCTGTAGCGCGTGTCTTTGCCGAGTCGGGAACCACACCGCTGTTACACGTTCGAACACTGGATGGCGGCTACTACCGCCTGGGCGTGACCAAGCTGCTCACCCGTCTGGTGGGCAGGCCCTGGCGGGGCAGCGATCCGGATCATCAGATCGTGCTGGAGCTGGAGGAACAATTCCTCTAGTATCAGTCGGTTACGAGGTAGACCAACGTGTTGGATCAAGTACTGGGGCGGGGCTTCCGAGGCATGGGGCAAGGACTCGGAGCGATCAGCGCGCCGCTATCCACAGCGGCCCGATGGCTCATCATCGTCGGCATTGCTTACACATTGGCAATGACGGTGCTGTTTTTTCTCTCCGGCAGCGAGCCGGCAGATGCGCCCGTGGGGGAACGGCAGCAACCGAATCGCAGTGCCCAGCCCGCAGTGAATATCGACGCCATCGTCAGTCGCCACCTGTTCGGCGTTGCCGATGCCCCTGCGGAAGAAGCTCCAGCCCAGGAGACTGCGGTAGTGACGCGGTTGCCGCTTGAGCTGCAGGCGGTGTTCGTCGCCGAGGAAAACGAGCACGATGAAAGTATCAGCAGCGCCATCATCGCGCAGAAAGGCAAAGGCGGTCTGCTGTACCGTCTCGGCGAGCTGGTGCCTGGCAACGCCGAGCTGGTAGCGGTGCACGCCGATCACGTTATCCTGAGCCGCGCCGGCAGCCGGGAGCGGCTGAACTTCCCGCAGTTGCAGAGCCGCTTCCAGACCTATGCCGACGACGACCCCAACGTCTATGCCGATGATGAGCCACCGATGCCGGACGACAGCTATCAGGCCCGGCAGGTGGAAGTGGACGAGCCCGCGCAATACGCAGACGAGCTCGTGGACATGTCGGCGGGCGAAGCGCTGGATTCGATCGAGCAGCGCCTGGATACAGACCCGGATGCACTGTTGAACGATCTCGGCGTCGAGCAGGCAGAAGGCGGTGGCTACCGCATCGGCACTCTCGCCCAGTCACCACAGCTCAGCCAGTCCGGCCTGCAGCCGGGCGATGTCATTCTCTCCCTGAACGGGCAACCTGTCGGCGACGTCGATGCGGATCGAGCCTACCTGACCCAGGTACTGGAACAAGGTTCCGCACGCATCGAGATACAACGTGGCACCAGGCGGTTCTTTGTTACCACCTCATTGAAGTAGTATCCACTTATGAAAACCTGCACCCACTTGTCGCTGATCGCGCTGCTGACCATCGTACTCAGCAGTCCGATCGCTGTAGGGCAAGAGCAGACCTGGCGCATTAACGTCAAAGGCGCTGACATTCAGGAGTTCGTCGAGCAGGTTGCGACCATTACCGGGCGCACCTTCGTCATCGACCCGCGCCTCAAAGGCAACGTGACTGTCATTTCTAACGAAGCGATGGACGCGGATGCCGTGTACGCCCTCTTCCTGCAGGTGCTGCGCTCCTACGGCTACTCCACGTCCCAATCCGGCGACGTGGTGCGCATCATGCAGACGGCCGTGGGCAAGCAGTCGCCCGGTGCCGAAGGCCGCAGCACCAAGGCGGCACCGGGAGAACTGGTAACCCGGGTCATCGCCGCGCAGAACGTCGCCTCTACCGAGCTCGTGAAGATCCTCCGGCCGCTGATTCCCCAGTACGGTCACATCGGTCCTATCGAGCAGCCGAACGTGGTGATCATTACCGACCACGCCGACAACATCGAGCGCCTGCAGCGCATCATCCGCCAGATCGATGTGAGCGACGAAGAGATCATCGAGATGGTGCCATTGAAGGAAGCCTGGGTTGGCACCGTGGTCAGCATGCTGGAGAAGCTGGCGCCGGATCAGATCGGCCGCAACGCCAAGGGGCCGCAGCGGGTACAGATCCTCGCCAACGAACGCAACAACTCCCTGGTAGTGAAAGGCAAGCCGCGCCCCATCGCCGAAGTACTGAAGCTGGTAGACAAGCTCGACCAACCCGCCACCACCACCGGCTCCACTCAGGTCATCCGCCTGAAGCACGCAGACGCAAAGGAAACTGCAGACGCGATCAACGCCCTGCTGCCGAAGCGCAGCGGCGAGGATGGCGGAGAAGACGCCACCATCCATGCTGACGAGTCCCTCAATGCCATCGTCGTGCGCGCCGATCCGGGCACCATGAACGAGATTCTCGACGTAGTCTCACAGCTCGACGTGCGCCGCTCGCTGGTGCTCATCGAAGCAGCGATCGTAGAGGTGCGTGTGGAAGACAAACGCGAGCTGGGCGTGGAGATCGCAGGTGTCGACGCCGGGGGTTCATCGCTACCGCTCGCGTCCACGGCGCTCAGCAGCACGCTGCAACAACTGCTCACCGGCCTGATTCCCGATGGCGGCACGATCAACGACACTTCCGACATCAATCCCATCTCGGCGTTGGGCAGCATCGCCGGAACTGCGAAGCCAACGATAGCGGCAGCCAAGGTCGATCTCGATGGCATTTCCTTCGGTGCCGTGCTCACGGCCATCGCCACCAACACCGACGCCAACCTCCTGTCCACGCCGTCGATCATGACGATGGACAATCAGGAAGCGAAGATCGTCGTGGGCCGCGAAGTGCCGTTCCGCACCGGCTCGTTCACCACCGATACCAGCGGCGCCAACAACCCGTTTACCACGGTCAACCGTGAAGACGTCGGCCTGCAGCTCACCGTGACACCGCACGTGCACGACGGCACCTCCGTGCGTCTGGAGATCGCTCAGGAGATCACCAGCGTCGTCGAAACCGCGACGGTGGGCAGCAGTTCGTTCGCCGACATCGTCACCTCCAAGCGGGAAATCGAAACCACTGTGCTCGCCAATCACAACGAGACGATCGTGCTCGGCGGTCTGATTCAGGACGACGTCACGGACACCCAGAAAAAAGTGCCCCTGCTTGGCGACATTCCGGTGCTCGGCCGGCTGTTCCGCAGTGACAGCAAAACCCGCGAAAAGACCAACCTGCTGGTGTTTCTCCGCCCCACCGTGATCAATACGGGCGAAGATGCCCAGGAAGTCACCCGCCGCAAATACGGCGACATCTGGGAAGTCGAGATCAACAGCACCGAGCAGGGTGAGATCGACGAGCTGTTCCAGGGCCGCAACCCGGCACGGTGAACCTCCGCTACCGCCTTACGCGCTGGGCGTTGTCCAAGTGGGTGACCCCACGCGTTATCGACGCTGACTCGGCACCCGCGCCGGATCATCCAATCTACGTGTTCGCCAACCCGTCGGTCACTGATGCCGCCATGCTCGACCTGGTGGCGCAGAACAGTGGCCGACCCCGTCCAGTGCGAGACGGCGAGCGACGCTACCTTGCGCTCAACCGACCAACCGGCTTCTGGCGACGCCTGACCATGCGCAGCGCCCCCGCCGAGCTCGAGACCCTGCTCACCGCCGACGGCGCGGAAACGAGCCAGGACACCCTGGTGCCGGTAGTCGTATTCTGGGGCCGCGCACCAAGCCGAGGCTGGTCGTTCTGGCGCGCCTTCTTCTCCGAAACCTGGTCGGTCACCGGCCGCTTCAAGCGCCTGATAAACATCGTCATCAACCGCGGCGATATCTACGTCTCACTCGGCACCTCATTGCCGGTGTCGGAAGCCGCTGGCGATGACCTGCCGGCCAACCGACGGGGCCGGCGCGCGGCAAGACTGCTGCGCGTACGCCTGCGTAACCAGCGCCTGGCAGCGCTCGGGCCGGACTTTTCACACCGCCGAACGCTGGTGCAGCAGATCGTGCACGCACGCGCCGTGCAGATCGCCATCGCCAATCAGGCAAAAGGTGACACCCGGCTGCAGGCCAAGCTCACCTCAAAAGCGCAGAAGCAGGCACGCACCATCGCCTCCGACCTCTCCTACCCCACCGTACGTGTGCTCGAGTCGCTTCTCACGCGATTCTGGAACCGCATCTACGATGGCGTCGATTTCAATGGTGCCGAGCGCCTGGCAGAGCTCGCGCAGAACCACACCCTGGTGTACGTACCATCCCACCGCAGCCACCTGGACTATCTGCTGCTGTCCTACCTGCTCTTCCATCGCGGGCTGATGATCCCGCACATTGCCGCCGGCGATAACCTGAACCTGCCGGTCGTAGGCTCCATTCTTCGACGTGGCGGCGCGTTCTTCATGCGCCGCAGCTTCCGCGATGACGAGATCTATCGCGCGGTATTCTCCGAGTATCTCTACCAGGTGTACCGCCGCGGCCACAGCGTCGAGTTCTTCCCTGAGGGCGGCAGAAGCCGCACCGGCCGCCTGTTGCGGGCACGTACAGGGCTCCTGCGTATGAGCATCGGCCACCAGCTGCGCGGCCTGCCCAAGCCCATCGCTTTCGTACCGGTGTATGTGGGCTATGAAAAGCTCGTGGAAGCTGCAAGCTACCTTGCCGAGCTGCGGGGCGAAAACAAGCGCGGTGAATCGCTGGGAGACGTGTTTCGTTCCTTCCGCCTCATCCGCCAGGACTTCGGCCGTGTGAGCGTCAACATCGGAGAGCCGCTGTTTCTCGACCGCTGGGTGGCAGAAACCAAGGCACCGGCCAGCGCAAGCGCGGCTGCGCGCCTCGGCGAAGAGTTGATGGTGCGTATCAACAAAGCGGCAGACGTGAACGCCACCAACCTCGTTGCCTTGGCCACCCTCGATACGCCAAGGCTTGCCATCGAAGCCGATGATCTGGCAGGACTCATAGGCTGCTACCAGAAGCTGCTGGAAGCGCTGGCCTGGCCTACCACCGAACGATCGCCGCAGGAGTGCATCAATCACAGTGAGGCACTGCAGCTCGTGGAGCGGGAAACCGCAAGCTACGGAGAGGTGATCAGCCTGGACACCAATACCGCCGTACTGATGACCTGGTATCGCAACAACGTAGCGCACACGCTCGCCCTGCCTTCGCTGATCGCCTGCTTCATAACCAATCGGCGGCGCCCGATCTCTGCCGCCGGTCTGCAATCCATGGTGGATACCGTGTTTCCCTACCTGGCGCGGGAGCTGTCGATGCCCGAAACTGCGGGAGATGTGCGCACCGTCGCAGATGTCCTGGTGCGCCAGGGGCTGCTCGAAGCTACCGAGCAAGATGGCTACGCAGCGCCACCGGCCGATACCACCGAACATCACCGGCTGCGCCTGCTGGCTGCCATCGTGCTGCAGAACCTCGAGCGCCTCTACCTCGCCGCGAGCCTGATCACCCGGGCACCGCTCAGCCGCAAGGAGCTGTTGCGCGCCAGCCAGTCAGCCGCCCAGCTTCTGGCTCGCCTCTACGGCTTGAACGCGCCGGAATTTTCCGATCGCCGCCTGTTCGACCAGTTCGTCGACCACATGCTGGAACGCGGCGCTATCAGCGAGACAGCAGATGGAACGCTGGCGCCGGGAGAGATCGTGCACTCCGTGACGCGCCTGGCTCGCTTCATCATCCCGCCACCGTTTCAGCGCGCCGTGCAACGGGTCGGTACACGTCAAAACGAACACTCCGCCCCTTGAGTTGCCAGTCCGGCGCTGTAATCGGCGGCGCCGTGCGGCGCTGTTTGACCACTACGCGATCCAGAGCCGCTGAGCGCGCCGCCTCGATCCATTCGGTGAGCTGGCGCGGCTCCGCGAACGCCAGTTCCTGGAGTAACTGCAACGGTTGTTTGGCCAGCCCTTTTCGGCCGCGAGGTGCAAACATGGGATCGAGATAGATCACCGGCCAACGTTGCCGATGCAACCATTCGAACCCGTCGCCGAGCGCAGCGTCGAGCCCTTGCCCTCGCAGCATGCCCCACACGATGGGCTGCCTTTCCACCACCTGAACGGTCAGGCCGAGTGCCTGCAGCGTCAAGGCATCGGTGCCCCAGCCCGCCATGGCATCGAGGACAGGACCGCGATCACCACAGGCGCGGGCCAGCAGAGATTTGCGCGATATGCGTCCGGGTTTGAGCGGCGGTAGCCGGTACGGCGCCCTGCCAGCACCCGGCAGCACGCAAAACACGCCGTTGTCGTACGCCAAAGCGGCATCCGCGAGCTCGAGCGGCAGCCGGACCACCGGCACGGGTTCAAACACAGCCAGCAGGTGCCGGTCTTCGGGCACAACTCCGCCGGTGTGATAAAGAGGGTGTTTCAAGCGTAGGTGTCGACGTGCCGCGGCGAAGTGTGGTGCGACGTTCCTGCCGTGGCGTTGTAGGTCACCACGGCATGCTGATCTACCGCGCGACTGTTCCAGAGCCTGCGAAAGCGCGGCTTCTCCGTCGCAACCTCGCCAACCGCGTCAGCCGAGTTCGGCCTGACAGGTGCTGGGCGTGGTGCCTGCGGCTGATAGGGGGTGATCGTATTCATGGTCTTGCGCGGGAAGTATAGCTGCCCGACGGGAATCAACCACGCCAGGGATCGTCTCCACGCACATAGATCGGCAGTGCCTGCTCTGGCGACCCGAAGCCGCCGTTGCGCCAACGTGTCCGCCCGAGATGCAGGAGCGTGACCGCGGGTTGCACATCGATCGCCACCGGCGCTGAGCTCTCGAGCCAGGGCGGTACATCACCCGCGACACCAAGCCCCGATGCCCACCAGGCAGGAGCCGCATCGACCAGTGTATCTGCTTGCAAACAGCCGCCATGACGATCGTAGAGCGCCAGATAGTAGAGCACCGCGCGGGAGCGCGTGCTGGTGACAACGCAGGGCAAACCCTGCTCAAACGCGTGCGCCGCGAGAATTTCTGAGCTTGGAATCGCCGCCACCAGCGCATCCGTCGCATAGCCGATGGCTTGTGCCGCCGCAGCAGCGAGCCGCACGCCGGTGAACGAGGCAGGTCCGCCATTGAAACACACGCCATCCAGAACCGCCGGCTGCAACCCGGCCTTGGCGAACAGACCGTCGATCATCGCCAGCAGCACATCGTTGTGGCTGCGGCGCACGACACGGCTGTCCTGATAAACGTCGTCGCCGGCGCCCAGCGCCACCGAACAGCGCTCGCCCGCGGTATCGATGGCCAGCAGTTTCAAGAAAAGTATGCCCCCTGTCGTGGCTGCGCAGTGTACCCAAGCGGCTGCCGCCGCGGGAGCCTGCAGGAAATGTGATACGCGGACAGAACCGGATGATTCATACGAAAAAACTGGATGTTAAGCAAAAACTCTTCCAGATAAGCTGCGGGTTTGATCTGTGCAGTGCAGGAACAGCCATGGGTAGATTCTTCAAGGTTTCATTCGTGATGGGTTTGCTGGCGTTACCGGGTCTGCAGGCGCAGGCGCTGGAAGTATTGTCCGCTGCCGAACTCGAACACTATTGTCAGGCGGTAGACAGCCGTCGCGACAGCAGCGATGCGGTGTCCTGTATTCGCTATGTGCAAGGGTTCGTGGATGGCGCTGTGGCAACCGACGTGCGGGTGATGCTCAACGTCGAAGCCAAGGCTGAGACAGACCCGCTCACCCGGCGCGCAATGCGTACGCGCATGATCGATCGCAACGAGCAACGCCGCGCCGCGGGATTCGCTGAATTCTGTCTCGGCGAGCCGGTGGCTCTGATGGACATCGTAGACGTGGTGGTTGAAGATCTCGGTAGCCGCGCAACGGACCAGGACAGCACGGCTACTGCCCGCGACCTCGTCTACGAGTCGCTGCGCCGCCACTATCCTTGCCAAGACGGCTGAGACTGCAGAAAGGACAAACATGCGACGTTCGGTGCGCAGCGCGCTGCTGCTGACGCTACTTCTGGTGATCGCCTGGTTATTCTGGTCAGGCATCTACAAGCCGCTGCTGCTCTGGCTTGGCGCGCTGTCCTGCGTGCTCAGCGTCTACCTGGCGTACCGCGTGGGTTTCTTCGACCGGCCGACCGGCCTGCACGTGCTGCCACGCCTGCCGCGGTACTGGTTGTGGCTGGTTGGTGAGATCGGTCGCTCGAGCATCGACGTCTGCCGCATCGTCCTGCACCCGCGGCTGCCAATCGACCCCCGCGTCGTCGAACTGCGGGCGGCACCCCAGGGCCCTGTGGGCCAGGTGATTCTGAGCAACGCCATCACCCTGGCACCCGGCACCGTGACGCTCGATCTGCACGACGGCAATCTGCTGGTGCACTGTCTTACGCCCTCGTCAGCGCAATCGCTGACAAGCGGCCCGGGCAATCGCCTGTCTGCGGAACTGACGACGGGTTGATCGCATGTATCTGATCGTATCACTGGCCATCCTGGTAACGATGGCACTCGCCTTGATCCGGGCCGTCAAAGGTCCGAGCGTCTACGACCGTGTGCTGGCGGTCAACATGTTCGGCACCAAGACCGCCCTGCTGCTGGCGGTAGTGGCGTTTCTCTATGGGCGACCAGACTTTCTGGATCTGGCGCTCGCCTACGCGCTCATCAACTTCGTCGGCGTGCTGGCAGTACTCGAATTTTTTCAGAAGCGTTCGGCGCGGCGCACCGGGGAGGCATCCAATGGCCCTGGTGCTTGATATCCTGAGCTGGCTCCTGCTCAGTGCCGGCGGCTTCTTCGTGCTTTCCGGTGGCATAGGCGCGTTACGCATGCCGAACTTCTACACGCGTATGCACGCTGCGAGCCTCACGGATTCCGCAGGATCGATCCTCATTCTGCTTGGCATCATTCTGCAGGCCGGTTGGTCACTGCCGACCATCAAGCTCGCCGCGATACTGGTGTTTCTACTGCTGACCGGGCCCACGGCCACGTACGCCCTGGCCAATGCCGCACTGCTTTCCGGCATGCGCCCCGAAGCCGCAGTGCGTAACAACGTCGCCGGGGATGCGCCTGAATGATCATCGTCTTCGGGCTGTTTCTGCTGACGCTTCTGCTGCTGACCGCCATCGCCGTGGTGCGCGTCGAGAATCTGTTCGTCGCCGTCATGCTGATGGCGATCTTCAGCCTCCTGATGGCCGCCAACTTTTTCATTCTCGACGCAGCCGACGTCGCGCTCACGGAAGCCGCCGTGGGCGCCGGCGTGACCACCGTACTCCTTCTGGGCGCACTGGCACTCACGGAAGATACTGAGCGCACGGTGGCGCGCGGCCGCTGGCTGGCGCTGGCTGTGGTGAGCGTCACCGTGCTGCTGCTGCTCTACGCCACGTTCGACAAGCCGGCATTGGGTGATCCGAACGCCCCGGTACATCAGCATGTGGCGCCCTGGTATCTCGAGAACACACCGCGTCTGATCGACATCCCGAACGTCGTGACAGCCGTGCTCGGCAGCTTCCGCGGCTACGACACACTTGGCGAGGTCTTTGTCGTGCTGGTGGCCTGCATCGGCGTACAGTTCGTGCTGAGCGTCGCACCGCCCAAGTCACCGGGAGCGCCTGA
>JAUIED010000332.1 GCA_030428905.1 Gammaproteobacteria bacterium
TGCGCCAGGAGGGGCTCTTCTACTCCGCCCGCAGCTTCTTCGCGAAGGCGTCGTACTCCTTCGGCCACTTCTTCGCCGGCGTGATGCTCGACCTCTACGTGCGCCTGCCGTTCGATGCGGTGCCCGGTGGGCTGGCAGAGGATGTGCTGGTTCGCCTGGGTGTTACGGCGGGCCCCATCATGGGTCTGGCGGCGCTGATCTCCCTGGCCATCTACAGCCGCTACGACCTGACCCGGGAGCGCCATGCACAGATACTTGAGGAGATTGCCGCGCGCGCTAAGGCGAAGGATGCTCCACAAGCGTGAACGTGGTGCCGGGATCACCGATGGCCGTGAGCAGGCAGTTTCCGGCGCTCTCGGGCACGGTGTAGCGCATATCCTGTTCGTAGGCGAAGCCGAGGAACGCTTTGTCGCAGTGCAGGCGCAGCTCGGCGATGTCGCCGTCGATGTCCTGAAAGCTGAAGGAACGGCGCGCGAGGCGATGGCCGAATCGATAGGCGTCATCGATGTGGTCCACAACGTAGAACGTGCTGTCGGATTCCAGAGCTTCCTCCAACTGCATCTGCAGTGCAGATACCGCCTGGCGCTGCGGGTCCGAAAGGTCGTACTTCAGGAGTGTTGCCGCCGTAGCCAGCGCATCACGGATGCGCTGCGATCGCGCCTCCAGATGCATACGGGCAGACAACGCGCTGATGAGCAGGTTATCCGGCAGAAAGCCGTGCCCCTTGTCGATAAAGGTCGCCCGTTCAATGGCCAGAAGTTGTGCCTTCTCAGAGCCCCACTTCGAGTGATAGCTATAGAGCACGAGCTGGCGGTATGCCTCTTCGTAGAGGTTCACTTCCAGCGCGTCAATCTTCGCGAGCGCCTCGTCTGCGCGCGCACGATCATCGGCTTGAATCGCATCGTTGACGAGCCGGTAGAGGTGAATAAAGCGCCTCGAGGCTCCGGAACGCCCGGACAGCGCAAGGCTGATGCTCACGGCCGAACCGGAGTCAATGGCCGTGTCGCCCATCACCGCAGGATCGTAAGTGAATTTCTTGGCAGCCCGGACGGCTTCTTTCTCGAACTTCGGATCACCCGACGAGCTGGCAACGATAATATCGTAGGGCTTTCCCTGCGGATCGACCATCATTGCCAGAGTCACCCAGCCTTCTCTGTTCCTGGCAGCGTATCCGGCGGGGTAGCGCGGATTCGGCGCATCGACCAGCTTCGATGGTTTGAACGTTTCCACCACCGCTTCTTCAGCATGTGCACCGATACAGGCGATGAGCAGCGCCCCTCTAAGAAACGAACTCAGACGCATACCAATTCAACATCTGTATCTTCTCGTCCAACGGCTTGTCAGGCTCTCTAGCGTAGACATCGCGAAAGGCTATGACAAGGTCGGTGACACCGATGTCTTCCAGGCGCGCAATGCCTTCCGCGCTGAAACCATCAGCGCTGCCCGCAAACACCTTGAACGGCAGATGATCACGGCCGGCAGCGGTACGCATCTCCTGAATCTGTCGGATGTACGCTTCGAGATCCGGCGTCTCAGCACCCGCGCACATCCATCCGTCGCCCTTCTCCGCGGCCCGCTTCAGCGCCGCCTTCGCATGCCCACCGATCAGCAGCGGCGTGGGCTGAGTGGGCGCCGGGGACATCTTGCTCGCTGGCAGGTTGTGCACTTCGCCCACGTAGCCGAAGTACTCACCTGACTCAAGCCCCCGCAGAATGTCCATCTGTTCGTCCAGGCGCTGGCCGCGTTTGGCAAACGGCGTCTGCATGACCGCAAAATCCTCCTCCCAGGGGCTGATGCCGATACCGAAATCGAAGCGATTGTTGCTGAGTACCTGAATGCTCTGCACCTGTTTGGCCACACCCGCCACCTGTCGCACAGCGAGCTTGTAAACGAACGTGGCGAAGCGAATGCGCTCGGTCACCGCGGCCATGGCGGTGACGGCGATGAGTGACTCCAGAAACGGCACGCTGTCGAGAAACTCGCGGCTACCGTCGGCGTTGTAGGGGTATCGGGACGTAGCTTCCTGCGGGTAGCAGATGCTGTCTGGAATCGTCACGCCGTGGTAACCGGCGGCTTCCGCGGCCTGCGCCAGGGGCAGGTAATGGGTGGGGTCGCACATGCCGATCTGGTAGTGAAATCGCAAAGCCTTCTCTCCTCGTTTCGCCGTTTGTGGTAATCAGCGCGATCTAACAGAATACCCGTTCGCCAGCACCCTGAGAAACCATGGAAAAGCTCATCTACGCCGTGTGGAGCGCCGACGGCACGGCCGAAGAGGCATTCGTCGACAGCGTGCACGAGGCGCTTGAAGGCGCACCGGTGCAGCACCTCACGGTGAATGTGAGCGATACCACCGTCGCCGCAGGCGCAACGTTGCGCCAGCAGAACTCCGGCCCGCTGCCCGCGGCGATCGTATCGTTCTGGCTGCCTTCGGCGCAGCACCGCGGCCCGTGGGAGGCGAACCTCGCCACCATCGGCACGCGAATTGCCGGCTTCGTGGTGAGCGAGTCCACCCCACTGACCGCCGGCATTGACGCTGGCGGCCGTGCCGAAGGTTTTTTTCAGGTCGCGATGCTTCAAAAGCCGCCACGCCTCACGCGGGCCCAGTGGCTGCACCATTGGCTCGACCAACACACGCAGGTCGCCATCGACACGCAGTCCACCTTCTACTACGCCCAAAAC
>JAUIED010000101.1 GCA_030428905.1 Gammaproteobacteria bacterium
CGTCAGCGCCGCCGTCAGCGTCGTCTTTCCATGGTCTACGTGACCAATCGTGCCCACGTTTACGTGCGGTTTCTTTCGCTCAAACTTCTCTTTGGCCATTGGGGAAACTCCTTACGTTGAGATGGCTCAGGCTTTGTTGATGATGCCGGCGGCAATGTTATCCGGCACTTCGGAATACTTGTGGAATTCCATCGTGTAGTTCGCGCGACCCTGGGTTGCTGAACGCAAGTCGGTGGAGTAGCCGAACATCTCCGACAACGGAACATCGGCCCGCACGATCTTGCCTGCCGGGTTCTCGTCCATGCCGGCGATGAGACCGCGACGACGGTTCAGGTCGCCCACCACGTCGCCCATGTACTCTTCGGGCGTGACCACCTCAACCGCCATGATCGGCTCGAGCAACACAGCTCTGGCCTTCAGAGCACCAGCTTTCAGGGCCATGGAGCCCGCAATCTTGAAAGCCATCTCTGAGGAGTCGACTTCGTGGAACGAACCATCGAACAGGGTCGCCTTGACGCCGATCAACGGGTAGCCCGCGAGCACACCGTTTTTCATCTGCTCCTGGATACCCTTGTCGACCGCAGGGATGTATTCCCGTGGAACTACGCCGCCGACGATCTCGTCGACAAACTCATAAGCCGCGTTGCCTTCTTCATCCGTATGCGGCTCGATCTTGAGCCATACGTGGCCGTACTGACCACGACCACCCGACTGACGGACGAACTTACCTTCCTGCTCCACAGCAGTGCGGATCGTCTCTCGATAAGCCACCTGCGGCTTGCCAATATTGGCCTCTACATTGAACTCACGTCGCATCCGGTCGACGATGATGTCCAGGTGCAGCTCGCCCATACCGGAAATAATCGTCTGCCCGGTTTCCTCGTCCGTGTGCACGCGGAAAGAAGGGTCCTCTTGCGCCAGCTTGCCCAGCGCCACACCCATCTTTTCCTGATCGGGCTGCGACTTCGGCTCAACGGCAACGGAAATCACCGGCTCGGGGAATTCCATTCGCTCCAGGGTAATGTGGCTGTCCATGGCGCACAGCGTGTCACCCGTGGTTACGTCTTTTAGGCCGATCGCAGCGGCGATGTCGCCTGCGCGCACTTCTTTGATCTCATTGCGGCTGTTGGAGTGCATCTGCACCATCCGACCCACCCGCTCCCGCTTGCTCTTCACCGGGTTGTAAAGCTGGTCGCCGGAATTCAACACGCCGGAATATACGCGGAAGAATGTCAGCGTGCCGACAAACGGGTCCGTTGCAATCTTGAAGGCCAGGGCCGAGAACGGAGCATCGTCATCGGCCTCACGGGTTGCGTGCTCGCCATTGTCCAGCTCACCTTCAATCGCCTTCACCTCGGGAGGTGCGGGTAGGTACTCGACCACAGCGTCGAGCATGGCCTGCACACCCTTGTTCTTGAAGGCAGAGCCGCATAGCGCCGGTACGATCTCGTTGGCGAGCGTACGCATACGAAGACCTTGCTTGATGTCTTCCTCGGAAAGGTCGCCTTCGTCGAGATACTTCGACAGCAGCTCTTCAGAAGCCTCGGCCGCAGCCTCCACCATCTGCTCACGCCAATGTTCGGCCTCGTCCTGAAGATCTTCCGGGATATCTGCCAGGTCGTAGGTCAAACCCTGGTCTTCCTCGTTCCAGAGAATCGACTTCATGCGGATCAGGTCGATCACGCCCTTGAAATTCTCCTCGGCACCGATAGAGAGCTGAATCGGCACGGGGTTAGCACCAAGCCGTTGGCGAATCTGCTCAACTACCCGCAGAAAGTTGGCACCCTGGCGGTCCATCTTGTTGACGAACACCATGCGCGGCACTTCGTATTTGTTGGCCTGACGCCAAACCGTCTCGGACTGCGGCTCAACGCCGGAGGTGCCACAAAACACAACTACCGCACCGTCCAGAACTCGCAGGCTGCGCTCCACCTCGATGGTGAAGTCTACGTGTCCAGGGGTATCAATGATGTTGATGCGGTGCTCTTCGAACTGCTGGTTCATGCCCTTCCAGAAGCATGTGGTGGCAGCCGAGGTAATGGTAATACCGCGCTCCTGCTCCTGTTCCATCCAGTCCATCGTCGCGGCGCCATCATGCACTTCGCCGATCTTGTGGGACAGGCCGGTGTAGAACAGCACGCGCTCGGTGGTGGTGGTCTTGCCAGCGTCCACGTGGGCGACGATGCCGATATTGCGATACCGCTTCAGCGGAGTCTTGCGAGCCATCTCAAACGCTCTCCTGGAACAGTGAAATTAGAGCTACTGCTAGTAGCGGTTAGTAGCGGTAGTGCGAGAACATCTTGTTGGCTTCCGCCATACGGTGCGTGTCTTCTCGCTTGCGCACCGCTGCACCACGACCTTCCGCAGCGTCCTGCAGCTCACCTGCCAGGCGCGCCGCCATGGACTTCTCGCCACGCTTGCGCGCGCTGTCCACGAGCCAACGCATGGCCAGGGCATTACGCCGCGACGGCCTTACTTCAATCGGCACCTGATAGGTCGCGCCACCAACGCGCCGGGATTTAACCTCGACGAAAGGGGCGACGGCCTCGAGTGCCTTTTCAAACACTTCTACCGGATCCGAAGCACCACGCTCCTGGATGCGCCCGAGCGCACCATAGACGATGCGTTCTGCAACAGCCTTCTTGCCGCTGACCATGACGTGGTTGATGAACTTAGCAACCGTCTGGTTGTGATACTTGGGATCAGGCAGGATCTCGCGCTTGGCGACGACTCTTCTTCTAGGCATAAGCTCCTCGCTTCAGGTCCATCCCCGTACCGGATGTCGGGGCCTTACTGGAGTTGAATTGTGTTGGTTGGGCTACTTTGGCCGCTTCGCTCCGTACTTGGAGCGTGATTGACGACGGTCGGAAACGCCAGAGGTGTCCAGCGTGCCGCGTACCGTGTGGTAACGCACACCCGGCAGGTCTTTCACACGGCCGCCACGGATGAGCACCACGGAGTGTTCCTGCAGGTTGTGGCCTTCACCACCGATGTAGGAAGTGACTTCGTAGCCATTGGTCAAACGCACACGACAAACCTTTCGCAGCGCCGAGTTCGGCTTCTTCGGGGTGGTCGTGTACACGCGTGTGCAGACGCCCCGCTTCTGCGGACAGCCCTGCAGGGCCGGGACGATGTTCTTCGCGGGCTTACGCTTTCGCGGTTTGCGTACCAATTGGCTGATGGTGGCCATAGTCTGGTGGCTCGTTCCTTTACTTACTGGATCCTTTACTTACCGGATCGCCTACTTGCTGGATCGTCGGCTCGAAGGGTCACCCCGTTCGAGGGGCGCGAATTCTAATCTTTCTACAGGTCAAGGCGCAACCGCTGGAGGAAACAATGGCCAGCCACGCCGAAGCGCTGGGATCAGTAGGTGTCGAAGGGGACGCCTTTGCTGTCCAGCGCGTTGTCATTGGCGATGAATCGGCCGCTGATCGTGTCGTATTTAAACCCGCCACCCGGGCCGTCCGCCCGGAATGTCAGCCAGCCAGCGGATATCGTCACCAACTCACCATTACCAGTGACCGGATTATCCGTGTCGCTATTCCATTCCAGATACGGGCCATAGGGTGTGGTAGCCAGCCTTTCTGTGCAGTAGCGCCCTTGAGCATCGGTGAAGTAACGCACCTGGACCTGCACGGAACCCGCAGTGCCCGCGGCGAAGCGAGCAAGGGCAGCATTTGAGCACCCTGGCGCAACGAGGGCTGCACGCCGACCGGGATAGTCGCCACCGTGGTCTACCTGGTAACGGTCGAGCGCGCCACGTGCGCGTGAAAGAAACGATGCCAAGGATCCTTCTCTGGCCTGCTGTGTCGTTCCGCTCACCTGCGTGAAAACGATACCCGCAAATATCGAAAGCACCACCGCAACGATCAGCAGTTCAACGAGCGTAAAGCCAGGAGTTCGACGCGACATAGGTCAAAAGTGTAGAGGTCGTTGCCGCCCGGCACCAAAAAAAGGGGCCCTGAAGGGCCCCTGGTTCGCCTTGACCGGCAGAGGCTACTCGCTCGAGCTGAACGCTTCGGAAAGCGCCGCCTCGATCTCGTCTGCCGTGGCACCCTGCTCTTTAGCGGCGCGCGATGCGATCTCTTCCTCACGGCGGCGCTTGCGATCGCTGTGATAGGTAAGACCGGTACCCGCTGGAATGAGCCGCCCGACAACGACGTTTTCCTTCAGGCCGCGCAGGAAGTCCTGCTTGCCGGTAACCGCCGCTTCGGTGAGCACCCGTGTGGTTTCCTGGAAGGAAGCCGCTGACAGGAAAGACTCTGTCGCCAGCGACGCCTTGGTGATACCCAACAGCAGACGCGCATACTTTGCCGGCAGCTTGTCTTCCGACTGCATCTCGGCATTTACTTCGCGCACCCGGTTGTATTCCACCTGCTCGCCACGAATCAGGGTCGACTCGCCCGGATCGAGGATCTCTACTTTGCGCAGCATCTGCCGCACGATCACCTCGATGTGCTTGTCGTTGATCTTCACGCCCTGCAGACGGTAGACCTCCTGAATCTCGCTGATGATGTACTTCGCGAGTTCCTCAACGCCCTTGAGTCGCAAAATGTCATGCGGGTTGGGCGGGCCGTCGCATACGACTTCGCCTTTCTCAACATGCTCGCCTTCAAACACGCCGATGTTGCGCCACTTCGGAATCAGGGTCTCTACCGGGTCGCCATCGGGCGGCGTGATGACCAGACGGCGCTTACCTTTCGTCTCTTTGCCGAAACCGGCAGTACCGGTCTCTTCGGCAAGCACCGCCGGTTCCTTCGGCTTACGCGCCTCGAAGAGGTCTGCCACTCGGGGCAAGCCGCCGGTGATGTCACGCGTCTTCGACCCCTCCTGAGGGATACGAGCAATGATGTCACCCACACCCACCGTATCGCCGTTCTCCAGACTGAGAATGGCGTCGTTTGGCAGGAAGTAGTGCGCCGGCACGTCGCTGCCGGGGAGCAGCACCGCTTCATTGTTCTCGTCGATGAGGCGTACCGCCGGGCGGAGATCCTTCGCGGCAGTAGGCCGATCCTTGGGATCGAGGACGCTGATGTTGGTGAGGCCGGTAAGCTCGTCCGTCTGACGGTTTACCGAGAGGCCTTCCTCCATGTCGTCGAGCACGACCTTACCGGTCACCTCCGTGACGATTGGGTGCGTATGCGGGTCCCACTGGGCGATGACCTGACCGGCTTCTACCGGCTGGTTGTCGCCCACGGCAATCACTGCACCATACGGCAGCTTGTAACGCTCACGCTCACGTCCGACTTCATCCGCTACGGCAATTTCACCGGAACGGGACACCGCCACGAGCTCACCGCTTTCGCGTTGCACGGTCTTCAGGTTGTGCAGGCGTACCGTGCCGCCATGCTTCACCTGTATGTTGTCCACGGCAGTCGCCCGCGAGGCCGCACCACCGATGTGGAAGGTACGCATGGTGAGCTGTGTACCCGGCTCGCCAATGGACTGGGCTGCAATGACGCCGACCGCTTCGCCGACGTTGACCTGATGGCCGCGTGCCAGATCTCGGCCGTAGCATGCACAGCATACGCCGTAGGACGTTTCGCAGGTGATGGGCGAGCGCACGACAATCTCGTCCACACCCAGCGTTTCCAGTCGCTCTACCCATGCTTCGTCGAGCATGGTGCCGCGCTCGATGATGAGCTCGCCACTCGCATCCACCACGTCGTTGGCAACGATGCGACCCAACACTCGATCCATCAACGGCTCGACCACATCACCGCCTTCGATGATGGAGCTGATCGTCAGGCCTTCTTCCGTACCGCAGTCCAGGTCGGTAACGACGACGTCCTGCGCCACATCCACCAGACGACGTGTAAGGTATCCGGAGTTGGCAGTTTTCAGCGCCGTATCCGCAAGCCCCTTACGCGCACCGTGCGTGGAGATAAAGTACTCGTTCACGTTCAGGCCTTCACGGAAGTTCGCCGTAATGGCGTTTTCGATGATGCTTCCGTCCGGCCGCGTCATCAGCCCGCGCATTCCGGCAAGCTGGCGGATCTGTGCCGGGGAGCCTCGGGCCCCGGAGTCGGCATAGATAAACACGCTGTTGAAGGAGTCCTGTTCGACTTCTTCTCCGTCGCGAGATGTGACTTTCTCTTTGGAGATTCCATCCATCATCGACCGCGCCACCAGATCGTTGGCACGTGACCAGATGTCTACCACCTTGTTGTACTTCTCACCCTGGGTGACCAGACCAGACGCATACTGCGACTCGATTTCAGCGACTTCGCGCTCGGCGTCGGCAATGATCGTCGCCTTATCCGCCGGGATAACAAAATCGTCCACGCCAATGCTGGCGCCCGACAGCGTCGAGTAGCGGAAGCCGGTGTACATGAGCTGATCCGCAAAGATCACCGTTTCTTTGAGACCGACGTTGCGATAGCAAGCGTTGATGATCCGAGAAATCGCCTTCTTGTCCATGGCCTGGTTGACCATTTCGAAGGGCAAGCCCGCAGGCACGATATCGAAGAACAATGCTCGGCCGACAGTGGTGTCGTACACCGTTCGCTTGCGCTCGAGCTGACCATCATCATTTAGCAGGTCTTCAATGATGCGCACTCTGACCCGCGCGTGCAGGTCTACCTGGTCGGAGTTGTAGGCTCGCTGAACCTCCGCCACGTCGGCGAACGCACGACCTTCGCCCTGCGCACCAAGGCGCTCACGGGTCATATAGTAGATGCCGAGCACGACGTCCTGAGACGGCACGATGATCGGCTCACCACTCGCCGGCGAGAGGATGTTGTTGGTGGACATCATCAACGCTCGGGCCTCGAGTTGGGCTTCCAGCGTGAGCGGTACGTGCACCGCCATCTGGTCACCATCGAAGTCGGCGTTGTAGGCAGTACACACCAGCGGATGCAGCTGAATGGCCTTACCTTCGATGAGCGTCGGCTCGAACGCCTGAATACCCAGCCGGTGAAGCGTGGGTGCGCGGTTCAACAGCACCGGGTGTTCACGAATGACTTCAGCGAGGATATCCCACACCTCCGCCGTTTCGCGCTCAACCATTTTCTTCGCCGCCTTGATCGTCGTCGCGAGGCCGCGCAGCTCAAGCTTGCCGAAGATGAACGGCTTGAACAGCTCCAGCGCCATCTTTTTCGGCAGGCCGCACTGGTGCAACTTCAGCGTCGGGCCAACCACGATCACGGAGCGACCGGAGTAGTCCACCCGCTTACCGAGCAGGTTCTGGCGAAAACGCCCTTGCTTGCCCTTGATCATGTCGGCAAGCGACTTCAACGGGCGCTTGTTGGAGCCGGTGATGGCGCGGCCACGGCGACCGTTGTCCAACAGCGCGTCCACAGCCTCCTGCAGCATGCGCTTTTCGTTACGCACGATGATGTCTGGCGCAGACAGATCGAGCAGTCGCTTGAGACGGTTGTTGCGGTTGATCACCCGGCGATAGAGATCGTTCAGATCGGAGGTGGCAAATCGGCCACCATCCAGCGGTACCAGCGGGCGCAGGTCCGGCGGCAAAACGGGCAGTACCGTGAGGATCATCCACTCCGGATTGTTGCCGGAACGCTGGAAAGCTTCCATGAGCTTCAGACGCTTGGATAGCTTCTTGATCTTGGTTTCGGAGTTGGTGGCAGGGATCTCTTCCCGCAGACGGGCGATCTCACCTTCCATGTCCATACCGCGAAGCAGCTCTTGCACGGCCTCGGCGCCCATGCGGGCATCGAACTCATCGCCATACTCTTCGAGCTTGGTGTAGTACTCCTCATCGCTCAGAAGCTGGCCGGTTTCGAGGTCCGTGAGGCCCGGATCGATGACCACGAAGTATTCGAAGTACAGCACTCGCTCGATGTCGCGCAACGTCATGTCGAGCAACAGACCGATCCGCGAAGGCAGAGACTTCAGGAACCAGATGTGCGCCACCGGGCTCGCAAGCTCGATGTGGCCCATACGCTCCCGGCGTACTTTGGTGAGCGTCACCTCCACACCACACTTCTCGCAGATCACACCACGGTGCTTGAGGCGCTTGTACTTGCCGCACAGGCACTCGTAGTCCTTTACCGGGCCGAATATGCGCGCGCAGAACAGTCCATCACGCTCGGGCTTGAAGGTACGATAGTTGATGGTCTCCGGCTTCTTCACCTCGCCGAACGACCACGAGCGGATCATCTCCGGCGATGCCAGGCCGATACGCAGCGAATCGAAATCCTCGATCGTGCCCTGGGACTTCAACAGGTTGAGTAGATCTTTCATATCAGCTCCTTATTCCGTCTCCAGTTCCATGTCGATGCCGAGGCTTCGAATCTCTTTTACAAGAACATTGAACGACTCCGGCATACCCGGGTCCATTCGGTAGTCGCCATCGACGATGTTCTTGTACATCTTGGTGCGACCGGTAACGTCGTCCGACTTCACCGTGAGCATCTCCTGCAGCGTGTAGGCAGCACCGTACGCTTCCAGAGCCCAGACCTCCATCTCACCGAAACGCTGACCACCGAACTGCGCCTTACCGCCCAGCGGTTGCTGGGTGACCAGGCTGTAGGAACCAGTGGAGCGCGCATGCATCTTGTCATCCACGAGGTGGTTGAGTTTGAGCATGTACATGTAACCCACGGTTACCGGCCGATCGAACTGCTCACCGGTGCGACCGTCGAACAGCGTCGTCTGACCACTCTGCGGCAGGCCGGCGATATCCAACATGCGCTTGATCTCAACCTCCGCGGCGCCGTCGAACGCTGGCGTCGCCATGGGCAGACCGCCTCGAAGGTTGTTGGCAAGCTCAATCACTTCCGCATCATTCAGCGAATCGATGTCAGTTTGTCGCTCGCCTACGGAGTTGTACACACGGGTCAACTCCTGACGAAGCTCGCCGACAGCGGCTTGGCGCTCGATCATGCGATTGATGGTCTCACCAATTCCCTTCGCAGCCCAACCGAGGTGTGCTTCGAGCACCTGTCCGACATTCATTCGGCTCGGTACGCCCAGCGGGTTCAGCACGATGTCCACCGGTTCGCCATTCTCGTCGAACGGCATATCTTCCACAGGCATGATCACCGAGATCACACCTTTGTTACCGTGCCGGCCTGCCATCTTGTCACCCGGCTGGATGCGGCGCTTGATGGCCAGGTACACCTTTACGATCTTGAGCACGCCGGGTGCAAGATCGTCTCCAGACTCCAGCTTGTTCTTCTGATCCTTGAAGGTTTCTTCCAGCTCGTCACGCTTGGCCTTGAGGTACTTCTCTGCAGCCTCGATCTGACCGTTGAGTTCGTCATCCGCCATGCGGATCTTGAACCAGTCGTCAGCCGGCAGGTCTGCGAGGTACGACTGCTCTACAGACGCACCCTTACTGAGGTTCGGGGCGCTGGCTACCGCCTGCCCCGCAAGTGCCCGTGACAGACGCTCGAAGGTGGCTGCCTCAACGATGCGGAACTGGTCACCCAGATCCTTGCGCACCTGCTCGAGCTGCTGATGCTCAATGTCTTTGGCGCGCTGGTCTTTCTCAACACCGTCGCGAGTAAAGACCTGCACGTCGATGACCGTGCCTTTGACGCTGGTGGGAACCCGCAGGCTCGTGTCTTTCACGTCTGAGGCTTTCTCACCAAAAATCGCCCGCAGCAGCTTCTCTTCCGGAGTGAGCTGGGTTTCTCCTTTTGGCGTCACCTTACCTACCAGGATGTCGCCCGCGTTCACCTCGGCACCAATGTAGACGATGCCGGACTCATCGAGCTTCGACAGCGCGCCTTCGCCCACATTGGGGATGTCACAGGTAACTTCTTCAGGTCCGAGCTTCGTATCGCGCGCAATACAGGTCAGCTCCTGAATGTGCACGCTGGTGAATCGGTCTTCCTGAACCACACGCTCAGAGACGAGGATGGAGTCCTCGTAGTTGTAGCCGTTCCAGGGCATGAAGGCGATGCGCATGTTCTGGCCCAACGCCAACTCACCCTTGTCGATAGAAGGTCCATCGGCCAGAACGTCACCACGCGCGATGACGTCACCTGGCGTGACAAGCGGCCGCTGGTTAATGCAGGTGTTCTGATTGGAACGGGTAAATTTGGTGAGATTGTAGATATCCACACCAGCCTCACCGGCCTCCGTTTCCGCATCGGATACACGCACAACGATGCGGCCCGCATCTACGCTGTCGACAACACCTCCGCGATTGGCAACCACACACACTCCAGAGTCGCGAGCAACCACTCGCTCCACTCCGGTGCCCACGAGTGGTTTCTCTGCGCGTAGCGTCGGAACTGCCTGGCGCTGCATGTTGGAGCCCATCAAGGCGCGGTTGGCATCGTCGTGCTCGAGGAACGGAATCAACGATGCGGCTACCGAAACCACCTGTTTCGGCGACACATCCATGTAATTGATGTTCTCCGGCGTGGTCTTGGTGAATTCGTTTTGATGACGCACGTCCACGAGGTCGGTGGCGAAGCTGCCGTCTTCGGCAAGCGGCGCGCTGGCCTGAGCGATCACATACTCGGCTTCGTCGATGGCAGACAGGTACTCGATGGTTTCCGTCACCTTGCCATCCACAATCTTGCGGTACGGCGACTCCAGGAAGCCATACTCGTTGGTACGGGCGTAGGTGGCCAGGCTGTTGATCAGACCGATGTTCGGCCCTTCCGGTGTTTCGATAGGGCACACCCGACCGTAGTGGGTCGGATGCACGTCGCGCACCTCAAAGCCAGCTCGCTCACGGGTAAGACCACCCGGGCCGAGCGCGGATACACGCCGCTTGTGGGTCACTTCCGACAGCGGGTTGTTCTGGTCCATGAACTGCGACAGCTGGCTGGAGCCGAAGAACTCTTTGATGGCCGCCGCCACCGGTTTGGCGTTAATCATGTCCTGAGGCATCAGGCCTTCGCTCTCCGCCAGGCTGAGGCGTTCCTTGACCGCGCGCTCCACCCGGATGAGACCGACCCGGAAAGCGTTCTCCGCCATCTCACCAACGCTACGCACGCGGCGATTTCCAAGGTGGTCGATGTCGTCGACATTGCCTTTGCCGTTGCGGATTTCAATCAGCGTGCGCAGAACATCGATGATGTCTTCGCGCGACAGTGTGCCTTCGCCCACCGCCTCCTCACGACCCAGGCGCCGGTTGAACTTCATGCGCCCGACAGCAGACAGATCGTAGCGCTCAGACGAGAAAAACAGGTTGTTAAACAGGTTTTCAGCCGCTTCCTTGGTGGGCGGCTCGCCGGGGCGCATCATGCGGTAGATCTCTACCAGAGCCTCGAGCTTGTTGCTGGTGGGGTCGATCGCCAGCGTGTCGCTTACGAAGGAACCACAATCGAGCTCGTTGGTATAGATCGTTTCGATATCGCTGACGCCGGATTCCAGAAGCTGGTCGAGAAGCTCTTCGGTAATCGGGGTATTGCAAGGCACGAGGATCTCGCCCGTGCCTTCGTCGATGATATCCCGCGCAATGACCCGCTCGAGCAGGTACTCCCGCGCCACATCCAAGCGCTTGAGGCCGCTGTTTTCCAACATGCGGACATGACGTGCAGTAACCCGTTTGCCCTGCTCGACGATGATGTTGCCGTCTCGATCTACGAAGTCGAAGGTCGCCACTTCACCACGCAGACGCTCCGGAATCAGATCGATGGAGAAGCCGTCTTTCTTGACGTGAAAGACGTTCTTCTCGAAGAAGATGTCGAGTATCTCCTCGCTCGAGTACTCAAGGGCGCGCAGCAATACCGTCGCCGGCAGTTTGCGGCGGCGGTCGATACGCACGAACACGCAGTCTTTGGGGTCGAACTCGAAATCGAGCCACGAACCACGGTAGGGAATAACCCGGGCGGAGTACAACAGCTTGCCGGACGAGTGGGTCTTGCCCCGGTCGTGGTCGAAAAACACACCGGGAGACCGATGCAACTGCGACACCACAACCCGTTCCGTACCGTTGATAACGAAGGTGCCGTTCTCGGTCATGAGCGGAATCTCGCCCATGTACACTTCCTGCTCCTTCACATCCTTGACGGTTTTGTTATTGGACTCCTTGTCGTAGATGATCAGGCGCACCTTTACGCGCAGCGGCGCTGCGTAGGTGTCACCACGCAACATGCTCTCCTTGACGCTCCAGATGGGGGTGCCAAGGCGGTAATCAACATACTCCAGAGCGGCGCTTCCGGAGTAGCTGACGATGGGAAAAACAGAACGGAACGCCGTGTGCAGCCCCACCTCGGTTCGGTCGGCAGGGCCTTTACCCGGCTGAAGGAACTGATTGTATGAGTCCACCTGAATCGCCAGCAGGTAGGGCAGCTCCATTGCCTCGCCCAGTTTGCCGAAGTCCTTACGGATGCGTTTCTTCTCGGTAAAGCTGTACGCCATGCGTTTCTCCCAAGGGTTAGGGGTGCTTGGTACCTGTGTGCCAAGCGACAAAAGGCCGGACGCAGCTCGTAAGCCGCGACCAGCCTGTCTTTTCAGACTGAAGCAGCGCGCACCGGCAAGCCGGTGCCTCGCTGCATTTTGGTGCCAGATTCAAGCTGATTACTTCAGCTCTACCGTTGCACCTGCTTCTTCAAGCTGCTTCTTGAGGTCCTCTGCTTCGTCCTTGCCAGCGCCTTCCTTAACGGGAGACGGAGCTTCGTCGACGAGTGCTTTGGCTTCCTTCAAGCCGAGCCCGGTGATGGCGCGAACCGCCTTGATCACATTGACCTTCTTGTCACCAGCAGACGTGAGGATCACATCGAACTCGGTCTGTTCTGCTGCGCCGCCGGCATCGCCGCCGTCACCAGCCGCAGGTGCTGCAACAGCAACGGCTGCCGCTGCAGATACACCAAACTTCTCTTCCATTGCGGAAACGAGCTCGACGACTTCCATCACGCTCATCTCGGCAATTGCATTCAAAATGTCGTCTTTCGACAGTGCCATTTTTGTTTTCTCCTATTTTCTCAAATCGTCGCTCAAGCGAACGCTACGCTTCGGCCTGCTTCTGATCGCGCACGGCTGCAACCGCGCGGGTGATCTTCGCCGGTACCTCGTTGAAGGTGCGGGCTAGTTTCACGATCGGTGCCTGCATCACCGACATGAGCGTGGCAAGGGCCTCGTCACGTGTCGGCAGTTTGGCAACGCGATCAATGTCGCTGGCTTGCAGAAGCTGCCCGCCGATGGACAGCGCTTTCACCTCGAGAGCCTGGTATTGCTTTGCGCAGTCTTTCAACAGACGCGCAGCAGAACCGGGGTCTTCCTGGGAAAACGCCAGCATCGTCGGGCCGACAAACGCATCGGTCAGGCACTCGAACTCGGTGCCCTCGACCGCGCGCTTGGCCAGGGTGTTGCGGATCACCTTCAAGTAGACACCCGACTCGCGCGCTTTCTTGCGCACGTCGGTAATCTGCTCAACAGTGAGCCCTCGGTAGTCTGCGAGTACCGCAGACAGGGCCTGGCCGGCCGCTTCGTTCACTTCGGCAACTATTGCTTTCTTGTCTTCCAGCCTTAGTGCCATTTCTCACTCCTTGGATATCGCCGATACCCATGTTTACCTGCAAAGCGCCGCAGCGCCCTGCAGAACCTACGGCGAGTCAAGGTACGCACGCGTGAAACGCACGATTTGAGCTCTGCCGTCTACGTAGGCGATTTTTAAGGCGTCACACAATGGACGCCGCCGTACGGTTTTTGACGACCCCGGCAGCGGGCCGTAGCCGCCGCCGAATCTTCAAAACTTTGATCCTACGAGATCACTAGACCTCGAGGGACGCCTGGTCGATGGTGAGCCCCGGGCCCATGGTAGAGCTCAGTGTCACCTTCTTGAGATACACCCCTTTCGCCGAAGCAGGCTTGGCCTTCTTCAGGTCGTTGAGGAGTGCTTCGAGATTTTCCTTAACCTGGGAAGGCTCGAAGCCCACTTTGCCCAGGCTGCCGTGAATGATGCCCGCCTTGTCGGTACGGAACTGTACCTGGCCAGCCTTGGCGTTCTTTACCGCAGTAGCCACATCGGGGGTTACTGTGCCTGTCTTAGGGTTCGGCATGAGACCACGTGGGCCGAGAATCTTGCCGAGCTGGCCAACGATACGCATGGAATCCGGCGTAGCGATGACGACATCGAAATTGAGCTCGCCGGCTTTCACCTTATCTCCCAGGTCTTCCATGCCGACGATGTCGGCGCCTGCCGCGGTAGCTTCGTCAGCCGCGTTGCCCTGAGCGAACACGGCAACGCGAACGTCTTTGCCGCTACCATGCGGCAGTGTAGTTGCTCCGCGCACGACCTGGTCGGACTTTCGTGGGTCAACACCAAGGTTGATGGATACGTCGATGGACTCGCTGAACTTCGATTTGGCGACCTCCGCCAACAGCGCCACTGCCTCGCTGATATCGTAAGCCTTCTGGCGATCCACCTTTTCAGCGATGGCGCGCTGGCGCTTGCTGAGCTTTGCCATCAGACCACCCCCTCTACTTCGATACCGGCGCTGCGGGCGCTACCAGCGATGGTGCGCACAGCGGCGTCCAGGTCAGCGGCGGTGAGGTCAGGCATCTTCTGCGTAGCAATCTCTTCGAGCTGCTCACGCGTCACTTTGCCCACCTTGTTGGAATTCGGCGTGCCGCTACCTTTGGCGATCTTCGCGGCCTTTCGCAGCAGAACTGCAGCCGGAGGCGTCTTCATGATGAAGGAGAACGTGCGATCCGCGTACACGGTGATGACCACCGGCACCGGCATACCCTGCTCCATGCTCTGCGTCTGGGCGTTGAAAGCCTTGCAGAAATCCATGATGTTCACGCCGTGCTGACCCAACGCCGGGCCAACCGGCGGGCTCGGGTTAGCTTGACCTGCAGCCACCTGCAGTTTGATGTAAGCGAGAATTTTATTCGCCATTTACCTAGCCTCCTGATGGGTGCAAACGTGCGGCAACGAGTGCCAGCACTCCCCGTGATGTAATTCAGCCCTTTTCGACCTGGCTGAAATCCAGTTCCACCGGGGTGGAACGCCCAAAAATCGTCACCGCCACATTCAGGCGGCTCTTTTCGTAGTTCACTTCTTCGACGACGCCGTTGAAGTCGTTGAACGGACCGTCGATCACGCGAACGATTTCGCCTGGCTCAAACACTGTCTTGGGCGTGGCCTTCTCGCTGCCTGCCTGCACACGATCCAGGATTGCCTGCGCTTCGCGTTCGGATAACGGCGCGGGACTGTCAGCCTTGCCGCCAATGAAGCCCATGACCCGCGGCGTCTCTTTTACGAGGTGCCAGGTGTCATCATTGAGCTCCATCTCCACCAGCACGTAGCCTGGAAAGAACTTGCGTTCGCTGCGGCGCTTCTGGCCCGCACGCATCTCCACCACCTCTTCGGTGGGCACCATGATCTCTCCAAAGAACTCTTCCAGGTTTGAAAGCGCTACACGCTCCTTCAAAGCCCTGGCCACGTTCTTTTCGAAGCCGGAGTAGGCGTGCACTACGTACCACTTCTTAGACATTCGCCTCTCCCGTCAGCCGATTACGGCGGTTACAAGCGCGCTGAGCATCCAGTCCAGCAACCAGAGAATCAGCGCGAAGATGAAGATCAAAACCAGTACGACGATCGTGGTCTGGGTGGTTTCCTGATTGGTAGGCCATACAACCCGGCGAATCTCGCTACGGGCCTCTTTCAACAACGACCAAGCCGCACCGCCTTTCTCCGTGAGCGTAGCAACGAAAAACGCCGCCGCTCCCAGAACCACCAGGCCAACAACCCGCAACAGCAGGGATTGATCCTGGAAGTACCAGTTGGCGAAGATGCCGCCGCCCACCAGGCCGATCACCACCAGCCACTTCAGCCAGTCGAGCCCACCTGCCGCTTTTGCTTCCGTGTTCGTGCTCACCTTCTACCCATGTCTGAAAAGACCATTCTCAGCGCCAGCCGACGTAGTGCCAGCCGAGATGGCAGGCCAGGAGGGAATCGAACCCCCAACCTGCGGTTTTGGAGACCGCTGCTCTGCCAATTGAGCTACTGGCCTAATCTGCTCCCGCTTACTGGGAGATTTTCGTTACGACGCCGGCACCCACCGTGCGGCCGCCTTCACGGATCGCAAAGCGCTGACCTTCTTCCATCGCGATCGGGCTGATCAAC
>JAUIED010000102.1 GCA_030428905.1 Gammaproteobacteria bacterium
CTGAGGGATTCGAAGCCCCGGCGATTGCAGATGCCTGTGAGCGCGTCGGTAGTGGCCAGTGCCACGGATTCGAGCTCGCCGGTGACCAGCTCGCCGAGATCGCGAAAAACTTCCCTGTCACTGTCGCTCAGGCTGCGAGGTCGGGTGTCGAACAGACACAGGGTGCCCACGTGATGCCCTTGCGGACCGCGCAACGGGTAACCGGCGTAGAAGCGGATGTGGGTGGTGCCAGCGACGAGGGGATTGTCGGCGAACTGCGGGTCGCGGCTGGCGTCGGCGACTTCAAAGATGTCCTGTTGCAGGATGCAGCGAGCACAGAAAGCATGTTCCCGCGGCGTGTGCGCAGCTTCCAGCCCCAGGCGCGACTTGAACCACTGGCGGTCGGCATCCACCAGGCTGATGGCGGCCATCGGTACCCCCAGAACTTTCTGCGCAAGCCGGGTGTAGCGATCGAAGCGCTCCTCGGCATCCGTGTCCAGGAGCCCGAGCGAGCGCAGTTCCGCCAGCCTGGCGGTTTCATCAAAGGGTATGGGTGGCTCGTCCATGCCGGCAGGTTCCTTGGGCTTGTCTTAGTGTAGGAAGCTGCTTGCGCCGCTGCTGGAAGTGGTTTGAGCTGCCGCACAGATCGTGTGTGACCCACGTCCCACCCCGGCGCCTTGCCAGGGCCTGCTCGCGCCTGCGAAGATGCGGTGACTTGGGGAGGAAGCTATGCGGGAAGATCGCAGCGCCGGGGTTGAGACCGTCAACTCCGCCTACGCACGCTATGTGCTCGGCGTGCTCATCGTCGTGTACGTGTTCAACTTCATCGACCGGCAGATCATCTCCATCCTGGCCGAGGAGATCAAAGCCGATCTCGGCATCGGCGACGCGGAGATCGGCTTCCTGTATGGCACCGCCTTTGCCATCTTCTACGCGGTGTTCGGCATACCTCTGGGCAAGCTTGCAGACGTGTGGAACCGTAAGCAGCTCATCGGCATCGGGCTTGCCTTCTGGAGCCTGATGACGGCGCTGTCCGGCTTCGCCAGGAATTACGCAACGCTCGCGGCCTGCCGCTTTGGTGTGGGGGTGGGGGAGGCCAGTGCCACGCCAGCGGCGTTTTCCATGTTGTCTGATTTTTTCCCGCCGCGCATGCGCGCCACGGTGCTGGCGATTTACTCGAGCGGTATCTACATCGGCGCGGGCATCGGTCTGTTTCTGGGCGGTGCGGTGGTAGAAGCCTGGTACGCCTGGTATCCGGATCCGACCGACGCCCCTCTTGGTATCAAGCCCTGGCAGGCGGCGTTTCTCACGGTTGGCTTGCCGGGTATTCTGGTGGCGTTCTGGGTCTGGACGCTGCGAGAGCCGGTGCGCGGCATGAGCGAAGGGCTGGTCAGCCAGGCGCACCCGCACCCGTTTGCAGCTACGGCGACAACGTTCTTCAGCGTTCTTCCTGTGGTTTCGCTTGTCACGCTGTATCGCGCAGGTGGCTTGCGCGCGGTGGTGATCAACCTCATCGCTGCCGCGGTGGTGGGAGGGGTGTTCTACGCGCTGTATCTGGCCATGCCGACCATGCTGCAATGGCTCATGCTCGGCCTTGGCGTGTACATCACGGTGAGTTGGGTACAGCACCTCGGCCTCACCGATCCGGCGACGTTCGCCATGATGTTCCGGTCTCCGGCGTTCGTTACTGCCACCGTAGGCTTTCCGAGTATCTCCTTCGTTACCTACGGCGTGGGCTTCTGGTCGCCGCCGTTCATGCAGCGCGTGCATGGTGAATCTATTGCCGATGCGGGGCTCTACCTTGGGCTCGGTGCGGCGGTTGGCGGCTTTCTCGGCATTGTGCTCGGCGGCTTTCTGGCAGATCGGCTCAAGGTACGCTACGCGAATGCACGGTTGTACATCGGGCTCGGCATTCCGATTCTGGCGTTGCCCTTCGCTTTCGGTTTCCTCTACACCGACAGCGTTGTGGTGGCCTATGTGTGCAGCTTTGTTTTCAGCATCCTGTCGCCAGCCTGGATCGGCTCCGGCACCAGCACCACCAACGACCTGGTGATGCCGCGCATGCGTGCCGTGGCATCGGCCTACTACGTGCTCATGAATACCTTTCTTGGCCTGGCCCTCGGACCTTACCTGATGGGGCAGATCTCCGATGCCTATATCGCCGGCGGCACGGATGCGGGTGAGGCGCTGCGCAGCGCCATGACGTGGGGGCTGGCCGCGTTCGCGGTGAGCACCGTGTTCCTCGCGCTCGCGCTTCGTTATCTACCGGCGGACGAGGCGAGCCGCCTGTCCCGCGCCCGAGCGCTGGGCGAGGAAGTCGTTGAAGGAGGCTGATGTGGTGGCGCCATTGAGTCGTAAGGTGCTTGCCAGCTACTCCGGCCTGAGCCTGCCGATGGCTGCCATGACCATGCCGATCGCGGTGTACCTGCCGGCGTACTACGGTGAGGGGCTGGGGTTGAGCCTGCAGACTGTGGGCATGGTGTTCATGCTGGCACGAATCTGGGACGTGGTCACCGACCCGGTGATGGGCGTGCTCATCGATCGCTTCGATACCCGCTGGGGGCGGCGCAAGCACTGGATCGCCATCAGCCTGCCGCTGCTCCTCCTGGCCGTATGGAAGGTGTTCATGCCCGATGAGAATGGCGTGAGCGGCTTATATCTCGGCTTCTGGCTGCTGGTGCTGTATGTGGGTTACACCATGATGGTGATTGCCCATCAGTCCTGGGGGGCTGAACTCACCAGCAGCTACGATGAGCGTTCGCGTCTGTACGGCTGGCGGGAAATTTTCGTGATCGGCGGTATGACCCTGGTGCTGGCCATACCCGCCGCAGTGGAGTTGCTTGGGCATGGAGATGCCGCGAGCAAGGTGGCGAGCATGGGCTGGTTCTGCCTCATCCTCTTTCCCATCACTGCGTTACCGGTGCTGCTCAACGTGCCGGACCGCCCGGGTCCCCCGGCCCGGCGTATCCAATGGGCGGAGGTGGTCGCGATCTTTCGTGGAAACGTCACGCTGGCGCGTCTGCTCGTCGCCGACCTGACGACCGGCTTTGCATCCACCGCGTCAGGCTCGCTGTATATCTTCGTGGCAACGTACCTGTTCGAACTGCCGGAGCATGCGAGCCTGGCGTTGCTGTTCTATTTCGTGAGCAGCTTCCTCGCCATGCCGTTGTGGCTGAAGCTCGCCTACAGCTTCGGCAAAGACAAAGCGATCCGTATGGCGCTGGTGTACGGCATCGTCATCAACGGGGCGCTGTGGTTCGTTGCCTCGCCAGGCAGTGTGGTGATCCTCTGGGGTTACACCATTCTCTATGGTGTGGCGTTCGGCGCCGCGCCGGCGCTGCTGCGCTCGATGATGGCGGATCTCACCGATCAGGATGCGCTGCGCTCCGGGGAGCAGCGGGCAGGGCTGTTCTTTGCGCTGCTCACCACCACCAACAAGCTGGGCTCGGCGTTGGCGGTAGGTGTGGTGCTCACCGTGGCGGAGGGGGTGTTCGGCTTCTCGCCGGGTCAAACCAACACCCAGGATGCGCTGGATGGGCTGCTGCTCACTTATATCGGCGCACCCATACTGGCATTGGCTGCGGCCTGGTTTCCGCTGGTACGCTATCCCCTGACAAGGCAACGGCACGACGAAATTCGCAAGGCTCTGGAGGCTTCCACATGATCGATCTGCAATCTGACGGTGCGGGCGTGTTCACGCTCACCATGAACGCCGGCGAGAACCGCTGGAACACAAACTTCGTGCGCGCGTTTGCCAGCGCGCTCGACGAAGTTGACGCAAGCCACGGCCCGGCGGCGCTGGTGGTGACCTCAGCATCGGAAAAGTTTTTTTCTAACGGCCTGGATATCGACTGGGTGCGCGCCTCCGAGCCGGGGGAGGGTGGAGATCAGAAAGTGTTCGGTCGCGAGTTCATGCAACTCATGAGCCGGATCATCACCTTTGGAGTGCCTACTATCGCTGCGGTGAACGGCCATGCCTTCGGTGCGGGCCTGATGATGGCCCTGTGTGCGGATGTGCGCATGATGCGCAGCGACCGCGGATTTCTGTGCGCCAACGAGATTCAGATCGGCATGGCCATTCCCGACGAGGAGCTGGCGCTGTTCCGCCACAAGATGTCTGGCAGCGCATTTTTTGAAACCGTACAGCTGGCAAAACGCTGGACTGCGGATGCCGCCGTGGCGGCAGGTTTCGTGGAGCGCGCTTTGCCCCTGGATACGCTGCTCGAAGGCGCCCGACGCCGCGCGGCGGAGCTGGCGCCGCTCGGTGCCAACCGCAAGCTGTACAGTGCTTCCAAGGAGCGGATATTCGGCGAGGCTCCATCAATCAATCGCGCGGATGGCGCCGCATATCTGCTTCGTTCCCGGACATGAACACTGCGCCGCTGTGGCGGGCGTTCACGCAGGAGCTTGCTGCCGTCGGTGAGGTGATCGATGGTGTCGAGGGTCTGAGCGATCTGGATCGCGCGGAGGGCTACCGCTATCTCACGCGTCTGCTGCGCCTGGCGCTGGAGATGCAGCTCGAACATGGCAGCGCACGACACCCGTCGTTCTACAGCCTGTCCCACGATACAGCGAAGATCGGCGCCGACAATCCGGACAACCTCTATCTCAATGCGCAGATCGACGGTCGCTGCGACTACGAAATCATCGGCACCGTCGGTTCGGTGCCCTACCTCAGCTTTGGTACCAAGGAGAACCGCTACGCCATCGACGGCACCATGGTGTCCACCGGTGAGGTAGATCTGGACGATCTCGCTGTGCGGGCCGACGGCAGCGTGCGCATCATCGTCAGCGCCCGTGAACGGGCGGAGAACTGGCTGCCAGCCGCTGAGACGAGCAACATGGTCATCGTGCGTCAGACGTTCAACCGCCGCGACCGGGAGGAGCCTGCGCGCCTGAGTATTCGCCGACTGGAGCCGGTGGATGCCTATGACGTGCTCTCAAGCGAAGCGCTCGAAGCACAGCTCAAGCGCAGTGTTGCCTTCGTGCGCGGTACAGCGCGTACGTTTCTCGGCTGGGTCGAGCGGTTCAAAGCTGGCCACTTCAACCACTTCGAGCTGGGCGATCAGGCGTTTTTTCAGGCGGCCGGGGGCGACCCGAACATCTGCTATGTCTACGCCTTCTGGCAGCTTGGTGAGGAGCAGTGCATACGCGTACGCTCCTCGGTACCCGACTGCGACTACTGGAATTTTCAGCTCACTAACGTCTGGATGGAGTCGCTCGACTATCGGCATCACCCGGTGCACACCAATGGCGCGCTGGCCAAACTGGATGCCGATGGCAGCGTTACCATTACGATATCCCACAAGCCGCTTGCCGGCGTGCCGAACAATCTGCTCACCACCGGCCACCAGCAGGGTGTGATGCTCATGCGTTGGGTGGGTGCGGATTCGCACCCGATCCCGGAGCTGGTGGTGGAAGACCTCAGATGAAGCTGCAGGTCGATGCGATGCTTGCCGAAGCACGGCAGTCCACGGGTCTTGCAGACTTTGGCGAACCGCTGTTCGTCGACGGCCTGCAGCAACTCGCAGCTTCCATCAATGGCGAAGCCAGACTCGCGGACTTTGGCGTGGAGGCGCAGCGCCAGCGCATCGTCGGGCTGCTGTGCAATCGCCTGCGGCACGAAGACGCGCTGAAACGGCACCCGGAGATACTTGAGCTGCCGATCACGGCACCACTGGTGATCGTCGGTTTGCCGCGCACAGGCAGCACCATGACGCACCGGCTGCTGGCTGCAGACCCGGCGCACACTGCGATGCTCTGGTGGGAGGGTCGTTACCCCGCCATGCTGCCTGGTGAGCAACGCGGCAGGCCTGAAGAGCGGCGGGCGCTGGGCGAGGCGGAAGTGGCCGCAGTGCTGGCAGCTTCACCTGAGGCCTTGGATATCCATCCCTGGGCCTACGATGACGCGGATGAGGAGATACTGCTCTTAGAGCATTCCTTTCTCAGCACCACTCCGGAAGCTTTTATGCATGTGCCGAGCTACTCCGCTTGGGTTGAGGCGCAGGACCACACCTGGGCATATGCCGATCTCAAGCGCTTTCTGCAGGCATTGACCTGGCAGGATCCAGGCCGGGAGGGGAAGCGTTGGGTGCTGAAGTCGCCGCACCACCTCGGCTTTGTAGATAAGCTGCTGGCCGTGTTTCCTGATGCGCGGATCATTCACACCCATCGCCATCCGTTGGAAACGGTGCCGTCGTTCTGTTCCATGTGCGCTAATCTCGCAGCACCTCTGACCCGCACTGCCAACCATGAGGCCATCGGCGCGCACTGGGCCGGCAAGCTCAGCCGAGCGCTTGCCCATTGCATGGCAGTGAGCGAGGCGCAGCCGGAGCGGTTTCTGCATCTGCAGTTCGCGGACATGGTCGGCGACCCCATTGCTCAGATGCAGCGGCTCTACGCGTTTGCGGGAGAATCCTTTGGCGATCGCGCACAAGCCGCCATGCGCGCCTATCGCGAAGATGATGCGCACCGACCCGGCAGCCACCGCTACGCGCTGGAGGACTATGGCCTGGATGCAGCTACCATCCTTAGCCTGTTTGGACCTTACATTGACCGCTACGGGTTATCGCAATGACTCAGACACCGCTGGCCGGCATCAAGGTGCTGGACCTCACGCAGATCTATCAGGGCCCTTACGCCACGTTTCTCATGGCGCAGGCAGGTGCTGAGGTGATCAAGATTGAGCCGCCGGGCGGCGAGCGCTTGCGGCCGCCGGCCCACGCTCGCGGCTCCATGGCGTTCGCCATGCTCAACGCCAACAAGTTGAGCATCACTCTCAACCTCAAGGCTGAAGCCGCGCGCGGTCTGTTTCTTGAGCTGGTCGCGGACGCGGACCTGGTGGTGGAAAATTTCGGTCCTGGCGCCATGGAGCGGTTGGGTCTTGGGTGGGAAACCCTGAAGACGGTGAACCCGCGGCTGATCTATGTGTCCGGTACGGGCTTCGGTCTTTCTGGTCCGGATCACGACCTGCTGGCCATGGACCACACCGTGCAAGCAGCGGTGGGGTTGCTCGCGGCCACCGGTGGGCCGGACGACCCGCCCACTCGCGCTGGCGGCGCGCCGTCGGACATCATGGGTGGTGTGCACATGTATGCGGGTGCGATGACGGCGCTGCTTGGACGGCATCAGACAGGTGAGGGCACGCGCGTGGAGGTGTCGATGATGGACGCCATGTACTTTAACCTCAGCACGGAGCTGTCCACCCTCTACGCCACCGGCAAGCCGCCACCGAAGAACCGCAACCGCTCGCCGTCCACCGTGGTGCCATACAGCATCTATCGCTGCAGCGACGGACGTTACGTAGCGGTGATCTGCATACAGGAGCGCCACTGGCACGCGCTGGCCAAACTCATGGGACACCCGGCGCTTGTGGACGATCCGCGCTTCTCCCGAAAAGAGCGCTTCGCCAATGAAGCGGAGCTGAACCGTATCGTCGGTGAATGGATGCTGGGTTTGCCGCAGGAGGAGGCCTTTGCACTGTTGCGCGAGGCGAAGATTCCAGCAGCGCCCGTTCGGCGTGTGCAGGATGTGTACGGCAATGCCCACATGCTGGCCCGCGGCTCGCTGATTGCCGCCAACCATCCGGGCATGGGGGAGGTGTATCTGCCGACCTCGCCACTGCGCTTTTCCAACTTCAATGCGGCGCAGTATGCGTTCTATCCTGAGCTTGGCAGCGCCAATCAGATGGTATTGGGTGAACGCCTGGGGCGCGATGACGAAACGCTGGCGCAGCTTGCCGAAGCGGGCGCGATCTAGTCGGCTTGGGCGCGGAACGAACCCAACCGGCTTTGTTCGTTTAGGGGCAGGCCTGGATGACGAAGTTGTCCAGCTGGATGCCCTCCGCCACGTTCATCGTGCTCTTGTTGCGAATCTGCACGTAAGCGTCCGCGGTGAACGGGCCCGGAATGGTGGCGGTAAATGTCTCCGGTGAAGCGGTGCTCGAACTGCCTGGCTCGTTGATGACGCCGATCTCGTTGAAGATGGTGCTATTACCCACGCCGATGTGCACGCTGTCGTTGTCGTCCAGCTCACTGCGTGCGTACTGAAACGTCAGCGTAGCAGAGCTGGCGATGCTGAGATCTACGAAGCGCCTCAGGCCATGGTCGCCATTCTTCACCTGCGCCCAACGGTTGCCCAACACGTCGTTTTTACGGACCTCACCGAGCGTTGGATCATCTGCTTCGTTGATCTCGGTCCACGCACCACTCCAGGCCCATGTGCCGGAGCTACCCGTCCAATCCATATTGGTTTCGAAGTCGTCAGCGATGGTAAAGCCTGCGCAAGGTGCTGGTGGCGACATCCCGGTTGCATAAAGACCGGCCGTTCCTTCAGGAGCTTCGGCGTAAAGCATGGCGATGTCGCTATCCGTAATGGCTCTGTCGAACAGATACACATCGTCGACCTTACCCTGGGTGTAGGTGGTCACACCGCGACCAAGGTAGAGCACACCTGGTGTGGCTTGCAGCGGTCCGCCGACCGTTTGCGTTTGCGTCAGTGTGCCGTTGACGTAGATACGCACTTCCTGAACGTCGGCGTCGTACATGCCGACCAGGTGGTACCAGAGTCCCGGAGTGATGGTGTTAGGAGCCGTCACGTAGTGGTCGCTGCCGTTGTAGACGATGACCCTCGGCCGTAAGTTGTTCACACCGAGCCAGTAGTTGTGCTGGTTGGTGGCGAGCTCAACACCGAGTATCGGCTTCCAGCTGGTGGCACCGGTCGTGTTGATCCATCCAGCGACGGTGAAAGACCCTTCCATATCCAGTGCAGCATTGTACGGTATGGTGATGCCTTGGCTGGCGGTGTTGATACGAACCGCGCCTTGAACCGCGCCGTCTGTGGGTGTCCAGGTGCCACCGCTGCCAAGCGTGCCGTGCTGTCCGCCAATGGAATCGAGCACTGTGCTCCCGGTCGTTTCGTCCAGCTTCCAGTGGGAGACTGGTTGTACCGTGAGCTCCGCGCGGCTCAGCTTTGAGACTTCATCAGACGGCTGGCTGGCGACGATGTGTTCGCAGCTGTCGAGATCTACGGCGAGGCCGCCTGGGGCGTTCGAGCCGAATCGGGAGTAGTCGTAGCGCTCTTCGACCACGCCGCCAAAGCCGAGCCGGTATACTTCCTCGGCGCCGTTGGACAAAAGCAGCAACCTGTCCTGATTGTAAACGTGGGCGATACCGCGCACCTGCGTTGCGGTGATGTTCGGAGCGGAGGTGCCGACGACCGTACCGGACGGGTCGACGAAGTTCAGGTTACCGTTGCTGTCTGTGACGACGAAGTGATCTTCGTACAGGTGACCTTCTGGCAGCTCGAGATAGGTGATCCCTGTGGGTGAAGTAATGGTTGATGATTGCAGGGTCAGGGTGGGCGCACTGCAGGTTTGCGCGACGTAGGCCATCTGTGGGTTGGAACGGTCTGTCGTGAGGGCCAGGTTTTCGCGATAGGGCCCGTTGATGACATAGGTCACTCCGGACAGCGTGTGGCCGATTTGTGTGTCACAGGTACCGAGGGAGTTTCCGTACGAGTCGAATGCTTCCAGTATGTCGTCATAGGCCACCACTGTGCCGCCGGTCTCGGGGAACGTTATGCCCATGAGGACGACGTTCCCGGGAACCGTCGTTACACCCTCTATCGTTTGGGGGATGCCATGGGACAACTGGCTCGACTTGCGGTTCACTCTGAAGTTTGCATCACAGGAAACGACGCTGTCGATTGCACAGATCTGGCCGCACTCGCACCGTACCTGTACCACAACGGTCATACTGCCCGGGCCTTCGTCTTCGGTGTGGAACTTTGTCATTGACGAACCGCTGGCGGATGCCACCTGATAAATCAACCCGTGGTTCGGCGCAGCACCTGAGTGCCAATCACGAACAGCGCTTGTGATGTCGATTTCGAATGGGACGCTGGTATTGGTGGGAACCTGCACGCTCGCGACCGGTTCGTTGATGAAGTCGCCGCCGGGCGTGTTCCAGTCAAGAGCGTTGTGTTTGTCGGATTGGTCCCATGTAACATCGGCCTCGGACCAGGCCTCGGTCACTCGGTGTACGGTGATAGTATCGTTAGCTGTTCCGATTGCCATCACCGAGTGGACGATCTTGGCTGACTCGATGACTACTTCCTCGGGAATGCTGGCCACAGAGAACTCGATGATGCCCCGCTCCCGATCGTTTCCGGTTCCGCCGATATGGATATCCTTGTGATTGCCGTTGACTTTGTCTGGATCAAACTCCTTCATGTGGCTGGATTTTTCCACTTCGATGATGATCGGAGTTGCTGGAGCATAAGAGGCTGTCTTGGAGACTACACGGCTGCCGCTCAGGCCGCTGGTGAGGACACCGCTGATGGATACGTCGATTGGAGAACCTTCTAGCCGATTGAACTGCGCCGTGTAGGCACCCAGCTCGTTCGTGGCGTTGACGATGTTGTAACCGCTGCAGCCTTGTTCGTTGAGTGTCCATCTGGCGTGGGCTTCGGCGGAGTTAAGCAGGTGTTCGATCCGAGCACGATCTTTCAGGGCGTTGTGCTCTGCAGAAAGCCCTTCGGATTGCGCGGATAGTACGAGCACGCCAATGGCGATCATCGTCAGCCCGATGGTTACCGCGATCACGACGAAACCCTGCTGTGTCACAGCGCACCACCCACGCGTACGGTGGTAGTGAGGCTGACTGCCTGGCCCTCAGAGTCGAGGACCGTCAGCGTCAGTTCGAGCAGATCGGTGGTGGCGGTGCGGCTTCGCAGGACGGAGAAAGCGCTCACGTCACTTGCAACGACACTTTCAATGAAATCACTGCCCGTCAGCTGAAAGTCACCGTCCACGTCCCACGGGACGGGCAGGCGTTCGACCAGATCCGTGCCCACCAGTCGGTAGACAACAGGGTCGATCCAATCTTCGTCCGTGTCTACATCTTCGTCGTCGTCCGCGGCACTGGACTCATCGGTGAATCCATCCCGGTCATCGTCGATGCCGTCGCGGCCGGCGGCATTGTCGCCGTTCTGATCGTCGTGGGCATCTTCGTCGATGCGTCCGTCGCCGTCATCGTCTACACCATTTGCAGGGTCTTCGTTGGTGCTGCCGTCTTCGTCGTCGTCATGGCTTCGGTCGATGGTCGGACCGTTGTCGATGACACCATCACCGTCGTCGTCGATGCCCATGATGCCCGCCTCACCGTCATTGGTCATGTCGGCGCCTGGATCCTCATCGATCAGAAAGTCGTGGTCGTTGTCTGCATCTGCGTAGCCGTCGCGGTCTCGGTCTACGCTTTCAGGGAGTGCGACCGCGAAGACATCTCGCGGCGTGCCGGTGGTCAGCGGCAGGATGACGCGCGGGCTGAACTTCACATGGCGAACCATTCGATCCATGGCGAACTGCAGATGAGTCAAGGTGCGTGATTCCCGCGATACCTTGTTGTGTAGGCTCATTGATTGGTCGACCACCCGATACAGCGAACCCAGCAGTAACGCACCGATCGTGAGTGACGTCAGGATTTCAACGGAGGAGAATCCGCGGCTGCGGCGCGTCACTGGAAGTCTCCGAAGACCTGCTCGAAGTGAATTGTGGTGTCGCTTACCAGCACGCGAACACGTACGACGCCAGGGTCCGGGTCGGTCAATGGATCGTTGTCCGGGGGAACGTTGTCGATGTCGTGGGGCGCGACGAACACGATGATACGATTTGGCATGCTGATAGGGTCTGAGTAACTCGATGGCGTGGTGCCGCCGGTGGTTGATGCCTCCTGTTCCAGCGCAGCAAAGGGTTGCGCCAGCGTGGATTCAAGGCGCGCCAATGCTGCGTATTGCAATATCAGTTGTTGACGATTTTCGCTCGACGAGCCCATCACGACGCGCAATGCTTCGGTGGCCGGTACGATCGATAAGGACAGCAGCAACGCGGCTACCATCACCTCGACGTAGGAGTATCCGCGCATCGCCACTACTGCACGCTCACTCTGCCGGTGAGCGGTGCCACCGTAACCGATTTGCTGTTGCTACCAGCAGTGATCTGCAGATTGGCAGAAGCCAGGCCGAAGGTGACCGTATTGGTTACGGTGAACGGCGTACCCCAGTTGTCGAACAGCAGCGTGTTTTTGCTGCCACCGGCACCGAAGTTGAACGGGTTTGGTGAAGGAGTAAGCGTGCTATTGCCGTTTATCCTAAGGGTGACGGGCTGCTTTGTGACCTGATGGTAGACGGTTCCGGCATTGCCGGCCGGCTCGCTGCTCAGATCCGCCTGAAAGACCGAGAATTGCGTGCTGTTGTTGTCGTAGAGAACTGCGTGTGGCGTGCCGGTTCGCACCGCTTCACGGTGAGCGATACGGATAAGCTCTTCCAGCTGAATGGCCAGTGCCTCCAGACGCTGTACTTCAGTGGTAGCAGCGGAAGGCAGGAGCAAGCTCACGAGCAACGTGAGCAACGCCAGGCCTGCAACGACAGACGCGAGTGTTGTGGGCATGTGGGAGTCCTTTCACCGAGCGCCACGAGTTAGAACGAGTTCACATGGTATTGGTGGAACGAGTGGACGGATGTGCGCGAGTCGACATTCTGGCGACGTAGCAATGGTTGCGCCCCGGTGGTCTGCATCCCGGAGCGTCACTGGCATGCGCTGGCGGGGGTGGGCGTTGTATAGCCGACGGTAGACGCGAGGCCTCGCATTTCCGAGGTGCTCAACGACAAAAGTTGCTCTACACCCAACACGCACTCTGGTGTGATGTGGATCACGCAGTTACAACCGCCGGGTACCCGCAATCTCAGTGTGCGTCACTATTAGTCCACACTGAAACGACGTAGCCGGCTACCCGGTGGTCGCCCACGCAAACCAGAGATCAGATGCACGCACCAGGGAAGCCACACGCAGCAACGGATGCCGCCAGCCGGACAACCAGGTTGCGCGCGTGGGCGCTGGACGTGCTGCGCGGCGGTCTGAACCCGCAATCCAGCGATGCACGGCTCGTGCGGCAAGTTCAGGTTCTGAACGGTCTGATGCTCACAGGCATGCTTCTGTGTATTCCGCTCGGTATCTTCTGGTCGACGTTCGAGAACCCGTTGTTTGCGCATGTTTACGGCGCGGCAATGTCTGCGTGGGCAGTGCTCTTCTACTGGTTGCGTCGACACCACCAGCTACAGGTCGTCGGGCGTGCAGCGGTCTGTGTGCTGTTCGGAATCTGTACCGCCACGGTGCTGCTGATGGACTCGGTGAAAACCAGCCTGCTCGCCTGGTACATGCTGATGCCGCTCGCCGCCGCGGTGTGCATCGGTCGACGCGACCTGTGGTTCTGGGGGGTGGTCGCAATGCTGGCGCCGCTGGTCTTGACGGTTGCTCCAGTTCACGATCAGCTCGGGTCGACATCTCTTGCGTCGCTGATCGAGGATCCGAAATCTCTGGTCGTTCTCGCGCTCGGCGCGTTTATCACCTCGGTGCTCACGAGCATTTGGATCAGCCACCACGAACAGCTCGCGCAGCGTCTGGACGACTCCGTGGTCCGGTTGGAGAAAGAAGCCGCTGCCCACCGGTTGCTGGTTGATACCGCCATGATGGCCAGCGCCGAAGCGGAACTGGCCAGCGGTGCTCGTGCCCTCCTGCAACCGCTGGCGGAGCTCGACTGGGTATCTTCGGTGGCCTTCTGGGACACGCGGGAGGACAACGCTCCGGAGCGGCCAATGTGTCATTTCCCTGCACACCAGGCTTTCTCGAGATCTTCCGCCCTGCAGAAAGTACTGCGCACCGGTGAACGCGGCACGCTGGATGATCCGGCCACGGAGACCCAACGGTATTTCTACCCCATACGGGACGGCCTGAACGCCGTGGGCGCCATCGAGTTGGTGCCAACCGGCTCGGCACGACAGATGCAGGATGGTGACTGGCTGGTGCGGCAGATCGCCATTCAGCTCGGCCACATCGCCGAACGGGAGCGAACCGCCGCCATGATTCTTCGCGAGGCGCGGTTTGACGCGCTGACGGGGCTGCACAACAGGCGGGCTTTTCAGGAGTTGATCGACGCGGAGATCACCCTCGCGCAACGTGACGAGTGCAAACTTGCGCTGCTGTTCATTGATCTGAACGACTTCAAACGGGTGAACGACAGCTTGGGGCACGCAGCCGGCGATCAGGTTCTGCAACTCGTGGCAACCCGACTGCAGCACGCCATACGCGGGCGGGAAGACCGTGCGGAGGGACCCCGCAGCGCCGATGGCATCGCACGGGTAGGGGGCGACGAGTTCACGCTGTTGCTTACACAGATTCGCGATGAGAAGGATGCCGAAGCCGTCGCCCAGAGAATTCTGGCGGCGCTCTCCACCCCGATCCAACTGGGAGAGCGTCAGTTCAAGGTTGGCGCAAGCATCGGTATCGCTCTGTATCCAGAAGACGCGCAGCACGCAGATGCATTGGTACGCTCCGCCGATGCCGCCATGTATTCTGCCAAACGTCGTGATGCGTCGGGCTACTGCCGCTACCAGGCCTCCCACCGCGCCATAGACTCATTGAGCTTTGAAGCAGAGATGCGCCAGGCGCTCGATGCCGGCCAACTGGAGATGTACTACCAACCAGTATTTACCTGTCAGACCGGCGAGCTCGTTGGCGCCGAAGCCCTGATCAGGTGGCAGCACCCTGAACGGGGCTGGATTTCCCCGGCTCAGTTCATTCCGCTCGCCGAAGAAATCGGGCTCATCAACGAAATCAGCCGATTCCAGTTCGATACGGCGCTGCGCTGGTTCGCCGACATCCGCCACCTGACGCCCCCTGACTTTCGTCTGGCGCTCAACATGTCGCCTGCGCAGATCGACAACGAAGCGTTCACAGCATGGTTGATCCAGCGTATCGAACAATCGGGTTTGCCTACCCATCAGATCGAACTCGAGCTCACCGAGACGGCGCTGCTCGCAGATACGCCTGTGACGCGGGCGAACCTCGCTCTGCTGTCGGATCTCGGGCTCTGCATTGCGCTGGATGACTTTGGAACCGGGCAGTCTTCGCTGTCTCTGCTCAAACGTTTCCCGATCGGGCGTATAAAAATCGATCGTTCTTTTGTGAGTGGTCTGCCGAACAGGAGCGAGGATGTGGCCATCGTCGAAGCCGTGCTTTCCCTTGCGCAGTCCCTGAAGATTCCAACCGTGGCGGAAGGTGTGGAGGACGAGGCGCAACGGCTGTTTCTGGCAAACAGACGCTGTCAGGAGGTTCAGGGCTTCCTGCTCGCGAAACCCATGCCCGCCAGCCAGCTTCTCGAACTGCTGCCTGCCTCGACCCACAGGCGAAGCGGCAACCGCGCAGCGGTTGGCTGATCATCGGTTAGCCGTAGTCAGCCAACGTACAACCCGCCGTTGGGATAGATGGTTTGACCGGTGGTGTATGACGACTCGTCGCTTGCAAGGTACAGCGCGGTGTTGGCCATTTCATGGGGCGTGCCCAGCCGGCCCATCGGCGTCATGCCTATCATCATCTCCTGTCCCTGTTCATCGCTCTGCAAACCCTGCGTCATGGGCGTTGCGATGAAGCCGGGGCCGATCGCGTTCACTCGAATGTTGTACTGGGCAACCTCCTTGGCAAACACATTGGTGAGCATGGCGACGCCGGCTTTGGAGACGTTGTAGTCCCCGGCACCCGGCAGCGCGACCCTGGCGGCGGAGGAGGCGATGTTGACGATGCTGCCACCCGTGCCCTGCGCCACCATGTGACGCGCGATAATGCGATCGGTGAGCATCACGCCGGTCAGGTTGATCTGCAGCACCTTGTTCCAGCTTTCCAGCGGCAGGTTCAGGAGTTCGCCGGTGAACGTTTCATCCCCGCTGGAGGGCTGCCAGCTCACGTAGCTCGCAGAGGAAACCCCAGCCGCGGCGACCGCGCAGTCGATGTGGCCGAATTCATCCATGGCGCGCTGCGCCATCGCTGCGATGTCGTCTTCACTGCGTACATCGGTTTCCACGAACAGGGCTCGGCTGTTGGTGGTACGACGAATTTCCTCCACGGCGGCCTGGCAACGCTCGGCAAC
>JAUIED010000103.1 GCA_030428905.1 Gammaproteobacteria bacterium
GCCTCCCACGAGACACAGCACCGGGCCGGGAGCGGTACCCTTGATCACTTCCCCCCAGGTCTGAATCTCACCGGCGAGGAAATCTTCGCTCGAGCTGAGACGGAACTCGAGCCGGCTGCCATCCGCGACGACCCTGCCGGCGATCTCGAAGGTGTCCACAGACTGCTCCGGCAGCGGCGCAGCAACCGCAGGCGGCCGCATGGGCTCGAGCGTTGGCTCGATGGTGGGCGGTTCTCGCGGGGTGCCTGAGTCCTCTGCAGATCGCTCCTCTGCCTCCTCGATGACGATGGAAGCCGAATCCTCCGACACATCGGCTGTTGATGGCTCCCCTGCAGCCAAGTCGATGCACACAAGTGCGGCAACAGCACACGCAGCAAGACGGCTGCACAACCTACGGCAAGGCATCCTCACGACACCCCAACTTCAACCAGAACCATGCTATGACAAAGCCACACTTTGGTGGCGGCTGATTATACGCTCAGCGCGACCTACCACCCCTGTGCGCGCAACCGTAGCAGCGCAGAAAAACGCCGAAGCCGTGCGAGCAAACCAACCACCAGACCGCCGTACATGAAGGCAGACCCGAAGAGGCCTATGAGCACCGCAGGGGCAGCACCAGCAAAGCGCCAGTGACCCTGGATGTTGTCATCGGTTGCGACAGCCGTAACGTACACGATGATCGGCAACCAGATTACCACCAGCCCCAGGAGGCTCTTTTGCGCCTCACGATACGCAGTGCGGGTCAGACACGTCTCGAAATCCCCTTCAATGTGGCGGGTGGGTTGTGCACAAACCGCGCACTGTTTCATGTTCATACCATCGGCAAACGCAGCCGCGCCATGGTACCGCTGCCTGCAGCAGAGGAAACGTTGAACTCGAAATCGTTCGAGTCGGCTAGCCCGCTTACGATTGCAAGGCCGAGACCCGTTCCTTGGGACTGAGCGCCTTTGGCGCCCGCAGTCATGAGCTCCGGCAGCAGGTCATGGTCGATGCCCTTGCCATTATCCCGCACGGCGACTTCATAGCGCGAACCTCGTTGCCGCCCTGTAACGATAATCTTCGTCGCTTCACTGTGCGTCATGGCGTTAGCCACCAGATTCGACACCGCCCTGGTCAGCGCCATGGGACGGGTCCGCAACAAACGGGGCGTCATGCGCACCCGGAAATCCATGACATTCGCCTCCGCCTCCGGGGCGAACATCGTGAGGATGGTTTTCCCCAGCACCTCTGTGTTCAGCTGCTCCGAGCCATCGGCGCCACGAGCGATTTCCAGATCAGGCGATTCCGTGCCAGCTTCGAGATAGGTGCCGGCAAGCTCATCGAGATAGTCGATGGCCTGCTCGAAGCGCCCCGCAACCTGACCGGCGGACTGGGCACGCATACTACGCACCGCAGACCGTAAGGCGCCGATGGGTTGACGAATGTCGTGAGACGCTTCCGCAAGCTGCCGCGATCGCTGCAGCGCCACCTGCCGAACCCGTTCGTACTCCTGTTGGGCGCGCTCCAGCTCGAGCGCACCTTCCGCCGCACGCCGCGCCGCATCGGCGGCGTCCCGCAGCGCCAGCTCATGCAGGCGATTCCTCTCCAGGATATGCACCACCACGAAGGCGAAGAGCATGACCGTGTGCGCCAGGAACAGCAGCCGGTTGACGACATCCAGCTCGCCCTTACTGAAACCCGGCCCTAGAAAATGTACGGAATATACGCCCACGGCGATGCTCGCAAGGATCGGCGGGGCGATCACTGCCACGCGATGGGAGTCGGTGTTCACCTGACTCCAGGTGAGCGGTGGAAACGCCTGGGCAATGAACATCAACAGCATGGAAGTGTTGAGTACCGCGTAGAGCGGCACGAGGCTGTCCGTGAAGAAGTAGCCCGGAATCAGTAACGCATTGAGCAGCCCGAAGGCGAGAAACGGGTAGCGCAGCTTGACGAAGCGATGCGGACGCTCTATGCGAAGCGCTGCATGTGCAAACCCGTAGGCACACGCAACAGACCCCACCAGCAGGGGCGCGATACCTCGAAAAGCACCAGGTGCGTCCAGCACATAGCCGAGCATGCCGTCGAGCGAGGCAACGAGGGTGAACATCAGAATCCCGTATACGGCGTAAGAGGCCCACTGGACAGCACGCAGCACCAACAGCGCCAGCACGAACAGCACCATGCCGGTGAGGCTTGCCGAGTAGAACATCACATCCCACATCGTCGGCGTCGGAATCACCAGTTCCGCATGCGCGGGGCTCACGCTCATCGCCACCAGCACAGCACACAGGCTACGCACCTTGAGCAGGGCCGCCCCCTGCTTTAGATTGCGGCCCCGTACGCCGACGTCATCTGTAACCTGTTGCCCGATCCGCACACCCTCACCGTTGTCATCGCTGACGATCACCAGATCGTCCGTGACGGGCTGCGCGACGCGCTGGAACGCGGCGCAGCGACCCATCATCTCCGTTTTCACATCGTCGCGGAAGCCGCCGACGGCCTCGAAGCCCTGGCGGCTGCGAAAGCACATCAGCCTGCGCTGATGTTTCTCGATATCGCCATGCCGCTCGCCACCGGCGCGGAGATACTCGGCGACATCAAACGCTGGAGCCCGCACACCCGCGTACTGGTGTTCACCGGCGTGCTGGCGCCGGGACTGCTGGCCTCGGTGATGCAGAGCGGCGCAGATGCCATCTTCGCAAAGACCGCCCCCGCGGACATTGCGGTGGAGAAGCTGCCCATGATCCTGCAGGGCGGCCACTACATCGCCCCGGAACTCGCTGACGCGATCAGCCAGGGGGAAGACACTCCGGAGCTGACGAGCCGCGAGCGCCAGACCCTGACGATGATCGTCACCGGAAAATCCAACAAGGAAATGGCCCGGGTGCTGAACATCAGCCCCAAGACGGTGGACAAGCATCGCACCAACCTCATGCGCAAACTGGACGTGCACTCCGCTGCAGAACTGCTGGCGCGGGCCGTGCGCGACGGTCTGATCACCACCAGCTGAGCAGACAGCTAACGCCCCACAACATGCCATGCCTCGTGCGGGATGTGCCGGGTGTCCGTGGGTGTCTTGGCGATGAAGATACTTTTCATACTGGCGAACGCCCGGCCACCCAGCGAGCGCAGGGATGCCTGCTTGAAGAGGCGAATAGAGCCGGACGACACCCGTCGAACCAGGGACGGACGGCTGCCTGACGAGTCGCGGCGTTGCACTTCCCGCGGGGGCGTCGCCTGCACCGGAACGTTCGGCCGGGTCACAGACACCATACTGTCCCGGCGCGCGGGGGGGCGCGCGTCTTTTCGGGTGGCCGGCATCTTTGCGGCCGGCGGTTTCAGGTGCACGCTGGCCGGACGTTTGGTCGGCGCCGGTGCTGCCTGTGCCGTAACCGCAGAAACCACCAGCAGGCTTGCGAAGGCAATGGCGAGGATACGTTGGACGTTGTGCATGCGTGGATTACTCCTGTTCATCACTCGTAGGCACGAGCAGATCCGCGTCATCGAAGGCACTGATCGCTCGCAGGTAGGCGATGTCCGGGTGGCCGGCGCTGGCATCGAGCACATCGGCCGCCGCAAACCGCACGAGATCTTCCTGCGCCACAGGTCGACCCCAGATGCGCAGGCCAGCCACCGCGCCCACAAAAGGTGCCGTGCTGCCATCAGCGGTGCCGATCCACAAACCGGCTGCGGGAAGATCCATCATCGTGAACTCGGTAGACACTGCAAGGCGCCCGTCGATATAGACCGCAAGTTGATCCTCGAAGTAGCTCAGTGCCACATGGTGCAACTGCGCATCGGTGAAATCGAACGGCACCATCAACTCCGCGTCGCCGCTGACGATGCCCAGCCCGTCGCGATCGCGCAGCACGGCCACCAGATAAGAAGCACCATCGGTTCCAGCGTTGGACAGCACCACCGGATCGTACGCAGGGGCCTCGATCCAGTCCGGCACCACCCAGAACTCGATGGTTCCGCCGTCGCTGATGTACATTTCGTCGACCGCCGCAAACACCAACGCCTGCTCACCATCGAACTCTACGAGGTCTGGCGTGTATCCGGCCAATGCCGGCAGGGACACACACATCAAAACAATAAAACGAACGAGCATTATCTGATCCTCTTCAACCGCAGCTTGAGAAACACATCTGGCAACCCTTTGCGCACGATTTTCCAGTCGTACGAGCTGCTCTTGCCCACCGCGAGGCCGCTTTTCAAAACGCTGGGGGGAAAGCGCTTGTCAACCTTGTGGGTCTTTTTCCAGGGCAACATCTGATACTCATAATCGAAATGCACGGCCTTGCGGGCGACTTCAGCCCGCGTGCCCTTGAGCACCAGCAATCCCCGGTCGCCAGCGGCATAGTCGTAGGTTTCCGTCTTCCGCTTGTTCTTGCAGAGCGCGCCAAGATTCATCTTGCGCGTCTTGCTGCCACCACCGGCGGAGATGGTAATACTGCCGCGCACCTGTTTGATCTTGGCCGCCTCGATCGGCCCGCCGACACACCAGGCCGAACGCACATATGCGTACCAGACTTCCTCATGGGGTTTCACCTCGTCCTTCGGCAGCACTGGTTCGGGCACTGGTGGAAGCCAGGAGTCGGCCAGCAGCGGCCGGTACAGGCTACCCGCATGACGGCTGATGGCGCGTTCCAGGTTGCGTCGAACCCGCGTGTACACCTCGGGTTCATCGGGAAAATTCATCGGGTTGAGCAGCTGCGACAAGGGCCGCAGATCCAGCAGAATCGGAACCGGAGTATCGCCGGCGCTGAAGCCGTTCTGGTCCCAGCTGCCGTTGCCACCTACACCGACGAACGTAGCACCCTCGCTGCCTACCGATCCGGCATTGCTTTTGATCTCGCTCATGTCCGTGGAAGAACGTACGTCTCCACCCGCACCGTAGACGGTCGCTCCGGCGTTCTGTGCAAAACTCGAATCTTTCTGCGCGCGCTCGATGAACTCCTCGCTGCTGAACGACTGTGTCATGCGCGCCATGGCGCCGTAGGTGACGGCGTAGGCATAGTGGGTGCCGAACTTGTCGATGAGCGCCTGGTAGCGGTGGTAGCGGCGCGCATCCTCCACCGCATCGATGAAATCCTCCGAAAGGGTCACGTAGGGATGATCCACCACCAGCGCGTACTTCTTGGCCCGGGAGTAACCCACCGCCTGCGCCACCGATTGGCTGTTACGCAACGCTTCGGTGCTCGCCTTCGATGCGGAGAAGCCGGCGCTCGCTTTTACCGCTGAGCCTTCCATATCACCAAACACGAGGTTGGCGCCGTAGCTGTGCGCCATGGTCTGCTGCACCTCGGTTTCGCTGGAAATGAGCTTCTTGCGAAACACGTATCCCTGCGCCTGCTCCTGAACCAGGCTGAAGCCGATGGGTACCGTACGCTTCTCGGTTATGAAGTAGTTGCGTGGATCGACCTCGGCAAATACCTCGAGCTTGTTGTTCTGCAGGAGATAGAAGGGATCCTGGCGCACGGGATCGTAGCCACGCCGACTGGCGGCGAGATTATCGAGGTTGTAGCTCAGCAGAAAAGCATCATCCGCCGGTAGCTGCGCCGACATCGCCGCCCTGGAAACCCCAGGCTGCGGCCGCAGGAACGCGCGTCCATCGAAGCGCAGCCGCAATCGACCGCTGCGGGTCACATCCACCGTCAACCGCCGGCCGAAGGCAAATCGATCCTGCGTGGTGTAGGTCTTGACCGCCCCCGACTGGCGCAGCACCGCTTCGAGCGTTACGCCGTCGTCACTGACGAACGTGGCGAAATCGCGACCGTTCATTCCGGTGGTCATCCGCAGCAGCCGCTCCGGCGCATCGGATGGCTCAATCACCACGAATCGTGCCGACGTATAGTTGCCATTTGCAAGGCTCACCAGCTGCGGCGTATCGCTCGCCCACACATTTGCATCGTCCAGTTTGCGGTCCAGCGTCACGCGGGTCTCGTCGCGCCAGACTCCATCCAGCCGCGCCCAGCACAGCGACGTCATGTCGCGCGGCAGACCCTGCTCGATGTCTGCCATGCTGAAGCTCGCGAAAGACCGTTGGGTGATTCGATCCACCTTTGGCTCTTTTCGCTCCCGCGGAGAGCCACCAGCCGTCGCGGGCGCACGCTCGTCCGTATCACAACCGGCGAAAAGATCAGCCGTTGCTGCGGAGGCGGCACTCGCAATCACCATGCAAAGCCCGGCGAACAGTGCGTGAAGCACCCGTCTCACATTCGATCTCCTTACTCGCATATCGTCATTCCCGTGTCCGGATCGCGGCCAATGGCTGTGCAGCCATGGGAATGTGGTTGGGACGGCGGCTCATAAGGCGCATCGTCGCGATAATCATCCTCCGGTGCTGGCTGCTCCTGCGGCCAGGTCCGCTCCGCCGCTTCGTCCGTCTCCTCCGAGCCTTGCAGCTCGCCCGCGAGCGCTACCGGGTCGTCGGCTTGCACCAGGTCGAGCTCGAACTTTACAGGTCCAAGCGCACCTGCCACCTCAGCGCTGAGCGTGCGTGCGGATGTCAGACGCATGCTGGAACGGCCGGCCAGCGGCAGATCATCGGCGGCGTAGCGGCCGGGCCCCGTGCGGCGGAACGACTTCATCACCACCATCTCCGGCTGCACCGTCCATAGCAGCAGGTGCTGCCAGGGGTCTACCGCGTAGGCACGCCCCGCTTCTATGCGGATACGCGCGCCATTCAGGTTGAGGCGCCAGACGCCGTCCACAGGAGTGACTCCTGCGGCGGGCACGTCCTCCACCCGAGGAAGTGCTGCATTGAGGGCAAAACTCGGAGCCGCCAAAAACACTAGAACCAACGGGATGATTGTTCTCATCTGCACGACGGCCTCACCCTCTCAGCACGCACATGCGGCTGTCGGCTCCGGCGACGTGCACACGCTTGTAACCCGCAGGGCATGTATAGCAATGGCCACCGCCGACCGGCCCAATGTGAAACTGACCTTTCGGGCACCCCCAGGCACTGCCGATGTGCCGGGCAGGCAGCCACGGCCCGGTGAGTGACTTTCGCTTCTTGCATGCGTGCGGGCTGCTCATGGCACGCGCCGTACGTTTGTAACCGTCCGGGCAGGTCCAGCAGGAGCCGCCGCGCAGCGTCGAGAAGTAAGACTGCTTACCGGGACAACCGAGGTTGCCCACAGCCCCAACCTGCCGTGCGGGCATGGCCGCCGGAGGGCCGGCATCGGGTTCGTCTGCTTCAACCTCCGGCTCCACTTCATCGGGTACGCGCACCATCTGGTACGTCACCTCACCCATGGCACCCGCCACAGTGACATTCAGGGTTTCCTCCGTATCGTCCAGGCGCGCCTTCCAGCGCCCCTGCAAAGGCAGATCGTCGCCCTCGAACGCCCCCGCGCCTGCCGCCACGATGTCACGAATGACCACCATGTCTTTCTCCACATCGAAGATGAACAGGTGCTTCCAGGGGTCTACCACCACCGCGCGCCCTGCCTCGATGCGCACACGTTTGCCGATACTCTGCACACGCCAGAGGCCATCGATGCTCTGCGCTCGGCCCTCGGGAACATCATCCACGTGCGGGAGTGCGGCCTTTACTGCAAGCGCCGCCGGCGCCGACCAGCAACAAACAAGCGCCAGCAAAGCCGAAAGAATGTGTCGAATATGCATGTCAGAAGTCTCCCGTTAATGCGCTGCGCAACCGCTTTCCACCGCTAGCCACCTGGCATGCATCGCAGTGCCAGCCACCTCTCGGTTTATCCGCACGCAGCGGTTTACCATCTGTCGGCAGAAGCACCCACAAGAGCACCGTGCGCATGTCGGCCGTGCCGATTCGCGGCGTGTTGTAGGTCCAGGTCACGTGATAGGCGTCTGCGGTCTGCAGCACCTGCAGATTCTCAATACGAATCGAGCCGGAGGTGAGGCGCAGTGTGAGCAGCACAAGTCGCTCGCGCGCAAAATCCGGCTGCACTCCGACAGGCGAGAAGCGTGCGTTTTCCAGCTGCTCCGTAGAAGTAATGAGCAGCGCAGGCTGAGGTAGGCCCACCACGTCTATCTGTGTGGCCAGATCAAACGAGGTGGCCGGCAACACTGGCTCCGCGACCTGCCAGGCACCGTCGCGCCAGGCAACGTGCAGCTGGGCGTCAAACAGTTGAGCCGCGGTGGGACCAACGCCTGTGTAGAAGCGGCCGCGAACCCGAAAGGTATCCGGGTCCAGCCAATGCACACTCACCAGCTCCTGAAACCACCAGCCTTCGTGCACAACGCGGTAGATCGGGGCACCGCTCTCGTCAGCGCCCACCCGCAGGTATACCCCGCCGCTACATGGATGCGTGGCGAGATCGAGATAAGCGTCGCGTTGAGCGTCGTGCAACTGCTCGATGGAGCGCATCTTCGACAACTGCGCGGTCACACAGCTGACATTGGACTCGCTGAGCGGGTATGCCGCACCGGCCTCGACCGTCTCCTGAAAGCAGAAGATACAGAGCAAAAGGAAAAAAAACGCCGCTTGGCGCATGCGCCGGAACCAGACTATGAACTGTTGATCACCCTATCCAAGGGCCCGGCTACCGGACATGGGGTCGATACCCCATTTGCCTGGGGACGCGAAGGTTGATCGTGTGCCCAAGCCCAGCGGCTGGCCACTACACACGAGTAGTGAAATTCGCTCCTGATCATGCCAGCCTTCCGCACACCGTGAGATCAATCGACCCACAATCCGCCCAGCCGCTGCAACAGCTGCAAGCCGAGCTTCTGCGCGGCCCAATGCGGCCCCTGCAGGTAACGACCGTACTGACCTGCCTGATGATTAATCTCATTGACGGCTACGACGTACTCGCCATTTCGTTCGCAGCACCCGCAATCACCGACGCGTGGCAGCTCTCGCCTACGGATCTCGGCACGCTTTTAAGCGCCGGTCTCGCCGGCATGACGTTGGCGTCCATTCTGCTGGCCCCTGTCGCAGACTACATCGGCCGGCGAAAAACCATACTCTGGTGCCTGGTACTGGTCACGCTCGGCATGGCCGCCTCCGCAAACGCATCAACCCTTACCGAGCTGACGGTGTACCGCTTTGTCACAGGAATCGGCGTCGGCACCCTGCTGCCGAGCCTGAATACCATGGTGGCGGAATTTTCCTCGCTCAGGCGCCGCGAGTTAGCAGTCACCATCATGCAAGCCGGCTATCCGCTCGGCGCGATTCTCGGCGGTATCGTGGCCATCCTGCTATTGGAGGCATTCGGCTGGCGCGCCATATTCGCAACCGGCGCACTGCTGTCGGCGATGCTGATCCCGATGGTGTACTGGAGAATGCCGGAATCCCTCGATTACCTGCTCACCCGCGGCGAGTCCGCCTTACCCGAGCTGAACCGGCTGTTGAACGCATTCGGGCGACCGGCGTTGAAGTCTTCACACCCGCACCCGGCCCAGGCACACCAGGCGCGAATCGGCTATGGGGCCCTCCAGCATGGTGGAAACGGGCACCGCGCGCTTGTTCTGTGTGGCGCGTTCTTCTTTGTGATGGGCAGTTTCTATTTCGTAGCCAGCTGGACGCCGAAGCTTCTGGTGGATGCAGGTCTCGACCAGGCAGCGGCCAGTCAGGGTGGGATCATTCTCAACCTGAGCGGCGTCGCCGGCGGCATCACGCTAGGAATGCTCGCGCACCGGCTGGGAGCCCGCCCGCTTACTATCGTCTACCTTTTGTCTGCCGGCTTCTTCATGTGGGCGTTTACTCAGACATCAACCGTCGCCCCCATGTTCGTGGCAACCGGTGTGCTGGGATTCTTCCTGATCGGCTCGATGATGGGCCTGTACGGTATGACTCCGAGCCTGTTCGACCCCGCCGTACGGGCGACGGCTACCGGCCTCGCAGTTGGAGTGGGAAGGCTGGGCGCTGTGGCAGGGCCCTATGCCGTCGGTGTGCTGCTGGAAAGCGGCTGGTCAGCTGCGTCAATCTACATGTTGTTTGCCGCTCCGCTGCTGGTTGCAGCCCTGGTCCTTTTGTACCTGCACCGATCTGTGAGGCGGGACCAAACCCACTGAGCTCTCACAACCGGAGCAATCTCAAGGCAGCGCCTTCACGGTGATGTCGCTCGGCTCTTGAGATACGCTATGGCCACGAAGCGACAAAACACAGGGGGGTATCCGTGAATCCTGATCTATTCGATCTGACGATGTCCGAAGAGGCGCAGCCTTTGCTGGACGCGGTAAAGAAACACATCCAGGACAACGTCGTGCCCATGATGGACGAGTTCGAACGTCTCGGCGAGGAGCGAGAGCACGAATGGGCGTATGCGCCGAGGCAGCTCGAGCTGCTGGAGGTAGCGAAGCAGAAAGCCAAAGAATCTGGCCTTTGGAACTTTTTTCTACCCGACGCGGAAACAGGGGAAGGGCTGTCGAACCTGGATTACGCCTATATCGCCGCCGAGTTGGGCAAGTACCCGATCGCATCACAAACCCTCAATTGCTCGGCACCCGACACCGGAAACATGGAGGTACTGGAGCGGGTCGGGACACCGGAGCAGAAGGCGAAATGGCTGGAGCCGCTGCTGCGTGGGGAGATTCGCTCCGCCTACGCAATGACGGAGCCCGGCTGGCCATCATCCGACGCCAAAAACATTGCAACGCAAGCAGTACTCGATGGTGACGAGTGGGTGATCAACGGGGAAAAGTACTTTACCTCGGGCGCCGGTGATCCGCGCTGCAAGGTAATGATCACCATGGTGCAGACGAATCCGGATGCTCCACCTTCCAGGCGGCAATCAATGATTCTCGTTCCCATAGACGCTCCAGGGGTGAACATTCTGGGGGCGATGAGAGTATTCGGCGAAACGCAGGCGCCCCACGGACATATGCACGTCAGGTTTCGTGACTGCCGGGTGCCCAAGGAGAACATCCTGCTGGGAGAGGGACGCGGTTTCGAGATCTCCCAGGTTCGCCTGGGGCCTGGCCGCATCCATCACTGCATGCGTTCCATCGGTGCGGGCGAACGCGCTTTGGAGCTGATGATTCGCCGTGCCTCTGCAAGAACGGCATTCGGCAAACCCATCATCCAGCTTGGCAAAAACATCGAGATTGTTGCCAAGGCCCGTTACGAAATCGATGCCTGCCGATTGATGGTGCTGCAAGCGGCGAAGGCAATGGATGTACTGGGCAACAAGGAAGCCAGGGTGTACGTCAGCGCGGTGAAAGCCAACGTGCCGGCCAAAATCTGTCAGATCGTCGACGAAGCGATCCAGATGCACGGCGCGACCGGCGTCACCCAGTGGACGCCACTCGCCCGCATGTATGTATCCCAACGATCTCTGCGCATTGCTGACGGTCCGGACGAGGTGCATCACATGGTGGTGGGACGCAACGAGGTACGTAAGTACGAAGGCGAACCGTACCGAGAGCTGGACGACAAACTAGGGCGCGAACACGAAGGGTTCGACCTGGGTCGATAGCGGGTTTCCGATCGGAAACCCGCAACGTGAAACAGCGCAGGCTCAGCCGAAGAAGAACCGGTTGTTCCTGCGCTGCAGGGTACGCGTCAAGGGCGCACGCAGCAGCTCAATTGCCACACCGTCACCCAGCATCGACTCAATTGCGGCTCGATCCTCCGGACCGCGCCCGTGGAAGTACTTCTGCGCCCGCTGCGCCAGCCACACGGCGTACACAGACGCGGCATGCTGCTGTTCCCGCCCCGCGTACCCGACACGCTCTGCTGGCAGCAACGGCTGATCGCGTTCGCTGTCGATGCACTGCCCTGCTTCCGGCCGCAAGCGGCGAACCGCCTGATCGAACGCGAGCACGTTCAAAAGCAACGCGTCGCCGTAGCGTTTCGCAATGAACTGCAGAAGCGCCAGTGCGGTCTCAGGCACCCGGTCTTTCTCAGCAAACGCCACGTCTCGATGCGCAAACTCCGGAGCCACCACTTCCGGCAGCAGCATGTGCTCCACCCAGCGGAACGTTCTCGGCGCGTGGGTCTGCATCGTACGTAATCCGGCAGGATCGCGTCCCAGGTGCGCATGCATCGCCCCCATCACCGCGTAGTCTGCCGCGCTCGGATGGCCGCCGAGCAGGTAGGGATGCTCGGTGAGATGCGCTTCGAAGAGCTCCAGCAACGATACATACGACGCCTCGAGAGCGGCCCTGGCTGCTTCGGAGGACTCCGGCAGGCCATAGCTGCGCATGCGGTCAGCGATCAGGGAGCCGTACTTCAGCAACTCGGCATCGTCACCCTGTGGACGGAACGAACGGCCGAAATCCATGCGCACGAAACGGTCGTTCTCCTCGAACATCCAGCGGTGCAGCCAGGCCAGCCGCAGCAGGCCCTCGCTGCCCAGCAGTTCCATCAGGTGCACGAAGGTCCGCTGGCGGGGCGTGTCCGGAAACGCTGGCAGTGCCGGGAAACGGGGCTCCAGAAAATCGACTATCGTCACGCTGTCCTGCAGTACGTCGCCGTCGGGCGTCATGAGCTGAGGTATGCGATGGCTGCCGGACGCAGGCCGAACGACCTCGCGAAACGCCGGGTCGCTCGGCAGGCGTTCGACGAATCCGATTCCCTTCTTGCGCAGGTACGAGCGCACTTTGGCGGTGTAGTAGGATGCGTACGAGCCGTAGAGCGTGTAGCTTTCTGACCTCTGATCTGACATTGGTTGGCTTGCGGCGGCGCCGCTCGAAACTGGCGATAGCAGGTATCCTACTGATCGGCATCCTCGAGTGCACATTGAGCGCCCGAAGGCGACGCGCTAGCCGCTCCGATACTTCCCTGGTGTGCAGCCGAAGTGCGCCTTGAATACCCGGGAGAAGTGCCCCGAGCTCGCGAATCCAACGCTGTAGGCTATGCGCTCCACACTGGTCTCCGCGTAGGCGGCATCGCGCAGCAGGTGGCTGGCAACGTCCAGGCGGCGGCGCAGCACATACTGGTGCAGACTTTCGGGCTCATCCTGGAACAGCTTGTGCAGATAGCGTACGGATATGCCTTGCGCGGCAGCGATGCGTTCGTTGCTCAAGCCAGGATCTGAGAGGCTGTTTTCCACATAGTTACGCACGCGCCGCTTGATGGGATCTGCCGCTGTCTGGGACTCCGTCGCCGCGTTGAGCATTACCGAAGAGCTCAAAGCCATCGCCATCAGGTTGATCAGGCTGTCGCTGAGCTCCTCCGGATGGCGATCGAGTTCCTGAACCTCACGCACCACCGAGAAGAGGAACTGCGATACCACCGAACCCAACCCACCTCGGCCGTCGATAGCGACAGCCGTGTAACGTTCCGCGTCGCTCAGATGCCGGTGCAACACCTGCTTGGGCATCTGCACCACGAGCTGATGAAAGCGTTCCTCAAAGTGCAGGCTATAGGGCTGGGTGCTGTCGTACATGGCAAACATGCCCGGCATCAGCACCGCCTCCCGGCCGTTCTGACGCACCGCACCCCGACTTTCCACCTGAAAGCTGATGAGAAAAAACTCTTCCGTAGCGGTTGCGATTTTGCGCTTTGAACGGGTGACAACCTGAGGATCTGCAAGCACCTCAGCGAAGCTGACATCCGCAAAGCCAACCCCTCCACGCAGCTGCCCGGCAAACGCTTCGGCATTGCAGGCACAGTCCAGCCGAACGAATTCATCGCAGATGATGTCGTGCCAGTACTCGCTACGGCGATTCTCCGCCAACGCGTGCGTATCTTTGACATAGCCTGTTGCGATGATCGGTTGCATGGCTTTACCTGTGGGTTCCGCGGCTGGTCAGCTGATCGCGCTGAGCAAGCCAGTACTCGGATGGCAGGAAATATACTCGAACTCGGCACCGTGCGCAGGCATCACGCTCACCTCGTGCCAGAGCTGCAGTTGCATGGACTCACCAAAGCGGCCAACCATTTCCATGAATCGATCGAAAATCGCCGTGTGGGTGGGATGGCTCTTGGCCCAGTCCTCGAACGCGAAGATATCCACTGCAAAGCCGATGCCGGAGGTTCGCTCCAGCGGCACCCCGGCCAGGTCGGCCTCCCGCACGAATCGCATGCTCAAACAGCCGCTCTCCTGTGGATGCTCACTCAGATACCGCATACCTTCCAACAGCACCGGCTGCACGTGCTCAAAGTAGTAGTCGCGCTCCTCTCCAGAACATTGGGACCAATCCTGCCCGGAGCGAATCACACAAAGATTCTCGGGCGGGATGATCAGAACGCGCTGCGCCGTTGCCGATACCGCAGTAGTTTGCTCGCGGCGACGTAGATCCACATGCTCGCTGCAGGAGATGCGATCGCGCGCACCACCCGGATAGCCGTGCTCGAGAATCGGACCCACCATGCCTGCTGCACTGCTGCTGACACCGTGGGCAGCGCTCGTGCTGTGCAGAGTCTCGAAGCGCTCATACGGTAGCGGCACTACTTCCCGCCAGTATCCACAGCCTTCCGCTTCACGGTCCAGCGATGCCCACCACACGGACGCTTGCTGCCACCATCGAAGGTAGGCTTCAGCGCGCCAGTAGCTGATGTACATCGTATGGTTGAATCCCTCGAGATCCGCAAACGCGGCACTTTCAAGGGACAGGCAGGGACTGCCAACCAGCTGCGCTTGCACCCAGCCCTGCCAGGCGGGTGAGGGTTCTCCCTGCACGCCGAAGTACACAGCGACCAGCGGCTCATCGTCCGTCTGCCATCGAGCTTCCCAGGCAGGCGCCGGCGGGTTCCAGTTCGGGGGCATGTTCAGGCTTGCCATGGCGTTCTCCTGAGTGGTCAGTCCAGCGGTGCGTCGGATATCTCTCGATCCTCACGCGTAACCACTTCGGGTGAGGATTCCGTGCTCTCCACCACCGGGCGTCGGCGTGTGCGGTTGAGCAGAAGCTGCGTGGCATCCGCGCGGGCGTAGTGCCCGACCGGGTCTGCGAAAGACTTGGCCACCGCGATGGTCTGCAGGTCGACGTCGGCGATGAGCAGACCTTCCTCGCTGTCTCCCAGCGGCTCGCCGAGCATCGCCCCATCCGGGCCGTACAGCCGCGCCGCACCGCCACCCGGCAGCAGCAGTTGGCCCTGCTCCTCAGTTTGCACGAGCTCCGCAATCATCTCTGGCGAAACTACGCCGCAGGGCGCGATCACAAAACACTGTCCCTCTGCCGCGTAGACCTGCGACACAGCGTTGTTCAACGGCGCGCTCAGCGCGTAAGCCTGCGGGTAGCAGCTGAACGACGGCCATGCACCGATGTGAATCTGCTCGTGCATGCTGTACAGCGCGTATTTACTCAACGGCTGCAGATGCTCCCAGCAGTTGAGCTGGCCGATGCGTCCAAGGCCCGTCTGCACAACATTGAGGTCACTGCCATCCCCTTCACCGAACACCGTTCGCTCCACGTGCGTGGGCTTGAGTTTGCGCCGCGCCTGCAGTAACGCGCCGGTGTCGTCTACTAGAAACTGTGAGATGTACAGCGAGCCGTGATCGCGCTCACTGGCACCGATGGAGAGATGGATGCCGTGTTCTGCGGCCGCCTCGCCAAGCCGTTCGAACTGCGCGCTGCCAACCACCAGGCTGTTCTCGTGGTAGCGCCCAAAATACTGCAGGTTCCCTGCCGGTGGCGACAGCCAGACCCACCACGGATAACCGGGAAACCAGCACTCGGGAAACGCAACCAACTGAACATCATCCCGCGCTGCCTGAGCAATGAGATCCAGGGCCTTGTCGACGCAGCCGTCGAGATCCATGAACACAGGCGCCGCCTGCACTGCAGCCACTCTGATACCACTGTTCATCGCCTTGTCTCCCTTAGAATTCATAGCCCACCGTCACCCCCCACTCGCGGGGCCGGTTGTAGTTCGCCTCGTGAAAACCGAGGCCGAAGTTTGAGTCGCCA
>JAUIED010000104.1 GCA_030428905.1 Gammaproteobacteria bacterium
GGTTGCGAAACCAACCGGCGGTTTCCGGCCCGGTCATGCCGCAGTAGATGGGATGAATGTTGTGCGGCTCGTAGAGCGCTTCGCCCAGTGCCTTGCCCTCGTCTTCGAACCACCAGGCGCTGTACTCCCAGGGTTCCATGCCGAACGGCACCGCACCGAGCAGTGCAGAGGCCGGAATCTTGCCTTGGTCGTAGCCCATCCACGTGTAGCCCGCCTCCACTTTGCCGTCGCGCACGGCATCTGAGATGGAAAACGGCGGCACCACCTCGCCGGGCTCGAAAAGTTGGAACTGCACCGCGCCACCGCTGGAGCGCTCGATGGCATCTGCCACATACAGCGGGTTGTCACCCAGCACCGGCAGGGTCGTCTGAAAGACGACAGGCACCCGCCAGTCGACCCGCACGGCTCTATCGCCTTCGGCCGCGGCCTGGCCAGCCGTGCCGGCGCCCGGCGGCCGTACTGCCAGGCTGCCGATCAGCCCTGCCAGGAACGCCACAGCCACGGCTGCGGCTGCGGCGCGGTTGCTCATCCCCATCTTTTTCCCCGCTCGTACCTTTGCGTTTGTGGCGCATTATGCCGTATGTGAGAGGGTTGTAATTCCGGCTCGATCCGCACATCGGTTGCCGCTAAACTGAGCGGTTTGTGCAGTGCGCAATTTATTGCGGGCGCAGGAAAAGAGCCGTTCAAGCGGTTGAAGAATTGGGACTGTAATTAGGGATCGGAGAGATGGGGGTTGCATGCAGATAGGGGTCTTCAAAGAGACCCTGCCTGGGGAGCTGCGCGCGGCGATTACGCCGCAAAACGCCAAGAAGCTCGTGGGCAAGGGGTTCGACATCGTCGTTGAGGCGGGTCTTGGGGAGGCGTCAGGCTATACCGACGCCGAGTACACCGAAGCAGGCGCAAAAATTCTCGCAGCTGCCGAGATTGCCGCCAGCAGCGACATCGTGCTGCGCGTGGCCAAGCCTTCCGAGGCGGACATCGCCGCATTGAAGCCCGGTACGCTGCACGTCAGCTTCCTGGATCCGTTCAATGAGCGCGGCCTGGTGGATGCCATGGCCAAGCAGGGCGTTACCGCTATCAGCATGGAAATGATTCCCCGCACCACACGCGCGCAGAAGATGGATGCGTTGTCTTCCCAGGCGAACCTCGCGGGTTACGTCATGGTGCTGCAGGCTGCATTCCACTCGCCAAAGATCTTCCCGATGATGATGACCCCGGCCGGCACCATTGCCCCCGCGCGCGTATTCGTCATCGGCGCCGGCGTAGCGGGCCTTCAGGCCATTGCCACCGCCAAGCGTCTAGGTGCCCGCGTAGAAGCGTTCGATACCCGCCCGGTGGTTGCCGAGCAGGTGCGCTCGCTCGGCGGTAAGTTCGTGGAGATCGATCTCGGCGACACCGGCCAGACGGATCAGGGCTACGCGAAGGAGCTGACCCCCGAGCAGATCGAGCTGCAGAAGCAGGGCCAGGCGAAAGTCATCGCTCAGAGCGACGTGGTGATCACCACCGCACAGCTCTTTGGCCGTCCGGCGCCGCGTATCGTCAGCCGCGAGATGGTGGAAGCCATGCGCCCCGGCAGCGTCGTAGTGGACATGGCGGTTGGCTCCGGCGGCAACGTCGAAGGCTCGGTGGCAGATCAGGTGGTGGACATCAACGGTGTGAAGGTCATCGGCATCTCCAACCTCCCTTCCGAGGTGGCGCGCAATGCCAGCGACATGTATTCCTCGAATCTGTTCAACCTGCTGGATGAGTTCTGGGACGCCGAAGCCAAGTCGCTCGATCTCGACCCGGAAGACGACATCATCCAGGCCTGTGTGATCACCCGCGACGGTGCCGTCGTGAACGAAACCATCAAGAATCATTACGCGGGGTAGTCATGGAAGCCATATTTCTAGCCTTCGTGCTGATGCTGAGTATCTTTCTCGGCTTCGAGCTCATTTCCAAAGTACCGGCCACGCTGCATACGCCGCTGATGTCCGGCGCCAACGCCATCTCAGGCATCACCCTGGTGGGTGCGCTGACGTCTGCAGGCAGCGGCCTCGAGCAGGTCGCGGTGGTGTTGGGTGCCCTTGCTGTCCTTTTCGCCACGATAAACGTGGTAGGCGGCTATCTCGTGACCAACCGCATGCTGTCCATGTTCAAGAAGAAAGATGACAAGGCAGCGGGAGGTGGCGCATGAGCCTGGAACTCATCAATGTCGGCTACATCATTGCCGCGGTACTGTTCATCTTCGGCCTGAAGCTCCTGGGATCTCCGGCGACTGCTGTTCGCGGCAATACGCTGTCTGCTGCGGGTATGCTGATTGCCATCGTCGTGACGCTGTTCAGCAAGGACATTCTGCCGGTGCAGTGGATCCTTGGTGCGGTCATCGTTGGCGGCATCATTGGCGCCCTCACGGCGCAAAGGGTCGCCATGACCTCCATGCCGGAGATGGTGGCACTGTTCAACGGCTCCGGTGGTATTGCCAGCCTCCTGGTGGGTTGGGCGGCGCTGTACAGCATGGAAGTCTCCACGTTCACCGCGTTCACCATCGTGCTGTCGATTCTCATCGGCGGTGTGACTTTCTCTGGGTCGCTGATTGCCTGGGGCAAGCTCAGCGAGGTGATGAACTCGCGCGCCATCGTGTTCGGCGCGCAGCGCATCGTCAACGCGTTGATTCTGCTTGGCCTCATCGTATGCGGCGTGTTGTTCTGCATGAACCCCTCGGCGGACTCACCGTATCTGTATGCCATCATCGCGCTCAGCCTGGTGTTCGGCGTGATGGCGGTGATCCCAATCGGCGGCGCCGACATGCCGGTAGTGATTTCGCTGCTCAACAGCTACTCGGGGCTTGCTGCGTGCGCGGCGGGTTTTGCCATCAACAACAACATCCTGATCGTTGCCGGCTCTCTGGTGGGTGCGGCGGGCATCATCCTCACCAACATCATGTGCAAAGCCATGAACCGTTCCCTTGCGAACGTTCTGTTCTCAGGCTTTGGCGCGGTGAAGACCGCCACCAAGGTGGAAGGCGAGGTGAAGCCTATCGTTGCGGAAGACGCTTTCCTCATCCTCGAGGCGGCTTCTTCGGTGACCTTCGTGCCGGGCTACGGCATGGCGGTGGCACAGGCGCAGCACGTGGTGCGTGAGCTGGGTGATCTGCTGGAGGCCAACGGTGCGGAAGTGACCTATGCCATCCATCCGGTGGCCGGCCGTATGCCAGGCCACATGAACGTGCTCTTGGCGGAGGCGAACGTGCCCTACGATCAGCTCGTGGAGATGGATGACATCAACCCGCGCATGAGCAACGTCGATGTGGCTGTGGTGATCGGTGCCAACGACGTGGTCAACCCGGCGGCGCGCAACGACGAGAACAGCCCGATCTACGGCATGCCCATCATCAACGTCGATGAAGCGCGCACGGTGTTCGTGCTCAAGCGATCCATGTCCTCGGGCTTTTCAGGCGTGGACAATCCGCTGTTCTTCGGTGAGAACACGCGCATGCTGTTTGGCGATGCCAAGGAGTCTATCGCGAGCGTTGTTGCTGAGTTCAAGGGATAAGGGCTATGGCTACGGATGTGGAAGCGCAGGGGCTCGTTGACCGCCTTCAGGCGTTCATGGATGCGCACATCTACCCGAACGAGGCGCGCTACCACCAAGAACTCAATGCCCTGGAGGATCGCTTCTCCACGGTGCCACTGATGGAAGAGCTCAAGGCGAAAGCGAAAGCTGAAGGCCTTTGGAATCTGTGGATGCCCGCCGATCACGGCGGGCTCACCAACGAGCAGTACTGCCCGCTGGCGGAGATCATGGGGCGGGTTCTCTGGGCGCCGGAGGCGTTCAACTGCAACGCCCCGGACACGGGCAACATGGAAGTGTTCCTCAAGTACGGCACGCAGGCGCAGAAAGCGCAGTGGCTGGAGCCGCTGCTCGACGGTGAGATCCGCTCGTCGTACGCCATGACAGAACCAGACGTGGCGTCGAGCGACGCCACCAACGTGCGCACCCGCATCGAGCGCGACGGCGATCACTACGTGGTGAACGGTCGCAAGTGGTTCATCACCAACGCCCCCTACGAACGCACCAAAATCATGATCGTGATGGGTAAGTCCGACCCGGACAACGCCAATCGTCACCTGCAGCAGAGCCAGATTCTGGTGCCGAAAGATACCCCCGGCGTGACGGTGGTACGGCCGCTGACCACGCTGGGCTACGACGATGCACCGCTCGGCCATGCCGAGGTGTTGTTCGAGAACGTGCGCGTGCCGAAGGAAAACATTTTGCTCGGCGAGGGCCGCGGTTTCGAGATTGCCCAAGGCAGGCTCGGCCCGGGACGCATCCACCACTGCATGCGCCTCATCGGCAGCGCACAGCGGGCGCTGGAATTTGCCTGCCGGCGCTCGGAGACGCGCGAGACATTCGGCCGCAAGCTCTCCGAGCACCAGTCGGTGCTGGAAGATCTCGCCAAGTCCTTTTCAGAGATCGAGCAGGCGCGCCTGCTCACGCTGAAGACGGCCCGGCGCATCGACGAGGTGGGTGCCAAGGATGCGCGTGATCTCATTGCCGCGTCGAAGATCACAGTGCCGCTCATGGCGCAGACCGTGATCGACCGTTGCATGCAGATTCACGGCGCGGGCGGCCTCACGGCCGATTACCCCATGGCCGAGGCCTACAACTACGCGCGCTGGTGCCGTCAGGCTGACGGGCCGGATCAGGTGCACATGATGGCGCTCGGCAAACAGCTCGTGCGCCGGTACGGCTAACCTACCGCATCGCCCGGCGCGATCGCGCCGCTGGAAAGCACCTTTGCACGAATGCCGGCCGAGTGGGCGAAGTGCCGCACCACATCGGCTGGTGTTACATCACCGGCCGACAACAGCTTGCCGAGCGTAGCGCACGGCTCACAGAGTTCGGTGCCCTCCAGCTCTACATCGCCGATGCGGAAGCACTTACCCACCAGTGCGTTCAGGCCGATGCCTTCGGTGACGATGTTGCGGCGGATATCGGCGAGCGATACGTTGAGCCCAGTCTCGGCGTTGAACCCATCGATGCCCTCCCGCTCGATGAGCGAGACGATGCCGGTGCCGGCATGGCGATCGCCGAGGAGCCCATTGCCTGCTTCCAGCGTAGCGTTAGCCTGAGGCTTCTGCGGTTCGCCGTGGTTTTCGGCGACGAGGATGGTGAGGACTTTTCCGCTCATTGGCATCTCCCGGTTACCTGACGAATACTAACCCGCCGAGTGCGGAGCTTCCCATGCAGTTACCTCTTCAGATCGTCGATGTGTTCGCTGAGCGGCCGTTTGCCGGTAATCAGCTGGCCGTGGTGCGGGAAGCGGGCGGGCTCACCGACCAGCAGATGCAGGATATCGCCCGGGAAATGAACTTCTCGGAGACCACCTTCGTGCTGGATGAGCGAGCTGGCATCGCTACGGTGCGCATCTTCACGCCTGAGTGGGAATTGCCCTTCGCCGGCCACCCGACTCTGGGCACCGCCTGGGTGCTGGCCGGTGGCCATGGCGACTACGCGCTCGATCTGCCCGCCGGCCACGTGCCCGTGCGCTTTGCCGACGGCATCGGCTTCATGGAGCCGCCGGAAGTGTCCTTTCAGGGCGGCTACGATCATGCGGCGCAGCTGCTCGGACTGCCGGCGGATGCCGTGCATCCGGATTACCCGCCCATGCTGGCTCAAGTCGGTCCGCGATTCGTGCTGATTGGCCTCACCAGCCTGGCGCATTTGCGTGCCATCCGGCTGCATGGGGAGCTGCGGGCACGGCTACTGGCCGACGGTGTGCAGTGTGTGTTTGCGTTCACCGAGGATTCTTACGAGCCGGCCGCAGACTTTGCCTCCCGCATGTTCTTCGACTCGGGCGGCCCGCGGGAAGATGCGGCCACCGGCAGCGCCAATACCGCCTTCGCCGCCTATCTTCGCCGGCTACGCGGCGGCAGCTTCGATGTGGTGGTGGATCAGGGGGTGGAAATCAACCGGCCGTCGCGGCTCTACCTGCAGATTGGTGACACTCTGCGGGTCGGCGGGCGTGTGTTTCCGGTCGTGCAAGGCCTGCTGACCGTGTGATCACCCCGGCGCGCTCGCGCGGCGAAAACGGTATGATGCGCGCCGTTCAACAGTAGCGACGAGTTAGGGTACATCATGCGCCTCGAGGATCTTCAATCCCGCAAAGTTGGAATCTGCGTGTCCGGTGGTCTGGACAGCAAGACCGTGACGCATGTTCTGCGCAGCCACGGTGTGGAAGTGCTGTGTTTTACGGCAGACCTCGCGCAGCCGGATGAGGACGACATCTCAGGCGTGGTGGACAAGATGAACCCCACGGGTGCACAAACCCGGGTGGTGGATCTGCGCGCGGAGATGGCCGAAGGCTGCTTCGAAGTGCTGAAGTATCAGGCCCGTTACGATGGCGGCTACTGGAACACCACCGGCATCGGCCGGGCGGTGATGGTGCGCGGTCTGCTCGATGCCATGCGCGCGGAAGGATGCGATGTGCTGTCCCACGGCGCCACGGGCCGCGGTAACGATCAGATCCGTTTCGAGCGCTACACCAACGTGCTGGCGCCGGAGATGAGTGTGTACGCACCCTGGCGCGACCCGGAGCTGCTGGAGCGTTTTCCCGGGCGCAAGCAGATGGCCCAGTACCTGCAGGCGCAGGGCATCGAAGCCTCACTGGGCGACAACCGCAAGCGCTACTCGACGGACGCCAACCTCGCCGGGCTTTCCCACGAGGCGGAAGACCTGGAAAGCCTCGAGACCTCTTCGCAGATTGTCGACCCGGTCATGGGTGTTTGGCCGGAAAAGGCGCCGGATCGCGTGGAGTCTGTGGAGTTTGCCTTCGAGCGGGGCCGCTGTGTGGCCATCAACGGCGAATCGGGCGATGCGTTCGACATCATGTTGCGCGCCAACGAGATCGGTGGGCGCAACGGCATCTGGATGCGCAACGCCCTGGAAAACCGCGTGATCGGTACCAAGAGCCGGGGTGTCTACGAGGCGCCTGGCATGGAGATTCTCGGGTTTGCGCTCATGTCACTCTATCAGGCAGTGCTCGACCGGCGCGCCAGCGACCTGTTCAGGCATCTGTCTCAACACATCTCGGATCAGCTCTACGACGGCCGCTACTACGACCCGTCCACGCGAGCAGCCAAGAAAGGTATCGATGCGTTGACGGAGCAGGCCACAGGTGTGGTGGTGCTAGGGCTGTACAAGGGCAACTGCTACTTCCAGGCGCTAAGGGATTGCCCGGCTTCGCTGTACTTCGAGGAGCATGCCTCCATGGAAGCCAGCGACGGTCTGAACCCTGCGAGCTCACAAGGCTTTGTGGAAGTGCAGAGCGTTGAGGCGCGCACGCTGGCGCTGGCGGGGCATATCGTTCTGGATTGAACGCGCATCAGCCGGCGCCGTTTCTGTCCACCATATCCTTGTCCAGCCGGCGCCAGGTGAGCAGGTAGAACAACGCGCTTGCTGCGTACAGCACCGCCATGATGATCATTGCCGACTGTAAACTCTGCGCATAAACCGCACCGCACACGTTCTGCAGATTTTCACTTAGCGCTCCGATGGCTCGCGGATGGCAGTCGTTTCGAGCCAGCTCCTCTGCCGCAATACCGAGTTCCGCTGCGCCGTTGACGAAGAAGATGTCAGAGGTGAAGCCGATGAAGAGGGGACCAAAACCGTAACCTAGCAGGTTGGCGATGAAGAGCAGCACCGCTATCGCCATCGCGCGCACCCGCATGCTCACGACGCCCTGGCCGATGGTGTACTGAGCGGCGATATAGCCATATTTCACGAATCCGCCGATGATCAGGCCGAACGCAGCCAGCAGTAAGCTCTCGGTCTTGAACGCGAACACATAGAACGGGATTGATACGGCCAGTCCCAGGGCGGGAACCCAGGCGATGGCGCCTGGATGTGTTTTGTACAGTCTGGTTGCCAGCCAGCCGGTGGCAAACGTACCGATGGCAGCTGACAAAGCCACGGGTGTATTGATCCATATGGCCGCTTCACCGGTAGTGATGCCGTGTGTACGAACGAGGAAGATGGACTGAAACGAGGAGATTCCGTAGCCGCAGAAAGCGGCGATGGTCGCTCCAGCAGTCATCAGCCAGAACGCGGGCTTCTCCATCAGTTCGCGGATCGCTTCGCGGAGTGGAACCGGTTCTTTCGATTGCGCTCCTGCTGGATCGGTGAAACCGCGAGGCGGTTCCTTTACCGTCAGCTTGAAAATCAGGGCAATCAATACGCCGGGAAAGCCAACGACAAAAAATGCCGTTCGCCAGTCGAATGCGTCGGTTACCCAGCCGCCGATCAGGTTGGCAAACATCCCGCCCAGGGTGACACCCATCGAGTAGACGCCAAGCGCCTGGGACCTGTCGCGCGGGGCGTAGTAGTCTGCGATCAGGGAGTTGGCCGGTGGCGTGCAGCCGGCCTCGCCGATACCTACACCCACACGACACATCAACAGAACCCAGAACGCGCCGATGGTGAGAGAACCTATGGTGATCTCGGTTGCGAGCCCGCACAGCACCGTCATGACAGACCACAGGGCAACGCAGACGGTCATGATCCAGACACGGTGAGAGGCATCGGCGTACCGCGCCAGCGGAATACCAACAATGGTATAGAGCAGGGCGAAACCGAAGCCGGTAAGCAGGCCGAACTGCGTGTCTGTCAGCCCAAGCTCCGGCACGAGATCAGGGCCGACCACGGCGAGCAGGCCGCGATCGACGAAGTTCAATATGTAGATGAGCGTTAACGCAGAGAGCACGTAGGTTCGGTAGCGGGGCGTGCCGAAGCCGGTATTCTGATCATACGCTCGACCTTCATCGGCGGTGGTTGCAGTTGTCATCAGTTAATCCGCCTTGGGCCGATAGATATGCGCATCGATACGATGCACGATGTCGAACGTCTCGCCCGCCATGCCTGCGAGCATGGCGTCGTGCTCAGCATCGAAGCGCGCTACTTCTTCTTCGCTCAACGCCGCACCGATGCCTCGCAACGCGCGCATGCGCCCGCGCCAGCTTTCACGTGTAAACGGTACGGCTTCGTCGTGAACAAAGAAGCCAACCAGGTCGAAGTGCGGCCTGGCCCACTTCGGGTCGGGCGGCACGCGGCCGTGCCAGTCGGCGCCATTCCAGTCTGGATTGAACTCGAGCACCAGCCGTTCGGATGCGGCAACGATCGGGTCGAGCCGGGGCATGAAACTGAAGTGAGAGATCACCAGCAGCCCCTGCGGGGTGAGCACGCGGATCACCTCGGCGATGGTCTCCGGCTGCTTGAAATACAGCCAGCACTGGTTGGCTGTCACCACATCGAAGCTCGCATCTGCCGCTGGAATGGCGTGAGATGGGGCGACCTCAAAGCGGATGGCGAGGCCCTCGCGTTCGGCGGCGGCGCGAGCCATCTGGATTTGCCCTTCAGCGATGTCGAAGCCGGTGGTGATTGCGCCATCGGCGGCGAAGCGGCGAGCGAGGAGGCCCGTGCCGGTGCCCAGGTCTGCTATACGCTGTCCGTCCAGACCGACGTCATGGGCGTTGAGCCTGCGGTAGAAGCTGTCCGGCGGACCCGGCCGATAGCGATCGTAGTCTGCTGAGGTGCGGCCCCAGTCGACGTTGCGCCCCGCGTCGATGAAGTCGAGGGATTGCCCGCTCACTGGGACATATACCAGCCGCCGTTGGGAGAAAGTGTCTGGCCGGTGACGAACTTCGCTTCCTCGGAGGCCAGGTACACCGCCGCCCAGGCGATGTCATCCGGTTCGCCCAAACGACCTTGCGGCGTTTGCGCGCGCAGCAGCGGGTGCAGCGGCTCCAGCGGGTCGGTCATGTCTGTGTGGATCCAGCCCGGGGCGATGGCGTTCACGCGGATGTTCTGGTTAGCCACCTCGTGGGCCAGCGCCCGGGTGAAGCCGAGAATGCCCGCTTTGGCGGCGCAGTACGGTGTGTTTCCAGGGCGGCCGAAGGTGCCCATGATGCTGCCCATGTTGATGATGGTGCCCGCGCCCTGTCGGGTCATGAACTTCAACGCCTCCCGGGAGCAGAAGAACGTGCCGTTGAGGTGCACGCCGATCTGCTTGAGCCAGTCGTCGTCCGCCAGCTCCATCGTGCTGTTGTCCGGCAGGATCTCTCCGAGCGCTGCGTGTTCAGCCCGTGCCACCATCTGTGCCACGCGATCCTGAGCTTGGTTGTTGCCCTCCAGGCCGCTGATTCCGGCGTTGTTCACGAGGATATCCAGGCGGTCTGTGAGTTCACTCACGCGGTCGAACATGGCGCGCACCGACGCAGGATCCGAGACGTCGGCGCCGATGCCGCGGCCGCCGAAAAGCCCTGCTGTACTTTCAGCGGGTGCCGCGTGCAGATCGTTGATGATGACTTGTGCGCCTTCGGCGACGAACTTCTCAGCGATGGCTTTGCCCAACCCCCGCGCAGCGCCGGTAATGAGCGCTACCTTGCCTTCGAGCCTGCCGGTCATGGATATCCTCCTTCTCACTTCTGTCGGTCAGTTTGGCATCGTTCGGTGGTAATCTGAACGCGTTTCGGAGCAGGAGCGATGCTGATGTTCGAGATGGCCCTGGCGGGAGCCGTGCTGTTGCTGACCCACTTTGGCTTGTCGAGCACGCCGTTGCGTGCGCAGATCGCGGGCGCCATCGGCGAGGGCGGTTTTCAGGGTCTGTATTCGGTGATCGCGCTGCTGGCGCTTGGTTATCTCATCTGGCTGTACGGCAACCTGCCGCGCGTAGACTACTTCTGGTACCCGAGCCCCGATCTGCTGCTGGTGCCGAAGATCGTCATGCCACTGGCTGCCATTCTCGCCCTGGGCGGTTTTCTGGTGCGTAACCCCACCACCGTGGGCATGGATCGTATGCTGCAGGGCGACGGCGTTGAAACCACCGGATTGCTGCGCGTCACGCGGCATCCGTTCATGTGGGGTGTGATGTTATGGGCGGGGTCGCACCTGGCGGCCAATGGCGACGCGGTGTCTGTGGTGTTCTTTACCACCTTCCTGTTGCTGGCGGGTATCGGCACGTTGCTCATGGACCGCAAGAAGGCGGCGAAGCTCGGTGACGATTGGGCCCGCTTTGCCGGGGTTACCTCCAACGTTCCGTTTGCTGCCATCCTCACCGGGCGCAACCGCCTGGCACCCAAGGAGCTCGTTCTGCCGGTGGTGGTGGGTCTTGTAGCGCACGGGTTGATGTTCTACTTCCATGACTGGCTGTCGGGCGTGCCGCTGATCTGAGGCTCAGCCCGACGGTTGCAGCCTGTACAGCCATGCAGCACTTGCCTGGCTGTCGATCTCCGGCAGCTCGGACGCGTACTTGCGCTGGAAGGCTTCCAGCACTTGCCGGTGCTGGTCCTTATCGCTAACGCGGCTTGCGCGCATTGCATAGACCGCGCCGCCGATCTGCAGCCGCACGTCGGGGTTTGCCTCGATGTTCTGCACCCACGTGCGGTTGGTAGGGGCTTCGTCGCCAAGGATCAACGAGGTGGGAATGTATAGGGCGTTATCCACGGCCACTACCCAGGTCTGCACTGAATAGGGATCGTCCGGTCGAGTCTCCACGAACACGGTGTCTACGGAGGCGATGCCGGGCCAGTCAACAAATGGCTGATCTGCAATCGGCGCGGAAAGCCGGCCTCCCGCAAAGGGGCCAAACGGTTCGCTGCAGGCGGTCAACAGGAGGGCGGTCAGAACGGCTGGCAGAAGGCGGTAGCGTCGTTGCATAATGGTTTAACTTTGAACTAGATGGTTCAATATTAAACTACTATGGTGACGAGTCAACAGCCGAGCCCCGGCCAGATTCTGCTGTTCGAACTCTTCAACGAGATCGGCATCATCGACCAGCTTGTGGGCACGCGGTTTGAGCGGGCTTTACCGGCGGGGCTGACGATCTCGCAATTCTCGGTGCTCAACCACTTCGTGCGCCTGGGTGGCGAGCGCACGCCGAAGCAGCTTGCCGATGCCTTTCAGGTCACGAAGGGTGCTATGACCAACACGCTGTCCAAGCTGGTGGCTAAGGGGCTGGTGGAGATAGCACCGAGCGAAACGGATGGGCGCTCAAAGATCGTCACCATCACCGCCGAGGGCGCGGCCATGCGGGAGCGGGCCATTGCCGACGCCGTGGTGGCCATGCGGGATGTAGCGGAGGCCGTGAGTGAGGTGCAGGCCCGGGCTTTGATGGAGCCGCTGCGCAGCATTCGCGCCTGGTTGGACGCGCATCGCGACAATCCGCAGTGAGCTGCGTTTCTGCGGTCAGTGCTGGCTGAGCGTGGCGCGAATGGCAGCAGCCAGTTCATTGATTCGGCCCGAAAAGAAGTGGTTCGCTCCGGCGATCTGGTGCACCGTCACGCCCTGCCAGGCGGCAAGTTTGGACGGATCGATGAACTCGTCCTGCTCGCCGGCAAAGACCTCTACAGGGCAGTCGGGCAGATTGCCGTCAAAGGCCATGGTGCCCACAGGCGGCGCGAGGAGCAGAACCTGTTGGGGCTGTGCCCCCAGTGTGCAGGCACGCCAGGTCATTGCAGCGCCAAAGGAATAGCCGCCGAGCAGGAGCGCGCTGTCCGCATATTCTCTGGCCGCCCAGGCAACCACAGCCAGAAGATCGTCAGCCTCACCGCGGCCGTTGTCGTAGTGGCCGTCCGAGCCGCCGACGCCGCGGAAATTGAAGCGCACCACGAGTGTTCCCGCATCCAGCAACTGCCGCGCCAGCACGTCGAGCACCGCGTCGTGCATGCTGCCGCCGTACTGCGGGTGTGGGTGAGCCAGCACGGCGATGCGGCCGGCGGTTTGCTCCGGCGTCTCGACGCTGGCTTCGATGGTCCCTGTGGGCCCCGGAATGTCGATGTGGGTAGGCATTGGGTGATGATAACGCTTTGCCCACTTGAAATTCCTGCAAAAGCCCTTACCTTGCCGCCCGAGCCAGTTGGAGGAGTAGAGGCATGCTGGAGGCGGCAGCATTGACGCGCCGCTACGGTGACTTTGTCGCCGTGGACAACGTGTCGTTCAACATCGAGCCGGGCGAAGTCGTGGGCCTTCTGGGCCACAACGGTGCCGGCAAGACGACCATCATGAAGATGCTCACGGCGTACCTCGAGCCGTCGTCCGGGGAGGTGCGCATGGACGGCCGGCCCATCGCCGACGACCCGGACCGGGCGCAGCAGCGTATCGGCTACCTGCCGGAAAACCTGCCTTTGTATCCGGAGCTGACGGTCGCCGACTACCTGACCTATGTCGCCAATCTGCGCGGCCTCGATGCAGGTGCCGCGGTACCGAAAGCCGTGCGCAGCACGGAGCTGGAAGCCAAGCTCACCGACCCGATATCGACGCTGTCGCGGGGTTACAAGCAACGGGTCGGTGTGGCGCAGGCCATTCTGCACGAGCCCGATTTCCTCATTCTCGACGAGCCCACCAACGGCCTCGATCCTTCCCAGACACAGCACATGCGCACGCTCATCAAGTCGTTGTCACAGCACGCGACGGTGATCCTCTCTACACACATCATGCAGGAGGTCAACGCGGTGTGTGATCGGGCCCTGATCCTGCGGGGCGGGCGCCTGGTGGTGGATGAGCGGCTTTCTGATCTCGTAGAAACTTCTACCCTGCGCGTGATCGCCGAAGGCGACGGGGTTGAACAGGCGCTGCGCTCGGTTGCGGGTGTGCGCTCGCTCGTGCGCGAAGACGCCGCCTGGCACCTGGAGGTGGAAGGTGGTCTGGATGCCAGTGCTGCGGGCGTGGCGAATGCCCTGGTCGGCGCAGGTGCGCGGATCTATCAGCTCACCCCGGTGCAGCGCGATCTCGAAGCCGTGTTCCGGCGTGTCAATGAGGAGGTGGCCTGATGCGGCTCGGAGTCATTCGCGATATCGAGCGCAAGGAGCTCAGCCTCTTCTTTGCCGCTCCCATCGGTTACCTGTTCATCGCCCTGTTTCTGGCGGTGACGCTGTTCGCGTTCTTCTGGCTGGATGCGTTCTTTGCCCGCAACATCGCCGATGTGCGGCCGATGTTCGAGTCCATGCCGGTACTGATGATCTTCCTCAGCGCCGCCATCACCATGCGCATGTGGAGCGAGGAGCGGCGCACGGGCACCCTGGAGTTTGTGGCTACGCTTCCGGCCAGCACCTGGGAGTTCGTGCTCGGCAAGTTTCTCGCCTGCTGGCTGCTGTTGGGCCTGGCGCTGTTCCTGACCCTGCCGTTGCCGATCAGCCTGTCTTTCTTCGCCAGCCTCGATTGGGGCCCGATCATCGCAGGCTACGTGGCAGCGATGCTGCTGGGTGCGGCGTATATCGCGATTGGCCTGTTTGTGAGCGCTCAGTCGCAGAGCCAGATCGTTGCCCTGCTGGTTTCGGGGCTGCTGGGCGGGATGTTCTACCTCCTGGGCTCGAACACCCTCACCGATCTCACCAGCGGCTGGTTGACGGAGCTGCTCTACGCGCTTGGCAGCGGCTCGCGGTTCGAATCCATCACCCGTGGCGTGCTGGATGCGCGAGACCTCTACTACTACGTCTCCATTGCCGTGGCGTTTCTGGCGCTGAACGTGTTCGCCCTGGAGCGGGAACGTTGGGCAGCCGACGCGCCGCCGGCGCGGCACAACGCATGGCGCGTGGGCACCGCACTTGTCGTGGGCAACGTGTTGCTTGCCAACGTCTGGTTGTCACAGGTGTCGAGCCTGCGCTTCGACATGACCGAAGGGCAGCAGTACACCATCTCTGAAGCGACGCGCTCCTACCTGCGTCAGCTTCGTGAGCCCATGCTCATTCGCGGCTACTTTTCGGACAAGACCCACCCCCTGCTCGCGCCTCTGGTGCCGCGCATGAAAGACCTGCTGCAGGAGTACGAAGTAGCAGGAGACGGTCGCGTGCGGGTAGAAGTGGTAGACCCGGCCAGCGATCCGCAGATGGAGGACGAGGCTAACACCAAGTACGGCATCCGTTCGGTGCCGTTCCAGGTGACCGACCGCTATCAGTCGGCACTGGTGAATGCGTACTTTGACGTGCTCGTCATGTACGGCGACGAGTACGAAGTGCTGAGCTTCCGCGACCTCATCGAAGTGAAGTCCGGTGGTGAAACCGAGATCGACGTGTTGCTGCGCAACCCGGAGTTCGACATCACGCGCAGCATCAAGAAAGTGCTCTACGGCTTTCAGGGCGGCGGCTCGATGTTTGCCAACATCGCCGATCCCGTAGCGTTCAAGGGTTACGTGTCGTCCGATGCGGTGCTGCCGGAGCAGCTGGTGGCGTTTCGCAGCACACTCACCAGCGTGCTGGATGCGCTGGCGGCGGAGAGTGACGGCAAGTTCTCCGTGGAGTTCATCGATCCGGATGCAGACGGTGGTGCGGTGGCGCAGGAGATTGGCGCCAGCTACGGCTTTCAGCCCATGGTGCTGAGCCTGTTCGATCCGAATCGCTTCTATTTCTACATGACGCTGCATCAAGGTGACACGGTGGTACAGATGCCGCTGCCTGATGCGTTGTCTGAAGATGCCACCAGAAAAGGTATTGAAGAGGGTCTGAAGCGGTTCGCCACCGGCCTGATGAAGTCCGTGGCTTTGGCCACACCGGCACCGCCGGCAGCGCCTCCCAATCAGTTCATGCCGCAGCCGCAAGGCTCGCAGTTCACGCAGCTGCGTGACTTTCTTGCCAGCGACTTCGA
>JAUIED010000105.1 GCA_030428905.1 Gammaproteobacteria bacterium
CCCGTTTGTCCTGTGCGTGCTGGTCCTTGGCTTTGTCTCCCTCGCCAGCCGCGACGGTGGTGTGAGAGAGGCTCAGCAGCAGGACGGTTGCGCAGAGGGTGAGGAACGACTTCATGGGCAGTCCTGTGGAACGGTGTGACGCGCGACTATACCATTCCGGCTTCCCGCAAACGACGCATCCACTATCGACAACGAACCCGGCTGGCAGAGCATACGTTCGGCATCTGCTCGTTCGCCCCTCGCAGACCTAGCGCTCGTGCTGGCCTCGGTGGGCCTGGAGCATCACATTCACCGGGTGGACGGCACCTGGCACCTGCTGGTGCGACCGGAGCGGGCCGCGGCTGCGGAACACCAGCTCACGCAATACGAAAGGGAAAACAGATTCAAACCGGCGCCGCCAACGCCGGTGGACATCGTCGACAACGGCCGTCTGGGCGTGCTCGGTTATCTGCTGGTCATCTGGAGCGAGCCATTCGTTGAGTTCATCGCTGGCGGCGACTGGCGCGCTGCGGGTGTCATGCATGCAGGTGCGGTCCTGGACGGGGACTGGTGGCGCACCGTAACGGCGCTCACCCTACACGCGGATCTCGGCCATATCCTGGCCAACAGCCTGTTTGGGAGCGTGTTCGGCTGGCTGGCCTGCCGCTACCTGGGCTCCGGCCTTGCCTGGTTGCTGGTGGTCATCGCCGCCGCCGGCGGCAACGGTATCAACGCCCTGGTACAGGCTGCCGAGTTCCGCTCCATCGGCGCCTCCACCGCAGTGTTCGCAAGCCTCGGACTGGTCGGCACATTCGTGTGGCGTCGAGGCTACCTGCGGGCCTGGGGGTGGCGGCGCAGCTTCGCGCCGGTGTTTGCTGCGATTGCGATGGTGGCCTACACCGGCACCGGCGGTGAGAACACCGACGTTGCCGCACATCTGTTCGGCTTTGCCTGCGGCGCAGTCATCGGCCTGGCGGTCGCCCGCCGCAACCTGCGCTGGCTCGGACACTCGGGACAGGTGCTCGCTGGCACCCTGACCTGCGCACTCATCGGTTACGCCTGGTGGTTGGCGCTCGCTCAGTAGCTGCGCGGCAGGCCCAGCACATTCTGGCAGACGAAATTGAGCACCATGTTGTTGGAGATCGGTGCGGTGCGCCACAGCCGCACTTCGCGCCACTTGCGCTCGATCTGGTACTCCTTGGCGAAAGCGAATCCCCCGTAGGTCTGGAAAGTCTCGTCAGCAGCCTTCCACGCAGCTTCTGAGGCGAGATACTTGGCAATGTTGGCAGCCTCGCCGCAGTCCTCGCCAGCATCGTAGAGCGCCGCTGCCTTGCGGATCATCAGCTCCGCCGCCTCTAGTTGCGCGTAGGCCTGCGCCAGCGGAAAGGCGATGCCCTGATTGCTGCCAATGGGGTTGCCGAACACGACGCGCTCGTTGGCGTAGGCCACCCCCTTATCGAGGAAGTAGCGCCCGTCGCCGAGCGCTTCCGAGGCGATGAGCACCCGTTCAGCGTTCATGCCGCTGAGAATGTTGCGAAAACCATTGCCCTCCTCGCCCACCAGGCTGTCGGCAGGTATCGCCATGTCGTCGAAGAACACCTCGGTGGTGTTGTGGTTGATCATGGTAGGGATGGAGCGAATCTCGCAGCCGTTGCCACGCACCTCGCGCAGATCCACAAGGAAAGTAGACAACCCCTGGGTGCGCTTCGTCACCTGATCCACCGGCGTGGTGCGCGCCAGCAGCAGCATGAGGTCTGACTGATGTGCGCGGCTGGTCCAGATTTTCTGGCCGTTCACCACGTACTGGTCGCCCTGCTTCACCGCACGGGTTTTGAGCTGCGTGGTGTCGGAGCCGGTGGTGGGTTCGGTGACGCCGAACGCCTGCAGGCGCAGCGCACCTGAGGCGATGGCCGGCAGGTACTTCTGCTTCTGCTCCGCGCTGCCATGGCGCAATACCGTGCCCATGGTGTACATCTGCGCGTGGCATGCGGCTGCCGAGCAACCGTTTGCATGGATCGTTTCGAGGATCACCGAAGCCGCACGGATGGGAAGCCCGGCACCGCCGTACTCCTCCGGTATCAGCGCCGCGAGGTAGCCCGACTGCGTGAGCGCATCGACGAATGCATGCGGGTATTCGGCCTTGTCGTCGAGTTCCTGCCAGTAGCTACCGGGGTACTCCGCACAGATACGCGCCACCTGGTCGCGAATATCCGCATAGTCCATTCCGTACTCGAATGACGCCATCAACCACTCCCCTGCTGAACGATGTTTTCGTACTTCGACACGTCCACCAGGCGGGCGCTCGCCGCGTTCGGCGAGGCGGACTGCATCAGGTTGTACACCATACCGTGCGCCGTGCCGGCGACGGTTCCAGTGATGACACCATCCTGATCGCAATTCTCCGCCAGGCGCATGAGCCGATCGAACGTGTCCACAAAGTTCTGTGTATGACGCCTGCGTATGGCCGTGCCGAAGAAGATCTTCTCCCCGCCGCCGTAGGGTTTGAGATCGGTGGAAAGAAAGCCGCGCGCAAAGATGTCCGCATCACCGGTGGCAAGCTTGTGCCACATGTCGTGAATAGTTTCTGGTGAGACGATACTGCCTTCAGTCTCGCCAAAGCAGGAGATGAAAAGCATGCCTTCGATTGCCGCGAGCTGTTTTTTCACGTTATCGGCGATCTTGAAGAATGCCTCCTGGCGTTGATTCAGCTCACTGGCCGCCAACACCTCTGCCTGCCGCTCGCTCATCCGCATGGTTTGCCGCATGACCTCGGTGTTGTCAGCGAGCTCCTTCTGCTGAATGAACATGCCGATCACGAGCCACAGAAACGCCAGGGGCGCAAATCCGCCCTCGAGGAAGCTACCCAGGTTCTCGATGGGAATGTTCCAGATCGTGCCGTCCTGGTGGAGGAAGTAGAGCACGCCGGCGCCGAGCCACACTACGGTGACGGAAGCGCCCAGCAGAATTCGCCAGTCGATGTCGCTCAGTCGTATCATCGCTTGAGTGTAACGCCGCCGAATCGCAGAGGAAAACGCCTATGATCGAAGTGCTCGGACGCCGCAATTCCGCCAATGTGCAGAAAGTGATGTGGACCCTCGGAGAGCTCGGCATCGCCTACCAACGCGAGGACGTGGGCGGATCGTTCGGCTACCCAGCCGGCTACCCGAATCCCGTACAAGTGGTTCCCACCTTGCGCGACGGCGCGCTGGTAGTATGGGAGTCCAACGCATGCGTGCGCTACCTGGCACGCCGCTACGGCGCGGGCTCTCTTTGGCCAGACGATGCGCCCGGTCAGGCCTGCGCCGATATGTGGATGGAGTGGCAGCGTAGCGACATTGCCTTTGCGTTCTTTCCCCTGTTCCAGATGCTGGTGCGTGGCCTGCCATCCACACCTGAGAAGATCGAACGCTCCGTGGCTGGCTGCGGCACGACCTTCGCACAGCTCGACAATGCGCTGCAGGGCCGCAGCTACATCTGCGGAGAATCGCTGACCGTAGCGGATATCGCCATTGGCGCGATGATGTATCGCTACATGACGCTACCGATCGAGCGCCCCGCCCTCCCCGCGTTGAACGCATGGTATCAACGGCTGCGCAGCCGGCCGGCCTACCAGAAACACGTGATGATCGAGTACGGCAGCAACCTGGACGAGTGGAACGCACTGGAGAAGGCCAACGCAGGCGTTCAATAGGGTGCGCACGGCCAGTTGTGTACGCTGCGTATTGTTGTAGGCTGTGGCGAACGCATCCGGAGGCACCCCGATGGCCGAATCCGCAACAACCGCAGCTAAAAGCCACGACGACGAGTGGCAAACGCGCGTTGATCTCGCTGCGCTCTATCGACTTGTGGCCCTGCACGGCTGGGACGATTTTCTCTTCACCCACATTTCAGCCCGTGTGCCAGGGCCCGAACACCACTTCCTCATCAACCCGATCGGTCTGGCTTTCGATGAGGTCACCGCAAGCAGCCTCGTGAAGGTCGACCTCGACGGCAACAAGGTGGCCGACAGCCCTTACGACATCAACCCAGCCGGGTTCACGATTCACTCCGCCATACACGCTTCGCGCGAAGACGCGATGTTTGTCATCCACCTGCACACCAATGACGGTGTAGCGGTATCGGCGATGAGCGACGGGCTGATGCCGATCACTCAGCACGCCATGCAATGCGGCGAGATTGCCTATCACGACTACGAGGGTGTCGCGCTGGATCTCGACGAACGGGAACGGATCGTTGCCGATCTCGGCAGCCGACAGTTCATGATTCTGCGCAATCACGGCACGCTCACCGTCGGCTGCACCGCCAACGCGGCATTCATGGCGATGTATTACCTGGAACGGGCGTGCACGATGCAGATCCGCGCGCTGTCAGCTGGAACCGCCAACATCAACATGCCACCGCAAGGTTCTGGGCCGAAAGCTGCGGCACAATCACAGTTGCTGTTCGACGGCAGCGTTGATGCGCTGGCGTGGCCGGCGTGGCTACGCAAGTTGGACCGCAGAGACGACAGCTACAGAAGCTGACGTTATCGAGGTATGCGCAAGCACCAAGCAAGCTGGCTCATGCCGGCGTTACTTGGCACATGGATGGCAGCGTGCAACGCTGCTCCACTGCCGCTGACATGCGCGCAATACAACCTGCAAAGCACCGTATCGGCGGATCGTCTCAACGGCGAGCTGCGCATCGCTAACGGCGTTCTACGCCAAGCGGACCTCGATCGCGGGCACAATCCCAAACTCGATGCCTACATGGCGCAGTTCTCGGAGCGGGTGCAAGTGCACGGGCTGCAGGGACGCCCTGAACCCGCATCTCTCACGGACGTCCGCGCCCACTACGCCAATGTCATGAGCTTTCCGCGGGAGGCCCCCGCACCCACAGAAGAAGCCCTCAGGGAAGATCTCAAGATCGTTGCCGGCCCTATGGCCGCGCACCGCTACCGAGCAGCGTTGCGCGTAGCGGCATTCCCACCGGACTTCGGCTACTACGACATTCATCAACCGCTGAACATACGCGGACAGACGATCTTCGACTTCGGTGGCGCTGACGGTACGATCCTGGAACGTTGGTCGAATCACGACAACAAGTATCGTACCGGCCAGATCTGGCGTTTCATGCTGGCGAATCCAAGGCAAGGCTCGAACGCCATGCACTACCGGCAGGATCTCAAGGCCGGCGACGAAGCCCCAGGCGCGCGGATCGATCAGGACGGCGATCGGCTGAACCGGGTATTCAATGGCGAGCTTGCCTACTCTGCGCAGGACTTCAGATTGCAGGACGGGCGTTTTGTGTACGGTCCCGCGCAGCAGCCGGCCGACCCCAGTCGAGCGGTTACCGAAGCGCGAGGTTTCGCCTTCATCCAGCAATGGCTTACGCACATGCGTGCGGCAGGCAACGATGCGGCACACGCGCGGTGGCTGGCGCCAAACGCGACCCTGTACGGCGCCGGATGCGACCAGGCCAAGCTCCACAAGCAGGCAGCAATAACCGGCGGTGCCGAACAGCCCGCCGACGAGGCAGGCAAGCACCTTTCCGGATTGATCCGGGAAAGGCTGGGGTCGCGCTTCGAAGTGGATCTTCTGCAGCCAGTTGAGGCAGATACGCCGTACGCGCAGCTGCCGGTGTCGGGCTGGTCACACGTCGGTTTCCAAACGCAGCTCACAGGCCATGCGCCGGACATCCCCGAAGCCGATGAGGCGGAAGTGCGCTACTGCGCACAGTGGATCATGGCGCTACGGGCAGATCCTTCGCCCGAGCAGGCCACACGTGCCGAAACCGTCTGGCTGAACCTTGAGCAGATCTCCCCGACCGAGAGCTGCGCCGATCACTTCGAGCGCGAGCGAGTCGCCTCGGAGCAACGCTATTGCCGCAACCATCCGGCCTGGTGCCGTAACTGAGTATTGCACGACCTGCCGCGCTAGCCCGCCGAATAGAAACGCGCCAGCCCGCCGAATAGAAAATAGACGCGCATCGCAAAAGCAGCCGGAATCGCTGCTGCTATGTTGGCCGCACAACCATGGGGAGAGGTTTATGAAAAAGCTCGTCGGATCCTTCCTGGCGCTCAGCGCCGGCAGCCTGCTCACCGGACATCTGCAGGCCGCGGAACCCGTCATCGAGGAAGTCATCGTCACCGCCCAGAAGCGCGAGCAGTCGCTGATGGACGTGCCGATTTCCATCACCGCCGTTAGCTCAGAGGCGATGGAGGCAAACCTGGTCGACGATATCTTCGATCTGCGAGCGGTCACCCCGTCGCTGGACATTCGCGCGGTGGACCCGCCCGGCGTAGGTACCTCCTTCGCGCTGCGCGGCCTCGGCAACTCCGTGTTCAACATGGGCTTCGAACCCGCGGTAGGCACGTTCGTGGACGGGGTATACCGCTCCCGCTCCGGCCTGCTGGCCGCATCGGACTTCGCTGACATCGAGCGCGTGGAAATCCTCAAAGGCCCTCAGGGCACGCTGTTCGGCCGCAACACCTCCGCGGGTGTGGTGCACTTCATCTCCAAGCGCCCCAGCACCGAGGCCATGGAAGGTATGGCTCAGGTCAGCTACGAAGAACACAACCGCGCACGCTTCAAAGGGTCGATCAACATTCCATTTTCCGACCAGCTCGCCGGACGCTTCTCGGCCAACCTCGGCACGGGCGATGGCTGGCTGGACAACGTCGGCAATGGTCAGAGCGAGTTGCATGACCTGGACCGCTGGACCATCAAAGGCCAACTGGCGTGGCAACCCACCGACAACCTCGATGTGTGGCTGAGCGTGGACTATAGCGAGCTGGATGAGGCCTGCTGCCTGCCTGTAAAGTCGCGAAACGATCCGAATGATGCGCTGTTCAACCAGCCGCTGGCGGCAGCCATCGGCTCAAACGACACGATCCCCGCGGACATAGACGAGCGTGAGGTCGGCACCAACGTCACCCCCCGATACGAGGCGGAAGACTTCGGCGCCGCGCTGGAGATCAACCTCGACGTGGGCAACGTCACGCTCACCTCCCTCACCGCCTACCGCGAGTTTGAGGATTCCAACTTCAAGGACAACGACTTCACCGGCGTGGACATGCTGCGCAGCAACCAGAACCTGCCGGAAGTGAGCCTCTTCTCCGAAGAGTTACGCGCTGCAGGCGACTTCGATGTCGGCTCGGGTTCCGTGCACTGGATTGTCGGTGCGTTCTACTCGAAAGAAGAGATCGAGCTCACCAACGAGTTCATCTGGGGCCCGCAGGTCAACAATCTGTTTTTCCTAGGCCCGTTCCTGACCCCAGGACGCGCCTACCTCGCCGAGTTCACCCAGGAGATCGAATCCATCGCCGGCTTCGTGCACGTCACCTGGGATGTGACGGACCAGCTATCGCTGACCGGCGGCTTCCGCTACTCCGACGACGAGAAGGAAGGCACCCTGGTGAACACGGTGCCCGGCACCGGCGGTTTCTTCCCTGGCGCGCCGAACTCTCTGCCGCTGCCGGTCGTTTTCGACTATGACTCGGAAATCGACTTCAGCGAGCCGACGGGCACGTTCAGCGTCAACTACGCCTGGAACGACAATGTCTCCACGTTCCTGACCTACAGCCATGGCTACAAGTCCGGCGGCATCAGCATGACCCGCGACGCGGCAGGTGTGGCTTTCGGCCTGGGTGATCCGGTTGCCGGCTGCGCGACAGGAACCGTTGCCATCCCGGCCAGCCCGTTCTGCGCGGGCCTGGCGCCTTCTTCGCCGAATTTCGATGAGGAGACGTCCGATCACTACGAGATCGGTTTGAAGTCGCGCCTGCTCGACGGCCGTCTGCAGCTGCTGGCGTCCGCCTGGGTGACGGACTTCGACGATCTGCAGATCCAGGTGCTGCGGCCCGACGGCACATTCGCGGTGACCAACGCCGCCAGCGCCTCCTCAGAAGGCTTCGAAATCGAAGGCAACTTCGCTGCCAACGAATACCTCGATCTCAACTTCTCGCTGCAGTGGGTTGATGCCTCCTACGGCGGTGAAGTGGGTGTGGTACCCGGCGCGGGCGATCTGTCGAATCAGAACCTGAACAACTCCTCCGACTTCACCGGTGTGATCGGCGGCACCCTGGACCTGCCGATCAGCTCCGACTGGTCGTGGTTCATGAGCGCAAACCTGTTTTACCGAAGCGATGTCACGCTGAATCCCGGCGGCCCGCGGGACGTGAAAGAGCAGGATGGCTACCAGCTGGTCAACTTCCGCAGCGGCATTCGCTCCGCAGACGACAAGTACGAGGTTGCCGTGTGGTGCCGTAACTGCACCGACGAGGACTACCAGTACTCGAACTTCAGTATTCCGTTCGACGGCGCCATTCTCGGCCACTCGGCCCGCTGGTCGCATATCGGTGAGCCGCGATACTTCGGGGTTACAGGAACGGTTCGTTTCTAGGCTGGCGCGACCCTCGACGCGAGAGCCGGCTACGCCGGCTCTCGTTCACCACGTCCCTTGAGGAACGGCCCCTACCCCACGCCCTTCTTTCTCGCCTCTGCTTCCCGTCGATAACGTCCCGGCGCTATCTGGAAGTGCGCGCTGAACGCCTTACGAAAAGCCACTTCCGTCTGGTAGCCCACCGATTCGGAAATTTCGAGCACACTGGCCGCTGAATCGGTGAGCATGCGCGCCGCCGCCAGCATCCGCCAATGCTTCACGTACTGCCCGGGCGTCATGCCGATCTGTTTTCTGAATCTCTGAGTCAGCGCCGACTCGCTCAAGCCGGCTTGCTCGGCCATGGCTGCCAGCGAGTGCGCAGCTCCCGGATCTGAATGCACCCCGGCGATGACCGCGCCGAGTCTGGCGTCGCCCAACGCGCCGATCACACCGCGCAAGCGCCCGCTACTGATTTCAGAGCGGAGCATGTGCACGAAGACCAGCTCCGCGAACAGATCCACAGCGAGATCTGCACCCAGCGACTGCCCGGTGGCTTCGCGCATCCACAGGCTGACCAGGTCCCGTGTGGCCGGATCGCTGGAATCCGACAGGTCGAGCACGACCATGCTCGGCAAACTGGCCAGCAACGGTGCAGCTGTCTTCTGATCGAACCGGAAATACCCACACACCAACCTGGTGATCTCGCCGCTGAGCCGTTCCGGTGGCGGCCGGTTAATGCCATCGAGCGTCGGCGGCACATCGCTCGCGGAGAGCACGTGCTTCGTGTCGCGTGGGAAAAACGCCAGCTGCCCGGCGACGAGCCTGCGCGGCGCCGCATGATCGGTATGCACCCAGCCTTCCCCATAGCTCACCAGATGAAAGGGGGCGTGGGTGCTGCCAGACGTGTCCACCGCCCACTCACCACAGTAACCCTCGCGGAAAAACACGCGCGCCGAGAAATCTATCTGACGCAGCAACGCGCTGAGTCGATCATGTTGAATATCTTCACCATAAACGTTTATGGACATATATAAGACCATTTTCGGCATATTTTGTACGGATTCTGCTCCCTACAATACCTTCCATCAACCAGGCAACACGCCCCAGAAGCACTGATTTCCAGCCCCTGAAACAACCAAAGGAGACTTCAACATGGCTCAACCATGGAAACCCATCGCCGCAATCGCCCTCTGGCTTGCCGCAGCACACGCCGTCGCCGGAGTGGAAACATCCACCGACGCCAACGACGTGATTCTGGCCGGCCACGACGCGGTCGCTTACTTCACCCAGGGCGAACCGGTGCTCGGCACGGCTGAGTTCACGGCACAGCACGATGGTGCCGTGTACCGATTCGCCAGCGCCGAGAATCGCAACGCGTTCCAGGCGAACCCGCAGCGCTATGCGCCGGCTTATGGCGGCTACTGCGCTTTCGGCACCGCTCTCGGTAAGAAATTCTCGGTAGATGGACGGGCGTTCGAAATCGTCGAGGGCCGCTTGTACGTGAACAAGAACCTGAGCGTCTATGAAACCTGGAAGAAGGACATTCCAGGCAACATCGTCAAGGCCGAAGGGCAATGGCCAGGCATCCGGCTTGCTGACCCTGCAAGCTTGTAGCCTCCCCCCGGGTCGCTTGCTTCCAGCAAGCGACCCGTTTCCGAGCAGTTGCGGCGCGTGTCAGCGGCGCGAGCTTTCAGGCAGTAAGCGCCGCCAGGCACTGTGCCGCCAGCTCCCTCGCCCGCGCTTCCGTATTTGCCTCGGCGTAACAGCGCAACTCCGGGGCGTTTCCGGAGGGACGCAGATGCACGATCTCACCATCGTCGAAGGTCAGGCGCAGCCCGTCAGTCAGATCTTTTTCCACGGCATGCCGGCCGAACAGCGCCAGCATGTCGGCCGGTGATTCCTGCAGACCTGCTAGCAGCGCGCGGCTCGACTCCGTTGGAAAATTCTGCAGCCGGTCGCTCGCTGTGAACCGCGCTGGCAGATCGGCGCTCAGCGTCGACAATGGCTTGCCGCTCGCCAGGAGCGCCAACATAGGAAGCACCGCATCGCGGGTGGGCAGCGGCTCCAGGCGACGGCCGTCCCGCACGATCTCGCTGCCCAACAGAAAGCCGCCATTCGCTTCAAAGCCGGCGATGCTCGATCCACTGCGGCCGAGCACGTTCATGGCATCGATCACGTAGGGCGAACCGATGCGTGTGCGAACCACGGTATCGAAGGCACCACAACGCTCAAGCGCCGTATTGCAGCTAACTGGCGCGGCAACTGCGTCGACGGCCAACTGCCGCGCGCACAACAGGCCAACGACATCGCCGCGCAGCCACCGCCCATTCTCATCGCCAATGAGCGGCCGGTCGGCATCGCCGTCGGTAGAGAGTATGGCGTCAAAGCCGTGTTGCGCCGACCAGCGGAGCCCACGCTGAGTGTCTTCGGCAGACACCGCTTCCGTGTCGATGGGCACGAAGGCGTTGGTCCGCTCGAGCGCCGTGACCTGCGCTCCAAGCCTCGTGAAGAGCGCGCCGAGCAGATCCCGCGCAACGCTCGAGTGTTCGTAGACGCCGAGCTTCATGCCTTGCAGGCACTCCGGCTCGAAGAAATCGACGTACCGCTGGATGTAGTCGCTGGTAGCCGTCGTATCGATGGGCGGCAGATCTTCCGCCAACGGCAGTTGTGCGAGGTTGATGTCCGCATCCGATATGGCCTGCTCATCTGCCTTGGAGATCTCGCCATCGGCGCGGTAAAACTTGATGCCATTGCGGTCGAAGGGGATATGGCTGCCCGTGACCATCACCGCCGGCATGTTTCTGCGCATTGCGTAGTAGGCAAGCGCCGGGGTCGGCAGCGGCCCACAGTACACCGCTTGCAGGCCGCGGCTGCGAATTGCGGCAGCGCAGGCAGCAGCGATGCCGGGGCTACTCGGACGCAGATCAATACCCAGTGCCACGCGCCCGCCCTCAGGACACCGAATGACATCCAGAAAGGCGGCGGTGTAGGCAAAACACACCTCCGGCGTCATGTCGGCCACCAGCCCGCGAGCGCCACTGGTGCCGAATTTAACGCCACTTTCATCCATCAACTGCCTAACGCGCATGTTTTCCGAGCCGCCTGATTGCCATCGCTCAGTCTAGTAAGCCCCTCGCCCCCACACCAACCCAAGTTCGGAGAAACGCCGGACAATGCCCAAAAGTTGTAAATGAAATTTAAGAATTTACTTTCAGGAAAGTATTGGTGTCGCCCCATTCGCCGGTCGATTCGGTAGAGTGCGCCCACTTCCCAGACCCAACCCGAGCGAGGAACTGCCAATGTCCTATATGGAGGAGATCGAACAGGTACGTCAGGGCCTTTTGACGAAAGGCCAGGAGTGGCGCGCCATCAACCCGGAATACGTGGTGCGCATGCGCCATCAGAACCGCTTTCAGACCGGCGTCGACATCGCCAGATTCACCGCCGACATCATGCGTCGCGACATGGCGGACTACGACGCCGACCCGGGCAAGTACACCCAGTCGCTCGGCGCCTGGCACGGGTTCGTTGCCCAGCAGACGATGATGAGCGTCAAGAAGCGTCAAGGTAGCCTCGACAAGCGCTACATTTACCTTTCCGGTTGGATGGTTGCGGCCCTGCGCTCCCAGTTCGGCCCGCTGCCCGACCAGAGCATGCACGAGAAAACCTCCGTACCGGCCCTCATCGAGGAGATCTATACGTTCCTCAAGCAGGCCGACGCCCGTGAGCTGCGCCATATCTTCGCCGAGCTCGATGAAGCCCGTGCTGCCGGCAAGGACACGAAGCCGATTCTCGATCGCATCGACAACTTCGAAACCCACGTGGTGCCGATCATCGCCGACATCGATGCCGGCTTCGGCAACGAGGAAGCCACCTACCTGCTCGCCAAGAAGATGATCGAGGCAGGAGCCTGCGCGATTCAGATCGAAAACCAGGTGTCCGACGCCAAGCAGTGCGGCCACCAGGCAGGCAAGGTGACGGTTCCCCACGAAGATTTCGTCTCCAAGCTGCACGCCGTGCGCTACGCATTTCTCGAGCTCGGCGTGGACAACGGCATCATCGTTGCGCGCACCGACTCCCTCGGCGCCGGCCTCACGCAGAAGATTCCGGTCTCCCAGGAGCCCGGCGATCTCGGCCACAAGTACTGCGATTTCCTGAAAGCAACCCCGGTCAACGACCTGTCGGAGCTGAAGGAAGGCGACATCACCATTCACCAGAAGGGTGTGCTGTGTAAGCCGGAGCGCCTGGACAATGGCCTGTACGCGTTCCGTGAGGACACCGGCTTCGACCGCGTGGTGCTCGACTGCATCACCAGCCTCGAGCACGGTGCAGACCTGCTGTGGATCGAAACCGAAAAGCCGAACCTCGACCAGATCGGTGGCATGGTGAACGCCATCCGCAAGGTGCGCCCGGAAGCCAAGCTCGTGTACAACAACTCACCGTCGTTCAACTGGACGCTGAAGTTCCGCGAGCAGGTGTACGAGGACTGGAAGGCGGAAGGCCGTGACCTCTCCGCATACCCGGATCCGGCGGTGTTCGACAAGGGCCTGATGGATGTGAAGCTCGACGACTCCGAACTCGCGCAGGAAGCGGATCGGCTGATCCAGAACTTCCAGCGGGATGCGGCGCGCGAAGCGGGCATCTTCCACCACCTGATCACGCTGCCCACCTACCACGAAACGGCGCTGGGTGTGGACCTGCTGGCCGAAGGCTACTTCGGTGCAGAGGGCATGCTCGCCTACGTGAAAGGCGTACAGCGCCGAGAGATCCGTCGCGATCTGGCTGCTGTGAAGCACCAGGATCTGGCAGGCTCCAACATCGGCGATGACCACAAGGAATACTTCCTGGGTGAGAAAGCGCTGCTGGCAGGCGGTGCTGCGAACACCATGAACCAGTTCTAGCAGGCTGCTGAAAAAGCAGCCTGGTACCCCGGCCAGGGACGGACGGGCCGCGAACCAAGCACGCAAGTGCTTGATTCGGCGCGAGCGGGCGACAGCCCGCGGTCGCTGAAAAAGTACAGGAAGTACTTTTACAGCACCCTGTTAAGGGGACACCCCGGGGTTCAAACCCCAAAAACTACCTTGAGGGCCGCACGATGCGGCCCTTTTTTTGCCTGTAATTTGCCGACCGCATCCAGGAGGCGGCGGGCTGAACGTCTACACTGATGGTATGCGACGGTCTGTTACAAACAGCAGGGGATTCACGCTGGTCGAACTGTTGATCGTCGCTGTGGTGCTGTCGATCTTCGCAGCCGTCGTCGTTCCAAACCTTTCAGGCAGCGACGATGACGCCCGGATCGCCGCCGCAGCGACTGCCGTGCGCGCCGCGCAACGGCAAATCGACCTCCAGTTCGCACGCACCGGCACCTGGCCAGCAACGTTGTCGACCGAGTGGTTCCAGGGCTACAAGCTGCCCAGCAACCCGCTCTTCAGCGACCCCATCGTCGGCGGCACCATACGCTACTCTTCTACCAACGACGCAGGGAAATGGCACCCCAACAACAAACAGACCGACACTCGCGGCTTCTGGTACAACCCAGCCAACGGTGTGCTTAGGGCAACCGTACCCACCGCTTACGCAGATGGTCTGTCCATCTACAACACCATCAACAACGCCAACGTCACCGCCGATCAGACCACACGCGCCTGAGGCTCGGCTTCAGCCCTTCGCCTGCGCACGCGCCAGCGCCGGGCGCCCGTAACAAGCCTGCGCCCATCGCGCAACATGCGCGTGGTGGCTGTAATCATGACCCACCATGTTGAGCAACAACATCACGCTCGCCACGTTCAGATCCGCCACAGTGAACTGGTCCCCAAGCAGATACTCACGACCTTCCAGCGCCGCATCGAGGACTTTGAAAGGGCGCTCGAGCGCCCCTGCCGCCCGCTCGACTACCGAGGCGTCGCGCTTGTCTTCGGGCGTGAAAAATTTCTGGATGACGATCTGCATCTGCAGCGGCTCGATCTCGCTGATCCCCCACACGCTCCACTGCAGAGCACGGGCTTCGTCCAACGCATCCGCCGGATACAGGTCGCCGCCGTAGGTCTTCGTCAGGTACAGGTTGATCGCCATCGACTCGAACAGCAGAAGATCACCGTCTTCGAGCGCAGGAATGCGGCCGTTGGGATTCACCCGAAGATACTCCGCACTTTGCGCATCGCCACGGAAGTGGGTGGGCACGTGCTCGTACTCCACCCCCACTTCTTCGATGCCCCACAAGGCGCGAATCGCGCGCGAGCCGGAAATACCGTAGAGCTTTCTTGCCATAGTTATGCCTTCGATCCTGGACGTTGCGCGTAACGCGGCGGTCGGCTGCCGTCCGCCTCGTAGATATCGAACTCCTCCGCCAGGTCCTCCACCCACTGAATGGTGCCGGTGCGATCCATGAGGTCGTTCGCCATCAGCAGTGCCACCGCGCAGCGGCCCACGAACTGCGGGCTCTGAGACTGGCTGAGGTCGATGTCCTGGGTTGCAGCAGCATCCTGGATGAACTCGGTAGCTACCGAACCGGGATACAACACCACTGCCGGGATACCCTTTGGCTGCAGCTCAATGGCCATGTCTGCGGTCAGCCGGTCGAGGCCGGCCTTGCCAGCGCCGTAAGAGCACGAGAAGTGATAGCTCTGCCCGCCGGGCGAAGAGACGTTGAGCACCGCAGCTCCAGGGCCCGCCTCGAACAGCCACTTTGCCGCATGCCAACTCGCCACATAGTGGGCGCGAAGACCGATGCCGACCTGGTCATCCCAGATCTGGATGGGATGATCCCAGAAGCCGCCGCCCCAGGCCGGCGGGCTCGGGATCTTGTAGACGTTATTCACCAGAATATCGATGCGACCGGCTTCCTTACCGATGCGCTCAAACACCGCGGCAATCTGTGCATCGTCGGCGTGATCGCATTGAATCGCCCTGCCCTCACCGCCGGCTTGTGTGATCTGCCGGGCAGCGGTGTCGATGGTGCGCTCGCCATCGCCTGTGGTGCGGCCGGTGACGTAAACGGTGGCGCCCTGCTCGCCAAGCGCCAGCGCGATGGCCTTGCCGATCCCACGGCTCGCGCCCGTGACTACGGCGACTTTCCCCTGAAGATTTCCCACGAATAGTGTTCCTGTATGTTCTGCCAGCGCGGAACTATAACGCCTTGAAGCGCTCGATGGCGCGTTGCCGTGCAAATGCGTGCTCGACGATCGGCGCCGGATAACCCGCGCCGGCGCAATC
>JAUIED010000333.1 GCA_030428905.1 Gammaproteobacteria bacterium
TTGCCTATCTTGCGATGCCGGAGGAGTTTCTTGGTTGGCTCGCCGGTTACGCTGCTTTGAATCTCCTCTACAACTTCCACATCAAACAGGTGGCGGTGCTCGACGTCCTGGCCCTGGCGTTGCTGTACACGCTGCGCCTGATCGCTGGTGGTGCAGCGCTTGGTATCGTCGTCTCGCACTGGCTGCTGGCCTTCAGCCTGTTCGTGTTTCTCAGCCTGTCCATGGCCAAGCGCGGCACGGAGTTGTTGCGCCGGGAAGATGGGGTGTCGTCGCGGCGCGGCTACGTGGCGGCGGATCTGCAGTCCATCACCACGCTGGGCGGCGCCAGCGGCTACGTCAGTCTGGTGGTGCTGGCGCTCTATATTCAGGACCCCGACGTGGCGCAACGTTACACGCAGCCGGAGCTGTTGTGGTGGCTCTTTCCGGTGCTGCTGTTCTGGATCAGCCGCATGTGGCTGCTTGTCAATCGGGGTCACATGCACGACGATCCGGTGGAGTTCGTCGTCAAAGATCCGGCGTCGTGGACGTGCGTTGGCGCCGGCATCGCCCTGTGGGCCCTGGCCGGTGTCTGAGGTAGCACGCAGCGAGCTCGTGTCCTGGGGTGGTCGGCGCAGCCGGCCGCTGGCGCTTCTCGAGCCGGACGATGTCCATCCCGCGGCCCTTCGCAGACCGTACCTGCCCGTTGGCGCTGGCAGGAGTTACGGTGACAGCGGCCTGGTTGCGCACGGTGTGGCGCTGCGCAGTACGCGCATGAACACGGTGCTTGAGCTCGATACGTCGAGCGGGCTGCTGCGCTGTCAGGCCGGCACAACGCTTGCGCAGATACTCGCGCACGTCGTTCCGGCTGGCTGGATGCTGCCTGTGGTGCCCGGCACCGGGTATGTCACCGTCGGTGGCGCTATCGCTAATGATGTGCACGGCAAGAATCATGTGCATAGCGGTACGTTTGGTCATCATGTGCGGCGGTTGTGGCTGATGACCGGCGAAGGATGTGTCTGCGCAAGCAGCGTGGATCATCCCACCTTGTTTCGCGCGACCATCGGCGGCCTGGGCCTTACCGGCCTGATCACAGAAGCGGAGATACAGCTTCAACCTTTGCGGGGTCGGGGAAGCATGCTGCGCGAGTTGCGGCGTGTAGAGGCGGCCGAGGCGCTGCTCGAGTCTCTGGAAGATGCCGACCGCGACTTTGAGCATACGGCCGCCTGGGTGGACTGCAGCGCTGGCCGAACAGATGTGCGCGGCTATGTGGATTGCGCACGGGCCGTTGCGGACGACGGGCTGCCCGGGGTGTGCGCAACTGGTCGCGCGGTGTCGGTGCCGGCCTGGTGGCGCCACGGTCTGATCAACGCCCCCACGGTGAAGCTTTTCAACAGCGCCCACCTCCTGACGCGGCGAGCCGATTCGGGCCTGCACCCGGTGCCCATGCAGCAGTATCTCTTTCCGCTGGACGCCGTGCAGCGCTGGAACCTTCTCTACGGCAGGGCAGGCTTCGTGCAGTTTCAGGGCGTTCTGCCGTTTGCCAGCAGCGCCCAGGAGCGCGTGCGTGAGGTGCGGCGTGTGCTGCGTCTGATTCGCCACGCTGGCCTCGGCAGTCCGCTGGTGGTCATCAAACTGTTCGGAGCGCACCGCAGTGCCGGCATGCTCAGCTATCCGCGCCGCGGCGTGAACATTGCCGTGGATCTGCTCAATCGGCCCGCTACCACGCGTGTGTACCGCCAGCTCGAGCACATCGTGCGGGATGTTGGCGGTGCCATCTATCCTGCGAAAGACGCGCTGATGGATGTTGATACCTTTCGCAGCGGCTATCCGGGCCTCAACGCATTTCTGCGCAGCAAGGATCCGCTCACCACTTCATTGTTTGCCAGGAGAATGCAACTCGTATGAATGATCTGTGGCTGGTGACGGGGGCAACCTCCGACATAGCAGAGGCTGTGCTCAGCCAGATGGCACGTGGCCGCGGCTTCGTATTGGCTGGCCGTGACGCGCAAGCGCTGGCAATGCTGTCTGAGCGTCTGTTGTCCCGTGGTGCCGTGTCTGCAGCGGTAGTGGTACACGACTTCGGTGAGACTGAAGACCGTTGGATGGCGTGTTATGCGCATCTGGTAGAGGCGTTCGGGCGTCCGGACCACCTTCTGCTCGCACAGGGCCAGCTGCTCGATTCGGCGCAATCCGAAGCGGACGGCAGCGCGCTGATGCGCATGTTGCGCGTCAACCTCACCAGCGCCGCTCAGATATTGCGTGCACACGCTGCAAACCGGCAGGATCAGGCGTTTCAGGCGGTGGTGTTGAGCTCTGTCGCGGGTGATCGCGCACGCCCTTCGAACTACGCGTATGGCGCCAGCAAGGTGGCGCTGAACTACCTGATCGATGGCCTCTCGTTGCAGCATCCAGCTGGTCGTTGCCTCACCGTGCGCCTCGGGCCGGTGCGCACCCGCATGACGCAGCACCTGCCGGCTGGCCCCATGCTCGCCGACCTGCCGGCCGTTGCGTCGCGCATCTGCCGGCTGATCAGCCGCCAGCAGCAGGGCACGGTGTACGTGCCCGGACGCTGGCGCTGGATCATGCAGGTCGTGCGGTTGCTGCCAAGGCGTGTTCTGGCGCG
>JAUIED010000334.1 GCA_030428905.1 Gammaproteobacteria bacterium
AGGGCACCTTCCGTGATTGCTCATATCCTGCAATCACCGACCGCGCGAGATGCTCGGCCATCGCATTCGGCGGAAGCGTAGCGGCGAATGCACAAGCCTTGTGCGCGACCTCTTCACGCTGTTCGGCGTCGGTAAGAGTAAGCACGGCATCGACGAAAGACGCTGCATCGAACGGAGATGGCAGCACAACCCCACCCCCGGACAGCTGTACCTGCGCTGCATAGCCGCACACGTCAGTGGTCACTATGGGCAGTCCGGCTGCCAACCCCTCGAGGAGCACTTTGCCGGCTGCTTCGAATCGAGCGGGATGCAGTAACACATCAGCTGCAAAAAACAGCTCATTGAGGTCGCTACGCCCTCCGAGGAAGCGGACATGCTGCTCGATCCCTGCCACTTTGGCCTGGCGCTCGAATGGCCCGGTGGTATCGTCGCCCGCCACCAGCAACTGGGCATCAATGCCTCTGGTGCGTAGGGCTGCGATGGCGTCGATGGACCGGTCGAGCCCCTTCGTGCGGAAACCGGAACCCGCGGAGATACACAGGAGCTGGTGCTCGGCAATGCCAAGTTTGTTTCGCGCAGCCCGTCTATCGGACTCATAGGACGCGCTGCGCTTGAACGATGGATTTACTTCAATCGGCAGCACTTCGCAGCGTTCAGGATCCAGTGGATACGCTGAGGCAAATTCCCGCTTGTGGGAGTCCGACAGAAAAGCGTAACGCCTATGGCTTCCAGACAGCACAGCGCTTTCAGCGGCCAGGTGATAACGATCCCGCGGATTGAGTCGAACCAGCCAGTCAGGCCGCTTACTTTTCAGGCGCACCGCGAAGCACGGATCAACGGCCACGTAGTAATCGGCGTGCGCGCTGCGCACGAAACTCACTACGTACGGCCGGTGATTGGTCGCCAGTATTGTGCCCAAGCGCCGTTCGAACGCGCGTGCCCGTTGATGATTCTGCACGCCTGACACGGCCAACTCGACAATCGGAACGTCGCTCGGCGGTGTGCTCTCACATCGACTGACGTAGATTGTGCAGCGGAACCCGCGCGCCTGGAGGGCTCGGGCCAGAGCCACAGCGTCTCGTTGCGCGCCTCCGTGAGCGAAGTACTTGTAAAGTACAATGGCTATGTGCGGCTGCGCGGCAGCCGGCGGCTCACCCACTCTGGTTCAGACTTCCTCGGCGCGCACCACGTTGTAGGTGCGTTTGGCAATCTTCCACTGGCCATCCACGCGCACGTACTCATCTTCATACACGCCGGATACCTGCCGCTTCTTGCCGGACTTCTCCTCCAGGTACTCCTGCTGGTACCACCTGCCGGTGGCCGTGTCGCCGTTGATACGGATCGGCCCGGCAAACGCAAAGAATTCCACGTGGCCGAACTGGGACATAGCGCCTTCCCAGGCGGCGACGATATTCGCACGCCCCTGCATACCGTCACCCATGCCGGGCAGTATCCAGGTCGCATCCTCCGCCCAGTTGCCACCCCACTGGTTTGCATCGAAGCGCATGACGGCGTCGTTGTAGGATTCCACCAGCTCCCGGATCGCCAGGTTGTCGGCAACCGTCTGTAAATCTGCTTGACTCAAAGTAACCTCCGCTCGATGTCAGTGTGCAGCTGGAAACTACCGTGTCTGGGCGCTGATTCCCAGCATTTCCGACGCTGACAGCTTGGGCCGGAAAATGAGAGGTTGCGCAGTTCGCCTTCGGCTACAGACCCGTATAATCCGCGGCTGGCATGGTGGCCATCGCATATCAGGACAGGCATTCAGGACGACGCATGCAGCTTGCTTTCATTGTCGGAACCGGACGTTGCGGCTCGACGCTGCTTCACGAGATCTTCGCCAAGCACCAGCACACGAGCTTCATTTCGGTGATTGAAGAACGGCATCGCCGTCTGGCGCGGTTCTATAAGTGGGCAAACACCGTGTATCGGGCTGAACACTCGGCCTTGCTCGGTCGCATTGCGGATGAGTTCATTCCCACGGAAGGCTACGGCCTCATTGACCGCAGCGTGTCGCCTATCTATTCGAGGCCCTTCAGAGACCTCACTGCTGATGACGTAACGCCCTGGCTGGAGAAGCGGTTTCGCGCCTTTTTCGAACAGCGCTACCAGATTGCAGGGCTACCCATGATGCTGCACAAGTACACCGGGTGGTCGCGCCTCGGTTTCTTTGCACGCATCTTTCCCGAAGCCCGGTTCGTGCACGTTGTGCGGGATGGCCGGGCGGTAGCCAACTCCTGGCTGCAGATGCGATGGTGGAGCGGCTACCAGGGCGTGGACAAGTGGTTGTGGGGGCCTCTGACTCCAGAGGAGCAGGCGCTCTGGGATTCCCAAGGGCAGACCTACCCGGCCTTGGCGGGCATATCCTGGCGGAAGCTGATGGAGAGCTTCCAGTCGGACGAAGCGCAGGCACTCTCGGATCGCGTGCTGACCATCCGTTATGAGGACTTCCTCGAAGACGCCGAGGGTCACTGCCGCAAGATTCTTGACTTCGTCGGGTTGGAATGGACGAAGGACTTCGAAGAGCAGTTCGGCACGTTCGAGATTCGGGCATCCCGCAAGACCGCGTACCGTGCCGATCTGGAACCTGGCCA